>NZ_CP045403.1:3782722-4087834 GCF_009363695.1 Bacillus sp. THAF10 | reverse complement strand
TCTAGATCCCCCTTTCTTTCTGTAAGTAAATAAAAAAAAGTGCTTATCTGTACAAGTTTTGTTCAACAAACTCTTTGTTAGAAAAACACCTGTTGTATGTTTATTCATGTGTATACTGTGTAAAAGATATAATATAGTAGAAAAGTAGTTTTCGACAAAAAACCACCCCTGTGGACAAATACTTACACACACCCTTGGATAACTATCCACATCTTATCCACAATCTGTGGACAACCACTTTTTGACTACAGGTTTATACAGAGTGAAAACACAAATATAATATCAAAAAAAACCTTATGTTGCAATTGCTTTTTCGTATTATCCACAATCACAACAACTTGTGGAGAAAAGTTTTCCACAACACAAGATACTGTGTAAACCTTGTCGATAACTGTTGTGGATGACGAAAAAACTCGAAAAAAGTTATTCACACCCTCCAAAAAACCTTCATGCATTTTTTTATGGAAGATTAGAGAATTTCTGTCTAACAAGATGGTGATCCATCAAAAGGTTCGGTTTCTCATTGGTGAAATGTCATTAGTGGAATGTAAATAGAGATCAAAGGTTTTTAGCGGGTTGATTGAAAAAGAGGAAGGGGAGAAATTTTTCAGTGCTTGTCGAATGGCCAATAATAATGTAAGTTGGACAATAAATATGAAGAGACGGACAATATATTGCTACGCAGCACCGCTAGTTACACGAAAAGCACGCCAACACAATCGCCAAGCACATCAAAAATGCCAGTTTACCCAAAAAGTTTGCTCATGGAGCGCAAAATGCTGATAAAAAAGTCATAAACAAGCTTTTTCCATAATTTTTTCTTGCTGTCCACAACTTCCAGTGGAGGCTCTAACATTAGTCCTTGCATAAGCTTAGCCTCGTGCGGAATTCTACTGCGTCTTTTAGGAACCAAAAAATAAGGGTTGCTTTGTGAGCCGTGGGAATTTATACTAACTAATGGGAAGTTGACATTCCGATAGTATATTCTCTATAATTATAAAGACTGTCTGTAGAATATTGTTTTAGATAGGAAAGCAAGACTTTCCAAGAAGAAGTGCTGAAAAACGTCTTATAAATGTCCTAACGATCATATAGCGGTGTTTTTCACTCACAATTGAAGGGTATCCTCAGGGAGGTGTCATAGTAATGAAAAGAACGTTTCAACCAAATAAGCGTAAACGCAGCAAAGTCCACGGTTTCCGTGAGCGCATGAGCTCTGCAAACGGCCGTAAAGTTCTTGCTCGTCGCCGTCGTAAAGGAAGAAAAGTATTATCAGCATAAGACCACTGAATGTCAGTGGTCTTTTTTATAGTTAAGGAATGTAAATAGAAAAATATAGTGAATTATTGGTTCAAAAGTAGTTGCGTCCAGTTCCATGCGCCAGCGACTAGCAAAACGGGCGCATTGCACTTTTGTTCATATTTCGGTTATTTTTTTGTTTAAAGTTAGAAAGAATGGAGTAGAAGCTCTATTTTTATGTAAAACAGGAGGAGGCACATGGTGAGGAAAGAGCAGCGAATTAAAAAGAATACAGACTTCCAACATGTGTTCCGAAAAGGAAAATCAATGGCAAACCGGCAATTTGTTGTCTATGCGGTGAAAAAGGAAGAACAAGATACATATAGGATTGGGCTTTCTGTTAGCAAAAAGATAGGAAATGCTGTGATGAGAAACCGCATCAAGCGACTAATAAGGGAAGCTGTTCATGCATCGAAGGATAAAATACCTGCTGGGGTGGATTTGGTGATTATTGCCCGAAAGCCTACAACAGAAATGAGCTTAGAAGAAATAACGAAAAGCTTGCAACATGTGTTGAAAAGACTTCCGCCACTATCAAAGTAAGCGTAAATGTGTTGGAAGTGTGACATATATTCAATTTGCTTGGCAAAAGTGATAGGATATAATAGGAATGGACTATTTTCGCAACAATGTTACTTCGGCGTATCTAAAAAAACCTGTAAACAACGTTGCTGTCGTGCTCTTTTCGTTGTGATAGATTAAAAATGGTGGCAAAATTTTTTGTCATTAAGGTTAAAAAAGTAATCTTCTAGAAATGAGCATAAGAATTATTTTTTTTGTGGAAAAAAGGAGGAAAAAGAGGTTGAAGAATCGAATATGGCTACTGATGGCCCTCATCGGACTTGTAGTCTTTCTTACAGGCTGTACAGAAATCAACCAGCCAATTACGAAAGAAAGCGAAGGCTTCTGGAACGAATACGTGGTTTATCCACTTTCTTGGCTAATAACGTACTTTGCGAACTTGTTAAATGATGACTATGGTTTATCTATTATTATTGTTACGCTTTTAATTAGATTTGCGATCCTTCCATTAATGATTAAACAAACGAAGAATGCCAAAGCAATGCAGGCACTACAACCTGAGATGAAAGCTCTTCGTGAAAAATATAGCTCTAAAGATCAAAAAACACAGCAAAAGCTCCAACAAGAAACAATGGGACTATTCCAAAAGCATGGAGTAAATCCTTTAGCGGGATGTTTCCCATTACTTATTCAAATGCCAATATTAATCGGGTTCTTCCATGCGATTACTCGTACAACAGAGATTGCGAACCACAATTTCTTATGGTTTGACCTTGGCGATCCAGATCCATTCTTCCTATTACCTGTAATTGCTGGTATCACAACATTCATTCAGCAAAAGATCATGATGGCTGGTATGGATAACAACCCGCAAATGGTGATGATGCTTTGGATTATGCCAATTATGATCGTCGTATTTGCAATTAACTTCCCAGCAGCACTTTCCCTATACTGGGTAGTCGGTAATATCTTTATGATTGTGCAAACATACTTTATTAAAGGACCAGAGCTGAGAAAAGCGAAAGAAGCAGCTGCTGGAACTGCAGGAGGAACGAAAAAGTGAAAGAAATAACTGCAACTGGTCCAACAGTCGAGGAAGCCGTTCAATCTGCTTTAGCTCAACTAAACACATCAAAAGACCGTGCAGAAATTACTATCGTTGAGGAAGGCAAAAAAGGGCTCTTCGGATTGTTTGGCTCTAAACCGTATATCGTTACTGTCAAATTGAAGCAAGACCCTGTAGAAGAATCAACGAATTTCCTTAAAAAAGTTCTAACTGAAATGAATATTGTCGCGGAGCTTGATGTCAAAGTCGATGGCCGCAACATTTTCATGGGCATCAGTGGAGAGAAGACGGCACTTGTCATTGGCAAAAGAGGACAAACCCTTAACTCCCTGCAATATTTAACACAAATCGTTGCTAACCGTTATTCCGATCAATATCTATCCGTCACGATCGATGCAGAGGGGTATCGGGAAAAAAGAAGAGAGACTTTGGAGCAACTTGCAGAACGCCTGGCACAAAAAGCGCTTAAAACGAAGCAAGATGTGCATCTAGAGCCAATGCCTTCGTTCGAACGGAAAATCATGCACGCCATTCTTTCATCCTATTCGGATGTAGAAACCTATTCCGTCGGCAAAGAACCAAACCGCTCCCTCGTCATAACTCCAAAAAAAGCAATGCTAAACAAAGTAAAATAAAGTAGCTAAAGGAGCTGTTTAGAAAGTCATTAATTAGTTGACTTTCTGAACAGTTCTTTTTTTGTTAACTGGGTGTAAAGACGCTGGTAATTTCCGCAAAATGGCTCCGCGTCCTGCGGGGCGATGCTGGAGCCTCCTCAGGCTTTGCCCTGTGGGGTCTACAGTCAATCGCTTCATTCCCGCGGGAGTCTACGCCTTTTGCTCCAATCACCAGCTAGAAACTTCTTTAGATATTTAAGCCTCCAAATGCCACTTATTCAAATTGAAAACCCTCTAATCGGTACACTTCCTTATTATGATGTAAGAAAAAATCAAAACAATTATTGGAGTCGCGTCCTTTAGTCTTTTTATGTATTTTAAATTGACCATTCCAACTTTCCTTTGACCTTAGAATATGTTATCTACTTAGGCCACTTGTTTGCCTGTGAAGAGCTGAGTTAATGGTGATTGTTTGATTAGAATGCACTTTTAAGCTGATGATTGGAGCAAAGGCGCCGACTCCTGCGGGGAAAGAGCGGCAGGGTGGAGACCCCGCAGGCATAGCCGAGGAAGCTTCACGCCGCCCCGCGGAAAGCAAGCCATTTGCGGAAATCATCAGCGGTGATTAAGCTCCAACCTTTCTTAAGATAGTATTCCAGCTATACATTTTGATATAGAAAAAAGAAGAGGGAGAGTTTTATTGTTATTCACATGTGGATAAGTTAGAATAAAAACAAAGAAAAAGACTGGACGGGAAATAATTTGTGGATAACTGTCGAACAGCAATACTTTCAAACAAACTAAAATTATGCTAACCTTAATTAGTTATAAAAACAGACATAATGCTCAGTTCAATAGATGAATTTTTTGAAAAAATGGAGGTGAATGAAATGTATGAGTTCGATACAATTGCTGCGATTTCCACACCGATGGGGGAAGGAGCAATTGCTATTGTAAGACTAAGTGGGGAGGAAGCCTTCCGAATTATCGATGAAATCTTCCAAACTCCCTCATCAAAAAAAATGTCAGATGCTACCTCTCATACAATTCACTACGGTCATATCGTGGATCCGTCATCCGGAAAAACTATAGAAGAAGTGATGGTTTCTGTTATGAGAGGACCAAAGACCTTCACAAGAGAAGATGTAGTGGAAATTAACTGCCATGGTGGGCTAGTTTCCGTCAACAAATTACTTCAGCTAGTTTTAAGCCGAGGAGCACGCTTAGCAGAGCCTGGTGAGTTTACGAAAAGGGCTTTTTTAAATGGACGAATCGACCTTTCTCAAGCAGAGGCGGTTATGGATTTAATTCGAGCAAAAACCGACAGAGCCATGAACGTTGCTCTAGGTCAAATGGAAGGACGGTTATCACGTTTAATCCAAAAGCTTCGTCAGGAAATCCTAGAAACGCTCGCACATGTAGAAGTGAATATTGATTATCCTGAATATGACGATGTGGAGGAAATGACCCATCAGCTACTATTAGAAAAGTCCTCTTATGTAAAAGTAGAGCTCGAAAAGCTATTACAAACCTCTCAACAGGGTAAGATATTAAGAGAAGGACTTTCCACGGTCATTATTGGAAGACCAAACGTGGGAAAATCCTCGCTTTTAAACAGCTTGGTGCATGAAAACAAAGCAATTGTCACAGATATTCCAGGCACCACACGTGATGTGATTGAAGAATACGTCAGTGTTAGAGGAGTACCACTTAGACTTGTTGATACGGCTGGTATTCGGGAAACAGAGGATATTGTCGAGCGAATTGGCGTCGAAAAGTCGAGGGAAGTATTGAAAAAAGCGGACCTGATTTTGCTTGTATTAAACTACAATGAAGAGTTTTCTCAAGAGGACAAGCAATTGTTTGAAGCGGTTAAAGGAATGGATGTTATTGTCATTATCAATAAAACAGACCTTCCGCAGCAAATTAACCTTGATGCAGTAAAAGAAGCAGCTTCCTCTCATACCGTTATCACGACCAGCTTAAAAGAGGAGCAAGGAATTGACGAATTAGAAGAGGCGATTTCCTCGATGTTCTTCCAAGGTGACCTAGAAGCAGGGGATTTAACCTATGTTTCGAATACTCGACACATTGCCTTGATCACGCAAGCACAGCAGGCGTTAGCAGATGCCATTGAAGGAATGCATAGCGGAGTGCCAATAGACATTGTTCAAATAGATTTAACAAGAACTTGGGAAATACTAGGGGAAGTTATCGGGGATGCGGTTCATGAAAGTTTAATTGACCAGCTGTTCTCGCAATTTTGCTTAGGTAAATAGAATAGGAGGGAACAAACATGGAATATCATGCAGGTTCCTATGATGTAATAGTAATCGGAGCAGGTCATGCCGGGGTAGAAGCGGGCCTTGCTGCAGCTCGACAAGGAGCAAATACATTAATGGTTACCATTAACCTTGATATGGTAGCGTTTATGCCGTGTAATCCATCTGTTGGAGGCCCGGCAAAGGGTATTGTCGTGCGGGAAATCGATGCCCTTGGTGGAGAAATGGGACGAAATATTGATAAAACCCATATCCAAATGCGCATGCTTAACACCGGAAAAGGTCCGGCAGTTCGGGCACTACGAGCACAAGCAGACAAATTTCTCTATCAGCATGAAATGAAGAAAACGTTGGAAAATGAAGAGAATATTACATTACTTCAAGGCATGGTAGAAAAGCTTGTCGTCGAAGATAATGTGTGCAGAGGGGTTATCACGCAAACTGGTGCTCGTTATGATGCGAAAACAGTGGTAATCACTACTGGTACGTTCTTGCGTGGGAAAATCATCTTAGGAGAGCTTCAATACTCTAGTGGTCCTAACAATCAACAGCCATCCATTACGCTCTCGGAGCATTTAGAAGAGCTAGGCTTTGATTTAGTTCGATTCAAAACTGGGACACCGCCACGGGTAAATAGTGCTTCCATCGATTATAGTAAAACCGAAATTCAGCCAGGAGATGATGTGCCGCGTGCCTTCTCCTATGAAACAACCGAATATATCACCGACCAGCTACCATGCTGGCTCACCTATACGAGTGCAGAAACCCATCAGCTTATTGATGATAATCTGCATCGCTCTCCAATGTATTCTGGAATGATTAAAGGAACAGGACCAAGATATTGTCCTTCTATTGAAGATAAGGTGGTCCGTTTTAACGACAAACCAAGACACCAGATCTTCTTAGAGCCAGAGGGAAGAAATACACAAGAGGTTTATGTTCAAGGTCTTTCCACCAGTCTACCAGAGGATGTGCAGCGGAAAATTCTTACGACCATCCCGGGTCTGGAGAATGTTCGGATGATGCGTGCCGGGTACGCCATTGAATATGATGCAATCGTGCCGACTCAACTATGGCCAACGCTTGAAACGAAGAAAGTGCAAAACCTTTACACGGCAGGTCAGATTAACGGAACCTCCGGCTATGAAGAAGCAGCGGGTCAAGGGATGATGGCAGGTATTAATGCAGGGAGACGTGCCCTTGGTAAAGAAGAAGTCATCTTAAGCCGTTCGGATGCCTACATCGGTGTCTTAATTGATGATCTTATCACAAAAGGAACGAATGAACCGTACCGTCTCCTAACCTCTCGAGCGGAATACCGCCTATTGTTACGTCATGATAATGCGGATCTCCGTTTAACAGAGCTTGGGCATGACATCGGCTTAATCTCTCCAGAGCGGTTTGCAAGATTTGAACAGAAAAAGAGGCAAATCGAAGCGGAAAAAGAACGTCTGCAAGCGATCATCATTAAACCAAATGAACAAGTGCAGACCATGATTAAAGAAGCTGGTGGAAGCGAGCTGAAGGATGGGATCCGTGCAGCAGAC
Source organism: Bacillus sp. THAF10 (assembly GCF_009363695.1). Classification (NCBI taxonomy): domain Bacteria; kingdom Bacillati; phylum Bacillota; class Bacilli; order Caryophanales; family Bacillaceae; genus Bacillus; species Bacillus sp. THAF10. Next base: position 4,080,504 of record NZ_CP045403.1, on the reverse strand, counting down.
CTTCTCAAGCGTCCGGAAATGAACTATGAGCATATCCGTCAAGTCGTACCAGCGGAACACGAAATTACGGCAGATGTTGCCGAACAAGTGGAAATTCAAGTGAAATACGAAGGCTATATTCAAAAATCTCTTCAACAGGTAGAGCGCTTAAAGAAAATGGAAAACAAAAAGATACCAGAGAACATCGATTACGATGATATTCACGGGTTAGCAAATGAAGCACGACAAAAGTTGAAAGAGGTTAGACCTTTATCGGTGGCACAAGCATCAAGAATTTCAGGTGTAAATCCTGCCGATGTATCCATTTTGCTTGTCTATTTAGAACAAGGTCGCATTGCTAAAGTATCCAACGAGTAAACCACAGGACAGAAAGGATACGAAAACATGAACAAAGAGCAATTTATTTCCATGCTGAAGGAGAAGGGCATTGACCTTTCTCCTACTCAGCTTTCTCAATTTGATACATATTTCAGACTGCTTGTAGAGTGGAATGAAAAGATGAACCTTACTGCTATTACAAAAGAGGAAGAGGTTTATTTAAAGCATTTTTACGACTCTATTACCGCAGCCTTTTATGTAGATCTAACAAAAGAGCAAACAGTATGTGATGTTGGAGCTGGAGCAGGCTTCCCAAGCATTCCCCTTAAAATTTGCTTTCCGAATCTGCATGTAACCATCGTAGATTCCTTGAAAAAAAGAATTACCTTCTTGGAGCATCTTGCCTCAGAGCTTGGATTAACCAATGTTCAATTTGTTCATGACAGAGCAGAAACCTTTGGACAAAACCCAGCCTATCGCGAAAAGTATGATCTAGTTACTGCAAGAGCGGTGGCGAGATTATCCGTCTTAAGCGAGCTCTGTTTACCGTTAGTGAAGCCAGGCGGCACCTTCATTCCAATGAAAGCAGCCGCAGCGAACGAGGAACTTGAAAAAGGCAAAAAAGCACTGCAAATCCTGGGAGCAAAAATGGAAACGATCCACTCCTTCTTACTCCCAATTGAAGAAAGCGAAAGAAATATTCTCATCATCCAAAAAACAAAAGCAACACCAAAGAAATACCCACGAAAACCAGGAACACCAAACAAACAGCCGTTAGAATGAAAAATTTTTAGGTGGCAAAAAAAGGACTTTATCGTAAGAAAAGCGAATTAGAAAATAGGGATTCTATCCATAAGGTGGTGGAACTATGAAATCTCCGTTCTCTCGTTTTTTTGGTATTGGGGAAAAGGAAGAACAGGAAATAGTAGAAAAAACAGATCATGAAAAAATAATGAAAATTGCTGTCAAAGACATCGTTCCAAACAGATACCAGCCCCGCACGGTTTTTGTTGATGAAAAAATAGAAGAGCTATCACAAACCATCCGAACACACGGCATCATTCAGCCTATCGTTGTTCGTGAGTTCGAAAACAGCAAATATGAAATTATTGCCGGGGAGCGCCGTTGGAGAGCAGTACAAAAGCTTGGCTGGGAGAGTATCCCTGCCATTGTGAAGGAATTTAATGATGCAGAGACGGCATCTGTTGCACTAATTGAAAACCTACAGCGTGAAGAGCTTTCCGCGATCGAGGAAGCCATTGCCTACTCTAAATTACTCGAACTGCATAATTTAACGCAGGAGGCCCTTGCCCAAAGACTTGGAAAAGGCCAATCCACGGTAGCGAACAAGCTGCGCCTTTTAAAACTTCCTTCTGAAATTCAAGATGCTCTCTTGCAGAAGAAAATTACCGAACGCCATGCTCGTGCGCTCATTCCACTAAAGCAACCAGAAAAGCAAGTTGCCGTGTTAGCGGAAATTTTGGAAAAGCAGTTAAATGTAAAGCAAACAGAAGAACGCGTCGTGAGAATACTAGAGAGCGCTAATCCAAAGCCTAAACCAAAACGCAAAGCATTCAGTAAAGATATGCGAATCGCCATGAATACCATAAGGCAATCCTTGACGATGGTAAACGACAGTGGCATTAAGCTTGATTCCCAGGAAGAAGAAACCGAAGAGTACTATCAATTTACTATTCGTATCCCAAAGAAATAAAAAATCCCGTTAATCCGGCTTTTTCATTCCTTGTAAGCTAGTAATCTAGTATAAGGAATAGAAATCCGGATTTTTGTTTTTCTTCTTATTTATTTCCCGAGAAACATTCTTCGACAAGATTCCTTTATATCCGACGAACGTTCTTCGCTTACGCTTTGATTTTATTTATCGGCTGTCTACGCTAACTTTGTTGCTCAGCTTATAGTAAATACTTCCGTAATCAACGTAGCTGTCGTGCAGAAAAAGTCCTAGAGCCGACTTTTTCCTCGTTCCTAGCAACAATCTTTTAGAAAAGAGCCTAATTATCAAAAACAAGTTAACTTTCTGTAAATTCGTGATAAAATAAGGAAGAAATAGAGTAAAAGTATGTTCTTTTTTGAAGGCAGGTGACAGCATGGGCAGAATTATTGCTATTGCTAACCAAAAAGGTGGAGTTGGTAAAACAACCACATCGGTTAACCTCGGCGCTTGTTTAGCCTATATAGGAAAAAAAGTGCTTTTAGTAGATGTAGATCCACAAGGAAATGCCACAAGTGGTGTGGGTGTGGAAAAAGCTGAAGTGAATCAATGTATTTATGATATTTTAGTAGAGGATGTGGAAGCGAAAAAGGCTATCCTTCCTACTAAAGTCGAAAACCTTTCGATAATCCCGGCAACGATTCAGCTCGCTGGGGCAGAAATAGAGTTAGTACCAACTATTTCCAGGGAGGTTAGGTTAAAGCGAGCTTTAGATGATGTGAAGCATCTTTATGATTACATAATTATAGATTGCCCGCCATCTCTGGGCCTTTTAACGATCAATGCCTTAACGTCATCAGATGCCGTTGTGATCCCAGTGCAGTGTGAATACTATGCACTTGAAGGGCTGAGTCAGCTTTTAAATACGGTTCGTCTTGTGCAAAAGCACTTAAATAAAGACCTTATGATTGACGGCGTCTTATTAACCATGCTGGATGCGAGAACAAACCTCGGAATCCAAGTGATTGAAGAAGTGAAAAAGTATTTCCAGGATAAAGTATACCGGACGATTATTCCCCGCAATGTTCGTCTTAGTGAAGCACCTAGCCATGGAGAGCCAATTATCATTTATGATCCAAAATCACGTGGAGCAGAAGTTTATTTAGATCTAGCAAAGGAAGTGGTGACACATGGGTAAAGGATTAGGTAAAGGGATCAATGCTTTATTTCCATCCATTGAAGCTTCCAAGGAAGAAGCCGTTCAAGAAGTAAGTATCAAGGATATTCGCCCCAATCCGTATCAGCCACGAAAATACTTTGAACCAGAAGCAATTGAAGAGTTAAAAGAGTCCATAAAACAGCATGGGATTCTTCAGCCGATAATTGTTCGAAAAAGTATTAAAGGCTTTGAGATTGTCGTTGGGGAACGTCGCTATCGAGCAGCAAAAGCTGCAAAATTAACTAAGGTTCCTGTGGTGGTCCGCAACCTAACAGAGCAACAAATGATGGAACTGGCCTTACTTGAGAACCTGCAGCGGGAGGACCTTACTCCTATTGAGGAAGCTTTTGCCTATCAGTCATTGATGACAAAGCTGGAACTTACTCAAGAGCAGCTAGCTAGCCGACTTGGAAAAAGTAGACCTCATATTGCAAACCATGTTAGGCTCCTGTCTCTTCCGAAGTTTGTCCAAGATCTAATGAATGATGGCAAGCTATCCATGGGTCATGGCCGTGCCCTACTTGGCCTTAAAGGAAAAGAGAAAGTAAAGCCTGTGGTAGAAAAAGTGTTAAAAGAGCATTTAAATGTTCGACAGCTCGAGCAATTCATTCAACAGCTTAATGAGAGTGTTTCACGTGAAACGAAGAAGGAGCCTGAGAAAAAGGATATTTTTCTTCAAGATCAGGAGTCTATTTTGCGAGAACGTTTTGGCACCTCAGTTTTTATTAAGCGCACCAAAAACAAAGGGAAAATTGAAATTGAATTTTTCTCTGAGGATGACCTGAATCGTTTGTTAGAACTGTTAGGACAATCAGAATAAGAATAGATGAAAGCAGACCACCTGATAAGTGGTTTGTTTTTTTGAAGTTGTAAATAGAAAATGTTAAAAATGCGTGTTGATAATGGAAGAGATCAACAGCGTCTCGAAAAGAGTAAAAGAAAAGAGGCTTAAAAGTGGTATTATTAGGAACCATTGTGAATGGAATATGCATTATTCTCGGCACCTTGATTGGGAAGCTTTTTACTCGAATCCCAGAAACGACAAAAGAGACCGTGATGAAGGTAATTGGGCTTGCGGTATTTTTACTTGGTGCTCAGATGGGCTTTAAAAGTAATGAATTTTTAATCGTCATCATTAGCTTGGTGGTCGGCGCTGTAATCGGAGAAGGCTTAAAGCTTGATGACAGGCTGAATAACCTGGGTCATTGGCTTGAGCGCAAAATGGGAACAAATCATCAGCATGGATCAGTGTCGAAAGGGTTTGTGACAGCTACACTTATTTTTGTGATTGGAGCAATGTCTGTGGTCGGCTCGCTTGATAGTGGATTAAGGGGCGACCATCAGGTGCTTTACACAAAATCGATTATCGATGGCTTTACGAGTATTGTGCTTACTACCACACTTGGCATTGGCGTCTTGTTTTCCGCCATTCCTGTAATGCTTTATCAAGGTGGTATCGCCCTGTTTGCTACCCAGATCGATCAGTTTGTCCCTGCCGATTTACTCGGACAACTCATTTCTGAAATTACCGCAACAGGAGGCGTGATGATTATGGCCATTGGGCTGAACATTATTGGCGTTACCGTTATTCGAGTGGCCAATCTGCTGCCAGGTATATTAGTTGCGGCCACACTCGTTTCCATCCTTTATGTCTTTTGAATATGGACTGCCCTCATAGGGGTAGTCCTTTTTTTGTTTGCTCTCATTCTTGTACCTGGGTAAATGGTGGTTCCATATCCTTTTGTGTGAGGATTTCTTTATGCTGCACAAAACGATCGAGCTCCTGGATGGAATCGGATATGACTGTGGCCATTTTCATGACGAGGCTCAGCCTTGTGTTTTGTAGAACAAAAAACTCCATGAAGCCACTCACATTGACAATCCCTGTTATATGAATATCACCAACTGGAGGCAAATCTTTCTTCACTCCGGCACCAGGCATGACCGGACCTTCTCCTATCGTTAGCTGCCCGACACTTTTTAATCTGCCGAGACAGGCATCAATGGCAATGATAAAAGGGTGGAGATGCTTTGTTTGAATAAAGGTAAGCTTTTCTTCTAAATTAACGGCATGAATAGGCTCATCAAGTGTGCCATATACATGTATATGATTAAGCTTTTTATCTGCGAGCTTTGTTCCGACAAGTGGTCCTAATGAATCTCCGGTGGAACGGTCTGTCCCAATACAAACAATCACAACGGGACGATAGATGCGGCTTGTAGGAAGATAGGATTGCAAGGTCAATGCAAGTTCTTTGTAGGCATTGACTTCTTCGTGAGCAATACGAAGATTGCCTCCCTTCTTGTCAAAAAAATTAGATTTAAGATTCATAGGTTCCACTCCTTCATAATAGTAGTAACAGTATACGACTATTGATGGGAAACTATACGTCTACTTTTCGAATTTGATGATTTCGATGATTAGGTAAGATTTGAAATTTTTTCAGGCAATTCAGGAGGGTGAAGCTATGTGGAAAAGTGGTTTTCGCTGGATGTTTTTAATATTAGGAACTGTAATTGGGGCAGGATATGCGTCTGGTCGTGAGCTTTGGGAATTTTTTGGTGCAGAAAGCGGACTGGCTATTCTTTTGTTTACGATTTTCTTTATCATTTCCTGCTATGTGATTCTCCAAATTAGCAAGGAAGAAAAAACCGAACACTTTTCCCCTGTCCTTACAAGGCTTGTTGGAAAAAGAGCCTCCTATTTTTATAACATCATCATGGTGGTTTATCTTTTTACCACAACCATTGTTATGCTTGCAGGTGGTGGATCGGCCCTACAGGTGTTTTCTGTTCCATACTGGGCTGGGATTGGGATTATTAGCGTTTTATTAATTCTATTATTTACATTTGATGTCAAAGGCATGGTAACTGTAAATATAGTAGTGATCCCTATCATTATTATCTCGCTTGCTTACATTATGGTGCAAACCGTTTTAGAACAACCCGATGCGATGACGACTTTTGTGATGAAGCAAAGTAATTGGCCAGCTGGCTTTACCTTCACCGCGCTGAATATTTTGCCGCTTGTGGCGGTGTTATCTGCGATAGGAAGAGAAGTGGAAAGCAAAGGTGAAATGATCGTTGCAAGTGTTGGGAGCGGGGGAATTTTGGGTGTGATCTCGCTATTTTACAACCAAACTCTCATTTCCGTCCAAAGCAAGCTGACCCTTTTTGAAATACCTCTCTTTGCAGTGATTCAAAGCTACCCTTTTTATGTGCTATTCTTTATGACTATTTTGCTCTGGGTTGCCATTTATACAACGGCTGCTTCTGGGTTGTTAGGGCTTGTGACACGGTTTCGGAATGCCGTTTCCCTCCCGCTTTGGGCACTTTGCCTCGTTTTTGTTGCCCTAATGATCCCGTTCACTGCCGTAGGTTTTTCCGTTCTTGTTGCAATACTTTACCCACTATTTGGCCTGCTCAATCTATACCTGCTTGTCTGCATTCTTCTCTATCCGATAAAAAATCGGGAAAATTAAAAACATCCTGTTCGGGATAAGCTATGAAAAAATGAGACTAACCAAAAAACGTAAGAAGAGGGAATGAGCATGGAAATCATAAATCGCGGGATAGAGCAAATGATCGCTTCTGTAGGCGAGGAGAAGCTCTGGATTTCAATTGGGGAAGGGATCGTAAAAATCGTTCTTATTATCCTCGTAGCTGTCATTATTATAAAAATAGGAAAAGCACTTATTTCTAACTTTGTGAAGCTTCGGGAAAAAGGACCGATTCGAATTTCAGAGCGACGAGAAAATACCCTCCTAAGGCTGTTGAAAAATATCCTCACGTATGTGGTGTATTTTGTAGCTTTGGTGATGATATTAGAGGTTATCAATATTGATGTCAGGGCACTTTTAGCAGGAGCGGGAATTGTTGGACTTGCTGTCGGATTTGGCGCGCAAAATCTTGTGCGGGACATCATTACGGGCTTTTTTATTATATTTGAAGATCAATTTTCCGTAGGGGACTATATTCGTACCGGGACTTTTGAAGGCTATGTAGAAGAAATTGGCCTGCGTACCACGAAAATAAAAAGCTGGACAGGAGAATTGCATATCCTTCCGAATGGCAGTATTGTAGAATTAACGAATTTTTCGATTCATAACAGTGTGGCTGTTGTAGATGTAAGCATTGCCTATGAAGGGAAGGTCGATGAAGCAGAGCGGGTTATTTTAGAACTGCTTGAGGAGCTCCCGGAAAAATACACCGATATAATGAAGGTTCCGGAGCTTCTAGGAGTACAAACGCTCGGTAATTCCGAGGTGGTGCTTCGCATTGCCTGTGAAACATTGCCTATGCGCCATTGGTTTATTGGTCGCGCTCTCCGTAAAGAAGTGAAAAATCGCTTGGATGAGGCTGGGATTGAAATACCATTTCCACGTCTTGTCCTTTATAATAGAGGAACAGAGAATGAAAGATTGGAGGGGGAAGATGATGGCAGATAAAGAGTTTGGATTAAATGATGTCGTCGAAATGAAAAAAGCCCACCCGTGCGGAACAAATCGTTGGAAAGTAATTCGGATGGGAATGGATATTCGCATCAAGTGCGAAGGCTGCGACCATACCGTCCTCATGCCAAGAAAAGAATTTACGAGGAAAATCAAAAAAATATTGGTAAGACATGAAAACGGAGAGCTGTCATCTTAGACGGCTCTCTTTTACGTTAAATAGATAAAGCTTGACTAATTTTTCAGATTGTTTATACTGTTCCGTAACATTCGATAAGTGGTTCTTAGAGTAAAATGACACCGCTTTCACCTGGGATTAGGAGGGGTATGATGCAAAAATCAATCGTCAAGCAAGCTTGGGATTTAAGCTGGGAATCGCATGAAAAAGTAAAGCAGCTCTTATTTTTCTCCACTATGAAACAACAGGCTAACAACGAAGATCAACCGCATGAGCCAAGAGCTTTAAAGGAGCGGAACAAACCTTTCAAGACACCTCAATTGATTGGGCTCCTACTAGGTCCGTTATTGTTTGCGTTAACCATGCTGTTTTTCACACCAGATGACCTTTCGTATAGTGGCAGAGCGGTTTTAGCCACGACTCTTTGGGTAGCAGTATGGTGGATAACAGAAGCAATACCTATTCCTGTAACCTCTCTCTTGCCATTAATCCTGCTGCCCTTAACAAAAGCCTTAGAAGAAGATGTGGTTGCTTCCTCTTATGGAGATCCGATTATATTTTTATTTCTGGGTGGTTTCTTAATTGCCCTTGCAATGGAAAAATGGAATTTGCATAAGCGGATAGCTATTTTAATCGTTTCGTTGATCGGGACAAGCCCAAAACGAATAGTGCTTGGCTTTATGGTTGCCACAGGCTTTTTATCGATGTGGGTTTCTAATACTGCTGCTGTGATGATGATGATACCGATCGGAACAGCGATTTTATACCAAGCGGCATCGAATGCAAAAAAAGCCGAAAATCGTCATTTGAATCTCAAAACCTTTGAAAAATCGATTATTTTTGGAATTGGCTTTGCAGGAACCATCGGTGGACTGGGAACCTTAATTGGAACGCCTCCTAATATCATCTTAGCTGCTACGGTTAATAAGCTATATGGCATCGAAATTTCCTTTGCCGAGTGGTTGATATATGCCGCTCCTGTAGTCATCATACTGTTAGGTTGCACCTGGTATTATCTTGTAAACATTGCCTTTCCTGTGAAATTTAAAGAACTACCTGGGGGCAAAGAGCTAATAAAAAATGAACGAGAGCAGCTTGGAAAAATGAGCATGGAAGAAAAAGCAGTGCTCGCTATCTTTGGTTTTGCTGCATTCATGTGGATTACCCGAACGTTTTTATGGGTAGACCTTATTCCTGGTATCAGTGATGCAATGATCGCGATACTTGCAGGAATACTGCTATTCTTGATTCCTTCAAGCAGCGGAGGAAAGCTTCTGGATTGGAGTGTGTCAAAAGAGCTTCCGTGGGGAATTCTCTTGTTATTTGGTGGAGGTCTTGCTATTGCCGCTGGCTTTAAGGAGTCTGGTCTTGCGGATTGGGTCGGACAACAGTTGACCTTCCTAAATGGGCTAAGCTTTATCCTTATTGTCATTTTTACTACACTCTTTGTTTTGTTTTTAACCGAGATAACCTCTAACACAGCAACGGCAACTATGATTTTGCCGATATTGGCATCGCTTGCCCTTGCCTTAAACGTTCATCCATTTGCCTTGATGGTACCAGCTGCGATGGCAGCTAACTGTGCCTTTATGCTTCCGGTAGGAACACCACCCAATGCCATCATTTTCGCCACAGAAAAAATTACCATTAGCGACATGGTACGGGCTGGTTTTTGGATCAATATTTTAAGTGTAATCGTGATTGCTACTGCGGTCGTTGTAATGCTGCCAATCATCATGGATATTAATTTGACGGTATTTCCGAACAGTTTAAAATAAAAAGTGTTAGAGACACTGATGATAATATAAAGTTGTTTTTAACTGTTGATTGGAGCAAAAAGCGTAGACTCCCGCGGGAATGAAGCGATAGACTGGAGACCCCACAGGGCGAGGCCTGAGGAGTCTCACAATTCGCCCCGCAGGACGCGGAGCAATTTGCGGAAATGAACAGCGGCGTATAACAGAGACTAAAATAATGATGCGTGAAAATCCGTAAACCTGCGAAAAAACAACGGCCAAAATCGTTTTTTGCAGGTTTCTTCCTTTTATAAACAACTTGTCTTTTCCTCCCATTCTATCTATAATTGGGAAAGGTTTAAATATGTGTTTACGGAAGTAAGGAGTGGATAAAATGGCTTTAACAGCAGGTATCGTTGGTCTTCCAAACGTAGGGAAATCAACGCTTTTTAATGCGATAACACAAGCGGGGGCAGAAAGTGCCAACTACCCGTTCTGTACGATAGATCCAAACGTCGGGATTGTAGATGTTCCAGACGAGCGTTTGCAAAAATTAACGGAGCTTGTAAACCCGAAGAAAACTGTTCCAACTCACTTTGAGTTTACGGACATCGCAGGAATTGTAAAGGGTGCAAGTAAAGGAGAAGGCCTTGGAAACAAGTTCTTGTCCCACATCCGTCAGGTGGATGCAATTTGTCACGTGGTCCGTTGCTTTGCCGATGACAATATTACGCACGTGTCAGGTGGCGTGAACCCAATCAATGACATCGAAACCATCAACCTCGAGCTTATCCTCGCTGACCTTGAGTCAGTAGACAAGCGTTTAGAGAGAGTTGGAAAACTGGCGAAGCAAAAAGACAAGGAAGCTGTCTATGAGCATGAAGTGCTTGTAAAAGTAAAAGAGGCGCTGGAGAACGAGCAGCCTGCGCGTACAGTAGAAGTAACAGATGAGCAAGTTAAATACTTAAAGGGTATGCATCTTTTAACAAGCAAACCTGTTCTTTATGTTGCTAACGTAGGAGAAGAGGATGTAGCCGATACATCTGACAACGAATATGTGCAGCAGGTGCGTGAATTTGCTGAAAGAGATAATGCAGAAGTCATTACTGTTTGTGCAAAAATCGAGTCAGAAATCGTCGAACTTGATGCAGACGAAAAAGCAATGTTCTTAGAAGAGCTTGGAATTAAAGAATCTGGTTTAGATCAGCTTATTCGTGCCGCTTATAACCTTCTTGGACTTGCAACCTACTTTACAGCTGGTGTACAAGAGGTACGTGCATGGACATTCCGTACTGGCATGAAGGCACCGCAATGTGCGGGAGTTATTCATACCGACTTTGAGCGCGGCTTTATTCGTGCCGAAACGGTCTCCTATGAAGATTTACTTGCTGCAGGTACGCATAACGCTGCCAAAGAAGCAGGAAAGGTTCGTCTGGAAGGAAAAGAGTACATCGTAAAAGACGGCGACGTGATTCATTTCCGTTTTAATGTGTAAAATGGTTTAAAGAACGTGGAGTGGTCAGAAGGTCAACTAATGTTGACTTTCTGGTCAACTTTTCTTCAACCTTGTGGTGATTTTTAAGGGGAAAATGAATCATTTCGGTTTTTTGCCCAGGAGCGTCGGTATATTATAATGAAAATTAATAAGAAAACAGCTTGTTTTGCCTAGAGTTCGTGCCGAAATGACGTTAGTTCGTGCGGAAATGGTCCGAGTTCGTGCCAAAACTACCCGAGTTCATGCCAAAACACACCAAGTTCGTGCCAAAATAAAAATCCCCCTTTCAACCACTCTTTTTCCATCAAGACCGATAACCACCAAACACCCAAAGGACATGTTTGCAAATTGCCCTGTGTTCTGATATAATTCTAATTTGTGAGTAATGATTATTTATAATTGATTGCTCCTTGCCCACATTGGGCCGTTTAGACCAAAAGGAGGTGACTGTGATGAGCAAGTACGAAATTATGTATATCATCCGTCCAAACATTGAGGAAGACGCTAAAAAAGCTCTTGTAGAACGTTTCAACACGATCTTAACTGACAACGGTGCAGATCTTTCTGAAGCAAAAGAGTGGGGCAAACGCCGCTTAGCTTACGAAATCAATGATTTCCGTGACGGCTATTATATGCTTGTAAACGTAGCTGCTGAAGCTGCTGCTGTTCAAGAATTCGACCGTTTAGCTAAAATCAGCGAAGACATTATCCGTCATATCGTTGTGAAAAAAGAAGAAAACTAATCGTGGTCCTCTTAATGGACGTCGTCGCAGGGAGGAGTGGTTCTGATGTTAAATCGCGTAGTATTGGTCGGCCGTTTAACGAAAGACCCTGAATTGCGCTATACCCCAAGTGGAGTGGCGGTTGCTACTTTTACACTAGCAGTTAACCGTACGTTCTCTAATCAGCAGGGCGAACGCGAAGCTGATTTTATTAACTGTGTTGTTTGGAGAAAGCAAGCAGAAAACGCAGCAAACTACTTGAAAAAAGGAAGTTTAGCTGGTGTGGATGGCAGGCTGCAAACACGCAATTATGAAGGCCAAGATGGAAAACGTGTATACGTAACCGAAGTAGTGGCAGAAAGCGTTCAATTCCTTGAGCCTAAAGGTTCAGGTGGTGGAAATGCTCCTCGCCCTAATCAAAATCAAGGCTATGGTTCATCATCTTCGTTTGGGTACGATCAGAACCAACAGCGCAACAATAACAACAACCAAGGTTATCGTGTTGATGACGATCCATTTAAAAATGATGGCCAGCCAATAGATATATCTGATGACGATTTGCCGTTCTAAGAACTTAGAAGGAATCGTTTCATAATAGCTCGAAAAAAAATCCAAAGAAATCGAGGTGAATTATAATGGCAGGTGGACGCAGAGGTGGACGTAACAAGCGCCGTAAGGTTTGTTACTTCACAGCAAACGGAATCACGCACATCGACTACAAAGAAATCGATGTTCTTAAAAAGTTCGTTTCTGAGCGCGGTAAAATTTTACCACGTCGTGTAACAGGAACTAGCGCGAAATACCAACGTAAATTAACGATCGCGATCAAACGCGCTCGTCAAATGGCTTTACTACCATACGTATCTGGTGAGTAATACCATATAAAAAGGAAGGCAGTGAGAGATAATCTTGCTGCCTTCCTTTTTGCTAGCCATAATTGTTCGTAACATTTGATTGTTATAGATTCTTAAGGATAAACTATACATATTGTGAAGTTAACCAGTTAGTGGAGGGATAATTAGTGAAGGAAGCAAAACATATAACCGAAGGAGCAATTATGCTCGGCATCTTTACTCTCTTAATGCTGATGACGCTTTATGTTCCTCTCATTGGACTCATCACCTTTTTGGCAATGGCTGCCCCTATTGTCATTTTCACTGTCAGAAACGGATGGAAAGTGGGAATTTGGCTCCTCATCCCTGCGGCAATTTTGAGTGTTCTCTTAGGCTCTCCGCTGGCATTAGTTTTAAGTATACCGGCAAGTACAGTGGGCTTAATAATGGGGCACCTAATCTCTCAAAAGGCAAATCGTTATGCTATTTTAGGAGCGGCCACCGGCGTCTACCTGATTAATTACATCATTGCTTATGTGGTGGCCATTGTACTATTTAATATTGATATCATGGACATGGTAAATGCATCTGTCAACGAATCGATAGAGGCATCTGTTGCCATAGCTACTGCGTTAGGACAAGAAAATGCCGAAAAAACGATGGAAGCAATGAAGAATATGGTAAAATATACAAATTACCTGCTACCAGCCTTGTTTGTCCTTACTTCCATTACGCATGCGTATTTCACGCAATTAATCACGGTTTTTATCGTCAAACGCTTGAAAATAGAGGTTAGCTCCTTTCCTCCGTTTCGGGAATTGCAGCTGCCAAAGAGCTTGCTATGGTACTATCTTTTGGTCCTACTTATTTCGTTTACACAGCCAGAGGAAGGCAGCACCATGTTTATGGCGATTCTAAACCTAACCTTTATTCTTACGCTTTTATTGACCGTTCAAGGCTACTCATTCGTGTTTTTTTATTGTCATAAAAAGGGTATTCATAAAGCATTACCGATAACGGTTTTAATATTATCCTTTCTAATCACTCCGCTGGTCTATATAATAAGAATGATAGGAATTATTGATATGGGTTTTCCGTTACGAGACAAAATACAACCAAAAAAGTAAATGGTTAATTAGGAGCTGATAATACATGCCTAATTATTTTGAAAAACTTAATTTGCGTTATCCCGTGTATTTGCTTTTTGTGATTGCCTTAATACAACTAGGGATCATTGTGTTTTTCCAATGGCAAATTGGGATAGTAAGCTTTCTGCTCCTAGGCTTGGTTGTTTATCTCTACATCAAGGTCGAACAAAAAGCGAAAAAAGAAATGGAAGCATACATATCCACCCTGTCCTACCGCTTAAAAAAGGTAGGAGAAGAAGCACTAATGGAAATGCCAATTGGAATTATGCTGTACAATGACGACTACCAAATAGAATGGACAAACCCCTTTTTGGCCTCCTGCTTTCACGAGGAAACGCTTGTAGGAAGATCCCTCTATGATGTTGGCGAAAACTTAATTCCATTTTTAAAGCAAGAAATTGAAACAGAGTCCATCTCGCTTCACGACCGAAAGTATAAAGTGGTCATTAAAAAGGCAGAGAGACTTCTTTACTTTTTTGATATTACCGAACAAACGCATATCGAAAAATTGTACGAGGATGAGCGCACCGTACTCGGCATTATTTTTCTAGATAATTATGATGAAGTAACGCAAGGAATGGACGACCAAACGAAAAGCTCCATTAACAGCCAGGTTACCTCCATCATCAATAAATGGGCAATGGAAAATGGCCTATTCTTAAAAAGAACATCAACCGAGCGCTTTATTGTCGTCTTAAATGAACACATCCTTATTCAACTGGAAAAAAGTAAGTTTTCTATCCTCGATGAGGTACGTGAACAAACATCAAAACAAAACATTCCGTTAACGTTAAGTGTAGGGATTGGTACAGGGGTGCCGTCGCTGCCTGAGCTTGGTCACCTAGCACAATCAAGCCTTGACCTTGCCTTAGGACGAGGGGGAGACCAAGTAGCGATTAAACAAACGAACGGTAAGGTCCGTTTCTACGGTGGCAAAACCAATCCGATGGAAAAACGTACCCGCGTCCGTGCCCGCGTCATCTCCCATGCGCTAAAGGAGCTTGTCCATGAAAGTGACAAGGTAATCATTATGGGACACCGCTATCCGGATATGGACGCGCTTGGAGCGGCAATCGGCATTGCCAAAGTAGCAGAATTAAACCAAAAGGATGCCTACATCGTCCTCAACCAAAATGAAATGGACGCTGGTATTCACCGTCTTTTAGAAGAACTAAAAGGCCATGAAGAGCTTTGGAAAAAATTTGTTTCCCCAGAGGAAGCACTAGAAATGGCAAGCAATGACACGCTGTTAGTGGTAGTCGACACGCACAAACCATCACTTGTGATTGAAGAAAAGCTGCTTCATAAAATAGAAAATGTGGTCGTCATTGACCATCACCGTCGTGGAGAGGACTTCATTGAAGACCCACTACTTGTCTATATGGAGCCTTACGCATCCTCCACCGCAGAGCTTGTCACTGAGCTTCTGCAGTATCAGCCAAAGCGCATCAAAATCACGATGCTTGAAGCAACCGCCCTGCTTGCTGGTATAATAGTAGATACAAAAAGCTTCACAGTCCGAACAGGATCGCGTACCTTTGATGCAGCGTCCTATCTACGCTCACAAGGCGCAGATACCATTCTTGTACAAAAGCTATTAAAAGAAAATCTCGACCAATTTGTAAAAAGAGCCAAGCTCATTGAGAGTGCTTATTTATATCGAGATGGCATTGTTATTGCCAAAGGAGTGCCAGAAGAGATTTTTGACCAAGTCATGATTGCCCAGGCAGCCGATACGCTGCTCGCCATGAGTGACATCAACACATCCTTCGTAATCGCACACCGAAGTGACAACCAGGTCAGCATCAGCGCGAGGTCACTTGGCGATGTGAACGTGCAGGTAGTAATGGAAAGCCTCGGAGGCGGAGGTCACCTGACGAACGCGGCCACACAGCTAAATACGACCCTAGAAGAAGCAGAAGTAGAATTAAAACAAGCAATCACTGAATACTTAGAAGGAGGTTCCAAGGAATGAGGGTAATATTTTTAAAAGATGTAAAAGGAAAAGGAAAAAAAGGGGAAGTAAAAAACGTAGCGGACGGCTATGCCCATAATTTTCTACTAAAACAAGGGTTGGCGATGGAAGCATCAAGTGGTAACCTTAAATCATTGGAAGCTCAAAAAAACAAAGAAGCAAAAGAAGCAGAACAAGAGCTCGAAAATGCTAAAAAACTTAAAGAAACACTAGAAAAGCTTACCCTGGAGTTCCAAACAAAAGCAGGGGAAGGCGGCCGATTATTCGGTTCCATCACCACCAAACAAATTGCTGAAGAGCTTCAAAAGAAGCATAAAATAAAGATCGATAAACGCAAAATGGAACTAAACGATGCCATCCGCGCATTAGGCTACACCAACGTACCCGTAAAACTGCACACAGAAGTTACCGCAACCCTAAAGGTTCACGTAACCGAACAGAACTAAAGGATGCTCGGCATACGCCGAGTTTTCTTTATGAATTATTCTAAAAGGGAGGAGGAGCAAGGATGAATGATTTGTTTACAGAAAGAATACCACCGCAAAATATTGAAGCAGAACAAGCAGTAATCGGAGCCATTTTTCTGGAGCCACAAGCGCTAACACTGGCAGCTGAGCTAGTCATGCCAGATGACTTTTACCGTGCATCTCACCAAAAAATCTTCGACTGCATGTTAAACCTATCGGACCGCGGCGAGCCTGTCGACCTTGTAACCGTCACTTCAGAGCTTGCAAACCTAAAGCTCCTTGAGGAAGTCGGCGGCGTTTCCTACTTGAGTGACATTGCCGGCTCGGTCCCTACAGCAGCCAATATCGAATACTACGCGAAAATCGTCGAAGAAAAATCGATTCTCCGTCGCCTCATTCGCACAGCAACCAATATCGCCCAAGAAGGCTACACCCGTGAAGACGAAGTAGCAGGCCTTCTAAATGAAGCGGAAAAGCAGATTCTAGAAGTGTCCCAGCGAAAAAACTCCGGTGTGTTCCAAAACATTAAAGATGTACTCGTCAAAACCTACGATAACATCGAAACCCTTCATAACCGTAAGGGAGAAATCACCGGTATCGAAACAGGCTTCACGGAGCTAGACCGAATGACCGCGGGCTTTCAGCGAAACGATCTCATCATCATTGCTGCCCGTCCTTCCGTGGGAAAAACGGCGTTCGCCCTAAATATCGCCCAAAACGTTGCCACGAAAGCTCGTGAAAATGTTGCCATCTTCAGTCTCGAGATGGGAGCAGAGCAGCTTGTCATGCGTATGCTTTGTGCCGAGGGCAATATTAACGCCCAAAACCTTCGTACAGGTCAGCTCACCGCAGAAGACTGGAGCAAGCTGACGATGGCGATGGGAAGCCTGTCTAATGCGGGCATCTACATCGACGACACACCTGGTATCCGCGTGAGTGAAATTCGCTCCAAATGCCGTCGCTTGAAGCAGGAAAGTGGACTAGGAATGATCCTGATTGACTACCTTCAACTTATCCAAGGTAGCGGTCGTGGCGGTGGCGAAAACCGTCAGCAGGAGGTTTCCGAAATCTCCCGTTCCCTAAAAGCACTAGCAAGGGAACTAGAAGTCCCAGTTATCGCCCTGTCCCAGTTATCTCGTGGTGTAGAGCAACGTCAAGACAAGCGCCCAATGATGTCTGACATTCGTGAATCCGGAAGTATCGAGCAGGATGCCGACATCGTAGGCTTCCTCTACCGTGATGATTACTACGACAAAGAATCCGAAAACAAAAACATCATTGAAATCATTCTAGCCAAGCAACGTAACGGCCCAGTTGGAACGGTCTCGCTCGCATTCGTAAAAGAATACAACAAATTCGTCAACCTAGAACGACGATTTGATGATGAATCCGTCCCTCCAGGGGCATAATAAAAAGCATCTGCATCTTGTGGATGCTTTTTTGTTGTGCGTTTTTGTTAAAAGCTTAATTAGAGACTGTTGTTGATTGTAGCAGAGGCGGAGACTCCATCGCCCCGGAGGACGCGGAGCTATTTGCGAAAATCAATAGTGTTCATAAGATAAGATAATTAATTATTCACGAACAAATATATGTAATAGGAATTTAATGTTCGTGTTTTCGGTTGACTTTCTCATGTTCAGCTGATAAACTTACTGTGGTTTGAAAAAAGTAATAGTTACTAAAGTCTACATAACAGTGGAGGTGTACGAACTATGGCATCAGTAGTCGTAGTAGGAACACAATGGGGAGACGAAGGAAAAGGGAAAATTACCGACTTCCTTTCAGAGAATGCAGAGCTAATCGCACGTTACCAAGGTGGTAACAATGCAGGTCACACAATCAAATTCAATGGTGAAACGTATAAATTACACTTAATTCCTTCTGGGATTTTTTACAATGATAAAATTTGTGTTATCGGAAACGGCATGGTTGTCGACCCGAAAGCATTAATTGCAGAGCTAAAATACTTGCACGACCGCGGAATTAACACAGACAACCTCCGCATTTCTAATCGCGCACACGTTATCTTGCCGTACCACTTAAAGCTTGATGAGGTAGAAGAAGAGCGCAAAGGTGCCAACAAAATCGGCACAACGAAAAAAGGAATCGGCCCTGCCTACATGGATAAAGCAGCTCGTGTAGGAATTCGTATTGCCGACCTTCTTGATCGTGAAACATTTGAAGAAAAACTAACGCACAACCTTGCAGAAAAAAACCGTCTGCTTGAAAGAATGTACGAAACAGAAGGCTTCACACTTGAAGAAATCTTCGAAGAATACTATCAGTACGGACAGCAGTTCGCAAAATACGTAACAGACACGTCTGTTGTCTTAAACGATGCCCTTGACGAAGGCCGCCGCGTTCTTTTTGAAGGCGCTCAAGGCGTTATGTTGGATATCGACCAAGGAACATACCCATTCGTAACCTCCTCCAACCCAGTTGCAGGTGGCGTGACGATCGGTTCTGGTGTTGGTCCGTCTAAAATTGAGCACGTAGTTGGCGTAGCAAAAGCATACACCACTCGTGTTGGTGATGGCCCGTTCCCAACGGAATTAAACAACGAAATTGGCGATCAAATCCGAGAAGTCGGAAGAGAATACGGCACTACCACAGGCCGCCCACGACGTGTTGGCTGGTTTGACAGCGTTGTTGTCCGCCACGCTCGTCGCGTGAGTGGAATGACTGACCTATCTTTGAATTCCATCGACGTCTTAACAGGAATTGAAACACTGAAAATTTGTGTTGCTTATAAATATAAAGGCGAAGTAATGGAGTCCTTCCCAGCAAGCTTGAAAGTGCTGGCAGATTGCGAACCAGTATACGAAGAAATGCCAGGCTGGACAGAAGACATTACAGGCGTGAAGAGCTTAAGTGAGCTTCCTGAGAACGCTCGCCACTACATTGAGCGCGTGTCTCAATTAACTGGTATCCCATTGTCTATCTTCTCTGTGGGACCAGATCGCTCTCAGACGAATGTTGTACGTAGTGTGTATGCAACGAGATAATAGATGAAGTGTCGCGTGATGCATGTCTGCATTTTGGATGTGGGATGTGTGCCGCGTGCGTATTGTGCCCCTTTTCCCGAGTTTGGGAGGAGGGGTTTTTGGTATTTAGGTTGGAATGATGCTTTTTTCTATATTAAATAAAGCGGTGCGGAGCAATAATGAGATGTCTAGAGTGTTTCTATTCATCAAAAAAAGCGTGGCGGAGAAGAAACGAGATGTCTAGAGAAGGTTTCTGCATCAAAAAAGATCGGTGTAGTAAAAAAAGTGATGTCTTAGCGCGTTTCTATACTTAGAAAACTGGAACTAGAAAACGAAATGTGATGCAGAGAATATATATATACTCGGTTTCAAAAAAAAACAAAAAAAGCTATTGCACAATACGTCAATAATGTGCTATTATTAAAAACGTCGTCAAAAGACATCTGCTAGATACATAGTTGGTAAGATTGTCGACATGATATGTGCCATTAGCTCAGTCGGTAGAGCATCTGACTTTTAATCAGAGGGTCGAAGGTTCGAGTCCTTCATGGCACACCATTTAAGGCCCATTGGTCAAGCGGTTAAGACACCGCCCTTTCACGGCGGTAACACGGGTTCGAATCCCGTATGGGTCACCAATTTTTATAAAGATATAAGGTCCCGTGGTGTAGCGGTTAACATGCCTGCCTGTCACGCAGGAGATCGCCGGTTCGATCCCGGTCGGGACCGCCATTTTTATACATAACATAGCAAGTTATCGGCTCGGTAGCTCAGTTGGTAGAGCAATGGACTGAAAATCCATGTGTCGGCGGTTCGATTCCGTCCCGAGCCATCTTAAAAAGCAGCACTTCCTTAGGGAATGTGCTGTTTTTTGTTTTATGGCCATTATAGTTATATTTGTTGCTTTATCGTCCCACCCCGGAAAATGTCCGATAAGGCGAGGGTCAAGACCTCTTTTGAGCCCCACGTCCGAAAATTGTCCGATATAAGCGTGCTCAAGACCTCTTTTCAGCTCCACACCCAAAAAATGTCCGATAAAGCGAGGTTCAAGACCTCTTTTGGGCCCCACGCCCGAAAATTGTCCGATAAGGCGCGGGTCAAGACCTCTTTTCGGTCCCACGCCCGAAAATTGTCCGATAAAGCGGGATTCAAGACCTCTTTTGTGCCCCACGTCCGAAAAATGTCCGATAAAGCGGGGTTCAAGACCTCTTTTCAGCTCCACACCCAAAAAATGTCAGATAAAGCAAGGTTCAAGACCTCTTTTCGGCTCCACGCCCGAAAAATGTCCGATAAGGCGAGGGTCAAGACCTCTTTTGGGCCCCACGTCCGAAAATTGTCCGATAAAGCGGGGTTCAAGACCTCTTTTGTGCCCCACGCCCGAAAAATGTCCGATATAAGCGTGCTCAAGACCTCTTTTAGGATCCATACCCAAAAAATGTCCGATAAAGCGGGGTTCAAGACCTCTTTTCGGCCCCACGCCCGAAAAATGTCCGATAAGTCACGGGTCAAGACCTCTTTTCGGCTCCACGCCTAAAAATTGTCCGATAAGGCGCGACTCAAGCCCTCACTTCCGCCTCACCCTCCAATCTTATCCCAACACCCAAGCATTAAAACCACATCATCTCATTTCCCCCAAAAACCACACAAAAAAAACAGCCCGCTCCTCAAAATCGGCCTGTACCCACCTACTCCACACCTATTCAGCTGTCCTACCCCACCCCAACTGTTACTACCGTGTAATAATACAGGATAAAATCTCCACAAAAATCATCCATGACCATCGTTATAACGAAAAAATACCCAGAAAATCACCCATAATAAGGAAAAACCCCTATAAATCGCCTAAATATGACAAAAACAATACAGTTATATTACATCTTTTGTTCTACTATTCTATTAGAATACAGACTTATGGTATGGTAAAGTAGTCGGGAAATTTGAAATAGGTAACATTTGTCCTAGGAAAGGATAGGGATACCTACGACTCTATTAAAACTGTTAATGTAACGGGGAAGAAATCAGGGGGAACTGTACCATGATGAACCGAATAAAACATATACTAACTACATACACAAAAAAACTAAATACTAAACATACATCTAAAGAAAAAGGACTTTCTGTTTTTGCAAAAAGACTGATGGTTTCTACTGTCGCAGCTTCTACGATTACATTAGGTGCGGTCGCTGTTCATGCTAGTGGAAGCTCTCTACTTGGAACAATCTATCATGTCTATGTAAATGGAGAGCGTATCGGTGCTGTGGAAGACAAAGAAGCGTTGGATTCTGCGGTTGACACGAAACTAGAAAAGGCTCAGAAAGAGTACAAGGATTTAGAGCTTACGGTCGGCAACCAGCTAAAGGTGGTTCCTGAAAAAGTGTTCAGACCGGTTGCGAATGATCAAAAAACTATTAACGCAGCTGTTGAAAAAGTAGAAGTGAAGGCAACTGCCTCTGCATTCGTGATTGATGGGAAAGAGGTTGTGCTGCTTAAAAATAAACAAGATGCGGAAGAAGTATTAGAGACACTGAAATTGGATTTTGTCTCTAAAAAGGAATTAAAAGCACTAGAGAAACTCGATAAATCAAAAGAGCTTCCAGAGCTTAAGAATGATGAGTCTCGTTTATTAGACGTAAGCATTGATGAAAAAGTTTCATTTTCTGAAAAAAATGTGGAGCCAAAAGAAATTCTTTCTGTGAAAGAAGCGGTAAAGCTCCTTAAAAAAGGAACAAAAGCAGCAAAGAAATATGAAGTAGCAGCAGGAGATTCTTTAGGAGATATTGCAGAAAAGCATGATTTGACCTCCGAAGAGCTGCTTGAACTGAATCCTGATATTGCGATGGACAGTCTATTGGCTATCGGGAAAACGTTAAATGTTTCATCAAAAGTTCCATATTTAAAAATTATTGTGCAAAAAGAAACATCGAAAAACGAAGAAATTGCGTACGAGCAAGAAGTTATTGAAGATAAAGACCTTCCTAAAGGCGAAACGAAAATTAAGCAACAAGGGAAGAACGGGGAAAAGAATATCGTAGCCATTACCACAAAGGAAAACGGTATAAAGGTTAAAACTGAAATTAAGAAAGAAGAAACCATCAAAGAGCCTGTTAAACACATTGTCATCAAAGGGACAAAGGTGATTCCTTCTCGTGGTACTGGTTCGCTTGCGTGGCCTGCAGTTGGTGGATATGTCTCCAGTAAAATGGGACACCGTTGGGGCAAAATGCATAAAGGCATTGATATTGCCAGACCAAGTGACCGCACGATTAAAGCTGCGGACAATGGGAAAGTCGAATTTGCTGGCTGGGATGGCGGTTATGGAAATAAAGTCATTATCAATCATGGAAATGGCATGAAAACCACCTATGCTCACCTTGACTCTATCAGTGTTTCTGTTGGACAAACAGTTTCC
This sequence comes from Bacillus sp. THAF10, assembly GCF_009363695.1. NCBI lineage: Bacteria > Bacillati > Bacillota > Bacilli > Caryophanales > Bacillaceae > Bacillus > Bacillus sp. THAF10. The sequence goes on along the minus strand of NZ_CP045403.1, from coordinate 4,057,897 downwards.
CGCGGCGGAAAGATCGGCGTGATGGGGACTACAGGGCAATCGACTGGCGTTCATTTACACTTTGAAGTACGTGAAAACGGCAAACTGAAAGATCCAATGCAATATTTAAATTAAAACAACCAACCTCTAGCAACTAGGAAGTTTAGCTAGAGGTTTTTGTTATAAAGAAAGGTCTTTTTAAAGAGGATGGTTGAGTAATGAGGTTACTAGCTGTTGACTGTAGCAAAGGCGGAGACTCCCGCGGGAATGAAGCGATTGGCAGGAGACCCCACAGGCGTAGTCGAGGAGGCTCCTGCATCGCCCCGCAGGACGCGGAGCCATTTGCGAAAATCAACAGCGACGTTAATATGAGTGATACCAACCAAATTATCCCGCCATTTTCGTTATAGATGCACTCCTTTGCTGTACATGGTAAAGTAAGTAGTATAATGCTTTCTTAAATATTGAATGATATAAATAGGTAAATGTTGAGAAGGAGCGAAACCAGATGGAAAAGAAGATATTAGTGGTAGACGATGAAAAACCAATTGCAGATATATTAAAATTCAACCTTCAAAAAGAGGGCTATGAAGTGCATTGCGCGTACGATGGAGAGGAAGCTGTCAATAAGGTAGAAGAAGTAAAGCCTGATTTGATTTTGCTTGATATCATGCTGCCGCAACGAGATGGCATGGAAGTGTGCAGAGAAGTTCGTAAAAAGTATGAAATGCCCATCATTATGTTAACGGCGAAGGATTCTGAGATCGATAAAGTTTTAGGCCTGGAGCTTGGAGCGGACGATTATGTTACCAAGCCTTTTAGTACGCGAGAATTGATTGCTCGTGTGAAAGCGAATTTACGTCGCCACCAGCAAAAAACTTCCGATGCGGAAGAGCCATCTGAAATCGCCATTGGCTCCCTTGTGATTCACCCGGATGCGTATATGGTAACAAAGCGCGGGGATATGATTGAGCTGACACACCGTGAATTTGAGCTTCTTCACTATCTTGCTAAGCATATTGGACAAGTGATGACGAGAGAGCATCTGCTTCAGACGGTTTGGGGCTATGATTATTATGGAGATGTGCGAACAGTGGATGTGACGGTGCGCCGCCTACGTGAAAAAATTGAAGACAATCCTTCTCATCCAACGTGGATTGTAACAAGAAGAGGAGTTGGCTATTACCTGCGACAAACGGAGCAGGAATAAGGTTCATGAAAAAAGTAGGTTTTTTTCGATCCATTCACTTAAAGTTTGTGTTGATTTATGTGTTGCTTATTTTAGTGGCAATGCAAATTATCGGGGTGTATTTTGTTAGTAAGCTAGAAAGTCAGCTGGTGGATAACTTTAAAACCTCTTATAGAGAACGAATCAATGTTCTTGCTTATAGTATTGAGCAAGAGCTGAAAAAACAGCGGGATGACACGACGCCAACCATTGAAGAAGATATCCGTACCGTGCTTCAGGACGTGAAGATGGATGATATAGCGGAAATCAGAATCACGAACAATAAAAGCACGGTTCTTGGGACGTCCAATCCCTACAATCAAACGAGTGTTGGAAAAAGAACCACGCAGCTTCTAATCAAACGGGCTTTAGCTGTAGAAGAAGTGCAAGAAAAAATGGCGGTTCATCCCCCCACACTCAATCGATATTTATTGATTGCTAGTCCAGTCAAATCAAATAATCAGGATGTCATTGGTGCCATCTACATCGAGGCGTCGATGGAAAAAGTGTACGAGCAGATGCGGCAGATTAATAGTATTTTTGCTACAGGAACGACGCTCGCTCTTGCTCTGACTGCTGTTCTAGGTGTGCTGCTTGCGCAAACCATTACACGACCAATGTCTGATATGAGAAAGCAAGCGCTGGAAATGGCACGAGGGAACTTTTCCAGGAAGGTTAAAATCTATGGAAATGATGAAATTGGGCAGCTTGCTCTTTCTTTTAACAACCTAACGAAGAAGCTACAAGAGGCACAGGCAACGACAGAAGGAGAGCGAAGAAAGCTTAGCTCTGTTCTCGCCCATATGACCGATGGCGTACTTGCCACAGACAGAAAGGGTAGGATTATCCTTATTAATGAGCCTGCACTTGGCATGCTGAATGTTTCACGTGAAACCGTGCTGAATAAATCCATCATTGAAGTTCTTGGGATAGAAGATACGCATACATTTGAACTCCTCGTTTCAGAACAAGAATCACTCATCTTAGACTTCAGTACCGATAAAAAACCATATATCCTAAGAGCCAGCAACTCTATTATTCAGAAGGAAACTGGCTTTGTTAATGGTCTCATTACCGTTTTACATGATATTACCGAGCAGGAAAAAATTGATGAGGAACGACGCGAATTTGTTGCCAATGTATCTCATGAGCTCCGTACGCCACTGACAACAATGCGTAGTTATCTGGACGCACTCGCAGAAGGAGCGTGGAAGGACGAAGAAATTGCACCAAGATTCTTAGATGTGACGCAAACAGAAACCGAACGAATGATTCGCCTTGTTAATGACTTGTTGCAATTATCAAAAATGGATTCAAAAGACTATCAATTTTACAAGGATCGCGTTGACTTTATTGCCTTTTTCAACCGAATTATTGATCGTTTTGAGCTCTCGAAATCTCAAAACGTTACGTTTGTAAGAAGCCTTCCAAAAGAGGAAATCTTCGTTTCTTTAGATACCGACAAGATTACGCAAGTGCTCGATAATATTATTTCCAATGCGATGAAGTATTCTCCAGAAGGTGGCACCATTAAATTTACGGTGGATATCGAGGAAACGGAACATCAAATCCTAGTGAGCATCAGCGATCAAGGTGTTGGTATTCCAAAAGGCGATATTCATAAAATATTTGAACGCTTTTACCGGGTGGATAAGGCGAGAACCAGAATGCTAGGTGGGACAGGCTTAGGATTGGCGATCGCAAAAGAGATGATACAAGCTCATGATGGCGATATTTGGGCTTCCAGTGAGGAAGGAAAAGGGACCACCATTTACTTTACCTTGCCAATCTCTGAAGAAGAACAAGAGGATGAATGGTCATGAAATATGAAAATATGAAATCCTTAATACTGACAATCCTTGTGATTATGAGCTTAGTTCTTACTTGGAACTTATGGACCTATCAGCCTGACTTTGATTATATCGACAGTGAGCGGGTTATTAGCGACGTGCAAATCAGTGAGACACTGGAGAGCGGTAAGCTCATACAACCAACGATGCTTTTGTTTCATTACGCAGAAGAGCATCATGGCACCATTGATGTGTCGCGCTTTCTCGAGGAATTTAAACGCTGGAATTTATTCGATATTGAATACATGAATATCAATCAAAGCCGTTTTGATGAGTTCATGCATGGAAACAGAAAGATGGAGATTGTGTTTCCAGATGATATTCCGATGCCAACGCTCCGCTATTTAACCGGGTTTTCAGACAATGAAATCAATGTGACAATCAGCCGTATCGTCGTGGATTTTGATGCAGCCTCAGCTGAGGAACCTGTCATTTATTTGGTGAATTACGAAGAGCAACAGGTCTACCAAGCAAAAGTGCAAAACCTGGTATTAAGTGAGCTTGAACGAAACTTTTATCAAACAGGGAGAACCCTACCTGTGTATCTTTCCATTGAAAATCGGGAGGGCAAATATTTATTTTACCCTGCGCTTTCAACAAAAGATGAACAGAAAATGAGTTCCTATAACTATTATATTGATCAGCTAAACCCTGAGGACTTTAAAAATGCCTTGTTCGATGACCCGAGCATTGTGACCAATGATCAATTATTTGATGGCGAGGTTTACCGGGACGATTCGCGACTACTGCGAGTGTTTTCGCAGGATTTAAAGCTGCAGTACGTGAATCCTGGTAATACGCGCATGGGGAACAATATTGATTTTAACGTCATTGAACGCGGCATCGACTTTGTGAATGAGCATGCTGGCTGGTCTGGGCCGATTGAAACGTACAATCTTGATAGCTGGAGCCGTAGTCCGATTGAACATACGGTAACCTTTCGAATGTACAAAGGGGATTACCCTATTGTGAATTTGGATCCTGAGGGAGTGGCGGCAATTACCCAATCCTGGCGCAACAATGAGCTTCGTGAGTATGTTCGCCCATCTTTTGAGTTTGGTCTGGAAATCATTAAAGATACAAAAGAGCTTCCTTCAGGTAACAGAGTGATTCGCCATTTGCAGCAGGCGAACATCGATATTAGTAAAATCGAAGTCCTTAGAGTTGGGTACGACTTAAAGAAGGATCCTAATTCAAATGGAATTCTCGTTCTTGAGCCAGTGTGGATCTACTCAGATGGAAACTCATGGTCAAAAATTACTCTATCAGATAATGATGACCTGGAAGGAGGAAGGTAGGAGATGGATTGGAGAAAGACAAAAACCATCTTTATCATTACGTTTCTCATTCTAAATATTTTTCTTGGTGCAAGAATCATCGAAAAAAGAGACCGCAGCCACCTCGAGCTGTTGGCAGAATCGTCCTTAGAAGAACAATTTCAAATCGATGAAATCACCTATGCAGAGCTGCCAAAAACGCCTTCCAAACAAAGCTATATAAGTGGAAATAGTTATATTTTCTCGGATGAAGATGTAGCTACTCTGCAAGACAAAGGACAGACGGTGGAGCGCGTGGAGGAAACAAAGCTTTTAGCATCTTTAGAAGAACCGTTAAAGCTGCCGGAATCAAATACGAACCAACGCTTAAACACCATTTTCCAAGATCAAGTCTTGTTTGCAGAGGACTATTCATTCTGGGGATTAGACCCACAAGACAATACCTTAACCTTCTTCCAAAAGTATGATGGCAAGGATATTTTCCGCAATTCAAACGGAATGGTAAAGCTGTATCTGAATGAATTAAAAGAAATTACCTCCTATGAACAGACGTTTATCACCAACCTAGAAAAAATGGACGTAGAGCAGGATGTTATTCCGGTTATTGATACGCTAGAAAACCTCTATAAAAGAGGAGACCTACGACCAAGAAGTCATGTTGGTCATATGGAGCTTGGCTATTTTACCCTGCTAGACTCCACCAACTCGCATGTGTTAATACCAACCTGGCATATTGTCATCAACGATAATCAGGACATCTTTGTCAATGCATTTGAGGGATCGACTATTAGAAAAGAAACTAGAACATTGGAGTGAAGTGACATGAGCCTGCATTTTAGCGTGCTAGCAAGCGGCAGCACAGGAAATGCAATTTATGTCGCAACAGAGGAGCATTCTATTTTAATTGATGCTGGTTTGAGCGGCAAAAAAATGCAAGAACTGTTTACAAAGATAGGGAAAAAAATAGAAGACCTATCGGGGATTTTGGTCACCCATGAGCACAGTGACCATATAAAAGGACTCGGCGTGTTGGCGCGAAAATATAAGCTGCCGATCTATGCGAACGAAAAAACCTGGAAGGCGATGGACGGACTAGTCGGTGTCATCCCAACCGAGCAAAAATTTCATTTTGAAATCGAACAAGTAAAAAGCTTTGGTAACCTGGACATCCAATCCTTTGGCGTCTCCCATGATGCAGCCGAGCCCATGTTCTACTCGTTCCACCAGGGAGATAAAAAAGTCGTCGTCATCACCGACACCGGTTATGTGAGCGACCGCATGAAGGGCATCATCTCGAACGCTGATGCCTATGTATTTGAAAGCAATCATGACGTGCAAATGCTGCAAATGGGACATTACCCATGGAGCATCAAACGCCGTATCCTCAGTGATGTCGGCCACGTATCCAACGAAGACGCAGCCCTTGCGATGGCAGATGTGATGGGCGACAAAACAAAACGTATTTATTTGGCGCATTTAAGTCAAGATAATAACATGAAAGATCTAGCGAGAATGTCTGTACAACAAACCCTCGCCACTCAAGGAGTCATGGTGGGCGAGCAAGTGGAATTGTACGATACAGACCCAAAAGTTCCAACTGCGCTAGCTTTCGTGTAACAGTCTTAGGCTTATAGCGCCTTTCTTTTTGCCTTTTTGACTGTTACAGAAAGCGAGTGGGTTGTTGGACATCGCTGTGACAGAAAGGAAGATCATCATGGGCTATTACGACAACCAAGATCGTTTTAAATTCAAAAAGCAAAAAGGAAACAGAGGAAGATTTTTTATACCTGGATTAGTAGGATTCATATTGGCGGCCCTGCTATTATTTGTCGCCTTTCCAGCACTCTCTAACCGAGCAACACCAGATGTCAGGCAAAATCAAACAGAGTCCGGCCAAACCCTCCCAGAACCAGGAGAAGGCGGCACAACAGCGGAAATTCGCAATGTCTCGGTAAATGTTGAATCCGCCGTCACCAAGGCAGTCGACCAAGTAGCAGAAGCAGTAGTCGGCGTCATCAACATGCAAAACGCCAGCTTCTACAATGACACCGAGGCCGAACAGGACGAAGAAGGCGAAGCAGGAACAGGCTCTGGCGTCATCTATAAAAAAGACAATGGAAAAGCCTATGTAGTCACCAACTACCACGTCATCGCAGGTGCAGGGCAGGTAGAGGTTAGTCTCATCGACGGAACAAGGGTACCGGCAGAATTACTTGGCGAAGATCCACTAACAGATTTAGCGGTACTTGTCATGGATGACGAAATGACCACCAAGGTAGCAGACTTCGGAAACTCCGACACCGTACGAACCGGTGAGCCTGTTATCGCCATCGGGAACCCCCTTGGTCTTCAGTTCTCAGGATCTGTAACCCAAGGTATCATCTCCGGAACCGACCGCAGCATTCCAGTGGACGTGAACGGCGACGGCACCCCTGACTGGCACGCAGACGTCATGCAAACCGATGCCGCCATCAACCCAGGTAACAGCGGCGGCGCACTCATTAACATCCAAGGAAAAGTGATAGGCATCAACTCGATGAAAATTGCCCAAAGCGCTGTAGAAGGAATCGGCCTTGCCATTCCGGTCAACTCAGCCATCCCGATCATCAACGACCTCGAGCAGCACGGAAAAGTAAAACGACCATACTTCGGTGTTAGCATCGGCTCCTTATCTGATGTGTCCAGCTACCACTGGCAGCAAACCTTAAAGCTGCCAAAAGAAGTCCATGCCGGCGTATACGTCACAAGTGTTGCACCGAACTCCCCAGCAGGGAAAGCCGGTTTGAAGGAATACGACGTGATTGTTGGGCTTGACGGGGAAGAGGTCAAAGATGTAATCGGCTTAAGGAAACATCTCTACAACGAAAAGAAGGTAGGCGACCAAATGGAGGTCATCTTCTATCGCGGCAAAGAAAAACAATCCACAACCGTTGATTTGACGGAAGAGTCGATGGGAGAATAAAGATAGGAGGGGAGCCGAGCCGGGTTTCCCTCTATTTTCATGCGGTTAATTAATGAGTATTTGTAAAGCTTAAGTACTACTTGGACAAAATGTGGCTACGTCTAGCTCAATGCGCCAGCGACTAGCAAACTTCCCTCGCCTCCTTACGATAAGGCAACATCGAATCGCTTCGCTCTTCGTGTTTTCTTTATCTCATACGGCTCAGTCCAGTTTGTACGTCGCAAAGCGGGCGCATTCCGCTTTTGAACTTTGTGGATAAATGGTATCCTAATATGAGAAATCGGAAAAATGAAAGGACTGTGGATAAGATGAAATGCTGTCACGAGCATATCGAACTAGCAATGGAAATGTACATAGATCAACACGAAGAAGCACCAACACTAGAAATGCTACCAGAGGAAGAAAAGTTATCAACAACCTGTGAATTCTGTAATCAAGCTGCAATATATATGGTGGGGAACTAATATTCGCCCACTAAATGTGGATAGAAATTGTTGATATGTGGATAACTTTTGTGGATAAACTGTTTGCAAAGCGGGGATGACATGTGAATATCTCAATAATCACAATAGGAAAACTAAAAGAGAAATATCTAAAGCAAGGAATAAACGAATATTTAAAGCGCTTAAGCGCCTACGCAAAAATAGAAATTATCGAGCTTCCCGACGAAAAAGCACCAGAGCAACTGAGCGATGCTGAGATGGAACAAGTGAAAAATAAAGAGGGCGAACGGATCCTTGGAAAGATTTCGGATGACACGCATGTGATTGCCTTGGCGATTGAAGGGAAGCAGCGTTCTTCGGAGGAGCTGGCGAAGGAAATGGACAGGCTGGCGACTTATGGGAAGAGTAAGATTGCGTTTGTGATTGGTGGATCATTGGGCCTGAGTGGTGATGTGATGAAGCGGGCGAATGATACGCTGTCGTTCTCGAGAATGACGTTTCCGCATCAGTTGATGAAACTTATCCTTTTGGAGCAGATTTACAGAGCATACAGAATTACTAGAGGGGAACCGTACCATAAATAGAGCCAAAAAAATCTGAAGATAAGGAGGCATTGTGTCTTTTGAATCTGATAATTCACCCGCTTCTAGGTAAAGTAAATGGATAAGCGTAAACGTATTAGATATGTTAACTTCGGTAAAATCAAATTCTAATGTAATCTTATCAATGGAGCGGGAGTGACCTTTTAAATGTTCAACAGAGATATTATTTAGTAGCAGTTGAAAGAGATGCTTTTGCTTATCCCTAGTTGCATGTTGTAACACCTCCATATACTTTTCTAGTAACATTCTTATCAGATCAGGTGAAATAAATTTGGAATCGGATGAACTTAGGTGAATGCTAAGTTCATTTCTTTTGTGTTCTAATTCCGCTTTTTCTGTTGCTATCTTTTGTAGACGTTCTTGAAGAATGGCAACGGGAAAGAGATTTTTTTCAAATGCTTCCATATATCTCTCCTGCATTGCATTTACTTCAATTAGTTTGTGTTCTAAGACTTCAATTTCATATTCATTTTTAGTTTCTATGGTAGCTTTGACGGTTTGCTTATTTAAAGCTTAAATTGTTTTAGTGAATTGCTTTGTATCACTTAAAAAGCCTACTAATCGATTAATCACCATTTCTTCGGCATCGTAAGCTCTAATTGAATTTGATTTACATGCTGAAGAACCTTTATTATAAAAATTTCCACATAAAATACCAGAGCAAATTAATTTTGAAAATTATGCATATGTTGCTCCTGACTATGATTTGAATGGAAAGAAAATTAAAAATAAGGTTAAAGGGGTTTTTCATCGCCTTGCTATTACAGCAATTCCAGAGAAAGGGCATTCTTACATCTTATTAAGTTGCTTAGACAGCGAAAAAGTAATTTACATAGACTTATTTAATCAATTACAAAGTTCACCTATAGATAAAGTGAAGTTTTATATATCTCTTATATTACCATTGTATTCTGAAAATATGGTATTAAGCCCAAGTTTATGGAACAGTTGGGACGAAGAAACACAAATGGCGTACACCTTCTATGCAAATTTGAAGGATAAAGATTTTATTATATATAATAAAATGAATGGAATGATACTGCGTAAAGCAGCTAAAATGCCGGGATTTAGCTACGAGGAAAGAAATAAAATAAACCTATTCTAGCTACTAAATTAGAAACAAATTGTGGACTTAATAGAGAAATTAGCCTAAAAACTAATTACAGGTGGTTTTTATGTAATTCCCCCATCGAAAATTTTCCCTTGAAAAAGTACAGGTAATAAAAGGGTTAAATGTTAATTGGAACTACGATAGAAGTACAATTAAAACCTTGTAACAAATAATGAAAAGATTCTCTTCTTCAACTTAACTTCTGTTGAACAAGAAAAAGAGAAAATAGATCTATTTGCTGCGCAGTACAACGATACGATTCAATAGATTAATGTGATCTTCAACAATCGACGTGTTTGTGGATAATCAAAAGCCAAATCCCTCCCCAAAAAACAGAGGGAATAGGCCTTTCTTTATAAATTCTTAACTTAGTAAATACAATTTTTCCTTTACGAGAAGCAATATTATAAGGAACGATCAAATAAAGTAGGATAGAACCATTTCCTCAATATAAAGGTACGGGAAAATCCCTTACCTTTATATTGAGGCCACCAAGTGAAGCACGGTAGAGGAATTGTTGAAAATCTCAATTTAATTAGTCCATTTTCTTGACATAGTATCACTGTCCTCATGTATCCATTTTTTAATTGCCAAATACAAATATTATTAGGTATTTTTATGTTTATATGTGGAAAACTTAGATAAACGGAATAATAAATATAAATATAAATTTATCCGATAAAAAATTTCTAATTAAGCATGTATTCGTATACACAATTTAATTTAAATATTGTATACTGTAAGTGAATGGAGTGTTTTTATATCTAAAAAACATGTTCTATAAATTAGAGGTGAAAAAGATGAATATTAGTTCAGTAGTAGCTGATTATTTAAGGAATTGGTTAAAAGAAAATGATAAATCTTATAGTTGGTTAGCAAATGAGTTGAAGGTTAGTAAGTCATTAGTACAGCATTTGCTTAGCGGAGCAAGGACATTTACTTCTGAACGAATTTTGCAGGTTTCAGATGTACTCGGTATTTCGGTTGAAGAATTATTAAATGAAGAGAAGAAGAAAAGAGGGTACTCAGTTCAACTAAGAGGGAAAATTTCCACCAGAGAGGGAGAAAGTGCATTAAATAATGTTATTTTTTCCTGTTTAAAAGATGATGAAATATACTATGCAAACGAAATTTTTAAAAAAGGGATAAAGGGTTAATAAAAATGGGGTATCAACCAGTAAGTAATGCAGACCGGGTAGGTGAGGCATTTGCCCTTCAAGTGCTTAGTGAACATTTTGGTGCAGAAATATTTATAGGCTCAAGTATAGAAACAAAAATTGAAGAGTTAGCTTCAGTCGTTTACAAAGTTATTGAAGATCCCGAATTTTATGGGGCTACCATTACTATAGATAGAGGGAATAGAAAGTATGTACTATTAAATACAAAAAAATCATTAAGGTTAAGGTATTTTACTGCTTCTCATGAATTGTGGCATGTATTAGATATACATGAAATGGTAAAAGATGATATAGATCATGAAAGGTCTGCAGAAAGATTTGCAGCAGCTTTAATGCTTCCAGAGTCGTTGGTTCGTTCCCTAGTAAGATCCTATAGTCAAACTAGTAAAAATGATATTGATGAAAAAAAAATGGTGATTCGTATAGCAGATATCTCATCCGCTCCGTATGTAGCAGTAGCCAAGAGACTAGTGGAGCTAAATTTGACGACTAATAAAAGCCTTGCAGAGTATTCAGAGGAAGATTGGATTAATATGCGTGCTGAGCTAAATATTGTAGAAAGTCCTTTAGACAGACATTTGCCTATCAATAGGTTTACTGATTACGAAGAACGAATTGCTCAAGAACTGGAAAATGGAGAGCTAAATTATCTTGAAGCCTCTAAAAAATTAGCCGATGTATCTCCAGAAAAATCAAAAGAATATGCGGAAAAACGTTCAGCTATCGCAAAACAAATTCTTGAGGATTTAGAAGATGAGGATGATGATGACTTTTCTCTTGATATGTTATTTGAGGCTAGAGGTAAAGATAAGTGACTATAAGAGCTGGAAAAGTGATTGTCGATACAAATATACTAATGAATGCATTAGATTTTAGAAAATGCAATGTTTATGATTGGATAGATGAAGTTTATGAGGAAATTTTCGTTCATATTGAAGTAGTTAATGAATTTAGGATTGAGACAGAACAAAAAGCAATTATTGCAGAAATAAAAAAAAGAGGGTGGAATTTGTTTGATCACAATGATCAAACTTGCTTACCAAATAATCAAAAAACATTGTATTGGAAATATGTCAATAATGCTAGCGAAGGATTTGAAAATTTAAAGACGAAAAAAGAAGCACAAAAAAGAATACCAAAAACAAGTAGTAATTTAGGTGAAATACATTCGTTAGCTTTGGCACAATTAATCTCAGCAAACATCATAAACAGTAACGATTATGAGATTCGTGAAGTTATTGAAGATGAAAAAATTCTGGTATATTCTACGGACATAGAACGCGATATATTTATAGAACAAGATACCGTTGAAGATTTTTGTACATATTGTGTTCAAGGAAGAATAGCAAAACCTTCTGATGTGATAAAATTCTTTAGGGTATGTCATGCCAACGATGACAAAGAAAAATTAAGTGATAAATTAGCATCATTAAAACAAAGACTAGTTGAGCATATTAAATAGAAGATAACACGTAATTGATAGAATCAAAGATCAATAGATTATTAATTAAAAAGTTTATGAGAATAGATGAGAGTATTACTACTCTCGTCTATTTTTTGCCTTTTATTTAACTACGTGTGGTGTATTACGAAGGGGTGCTATGGTTAAAAACATATAATTATATTGTGTGTAAACTTATTCATCCAAGAAACTGGAGTGAAACAAATGCAATTTATAAAGTTGACTGAAAAAAGGGGGATTACTCTACAGAGTAGTATCCCAAAAAGAGAGCTAATCAAAGCTTATGGAGCGTGTCAATGGTGGCTGTCTAAAAATTGGTTAAATCAAAAGAGAATCCAGCACCCTATACAAAAGATATGGCAAAGTTCTGGATGGGCTTCTGATACTGAATTGTATTTGATTGGTAATACCATACTAAAACTGCGTGATCAAGGAACTAAACGAGATGCTTTTGAGGGTAAAAAGAAAGAATTTTTGGGGAAACAATCGGCAAATTATTTGGGATACTTATTTGAACTTCTAGTAAGCAATCTGTTTATAGAAGGGGGCAATAAGGTAAACTTATTACCGCCATCGGCAGTAGGGTATGATCTTGACGTGATAACTCCAAAAGGAACACAAATCCAAGTTTCGTGTAAAGTAGTTCAATCTTCTCAAAAGCACAAAATTTTTCTACAGGAAGTAAGTAAATTAAAAAACAATTTTGTAAAAGCAACGCAAAGTTTAAGATTAAATGGGTCCTTTTTTGTTGCAGAAATTAATAAAATTCATTCTGAGCTTCCTTCAAAGGAATACATTAAGAAATGTTTAAGATCTTCTATAATTGTGCCTGAGTATTTTATTTATGGTGAAAATACATTTCTTTCTGGTAAGAATCCTATACCTTCATATGCAAAAGGTTTCTCGATTAATATGCCAAGTTATTCATTCACTGCAGCATCTAAAATTGACAAAAAATATGAATTAGATCGCATTAAATCAACTGTAAACAAAGCAAATAAGGGTTTCAAGGAACTTACTGTCAAGGATAAGGTCAATCTCACTGTTATTCGGATACCCCAGTATCTTTCGATTGAATCAGCAAAGGCGTATATCGAAAGTGAATTCGCTAAGGGTATTTTTAGAAACACATCGGCAATATTATTTTTACAAACGCATGTAGTAAATAATATAAAAAAGAAAAATCATCAAGAGGTTTTAATTAATACTTCTTTTCAGTTTGTCATTAATCCTTCTAGTGTTGTTGTCTGGCCACTTTCTGATACTTTACATATGGCTCAGCCATTAGGTACAGTTTCTACAACTACACCTCCAATTCAAATAATCGATCAAAAACTTGAGCAAGATATGTATATAGAAACTGATTATATTGAAAGTATCATTGTTCCTTTAGGCACTCCAATGGGAGGTTCTAATATAGCAGGTGTAAGAAGAATTGTTCAGTGGGAAGGAACGGATTTAGCTATGGAAATGTTTCCGATACCAACGGAACTACAACTGCTTTAATAATTTTTTCAAAATCTCACTAACCCCTAAATCTATTAGAACATGATGAATTTATAGGTAAATTTATTAGTTTTTATACATTACATATAGGTTTCAATAGTTCAATTATATTTTAATGGATTAACTATAAAAAAGGCTGACATATACTTATTCAATCTGAGAATTAGATATATATTTGATTTTCATTTTCATCAAAGGTTAACTCATGGTGATTAAGAACATGATTATTAGAAGGAAAACATATTTTAGTTAGAATATCCTTTAACTATATTAACAAGAATTTGGAATCCTTTATTATTAGTATAAGGAAAAAAATTAATTTGACTACCTTTAAGTATAAGAAGCGTCACTATATCTTTAATAATACTGTCTACCGTCATTACTCCACACATTACTATTGTGGAGTAATAGGGAGCATTGAGTAAAACAATACTCAATGCTCATTTTTTTGCCTCTTAAATAACCACGGTGAACCGTATCATAAGTAGATAAGCTTTAATATTAAAACAAAAGGTCTGGCTAAACGAATTAGTTGACCTTTTTTGAATTTACAAGATGAGATGAATTAGAAACACCACAATGAACCGTATAGTTATTAATATATTTTAAACAGAAAGTTATACTTTAAATCTTTTATTTAAAATATATTATACTAGTTCATCTGCACTTACTTTGTATCCACTTGCTCTAAGCCTTTTAACAAGCTTTAGCTTCCAGCCATCAGAGGAATCAAATTGAACGTAGATTAGACCAGCCAAGTCTGTTGGGATTTCCATTTTACCTGAAGCATCATCTTTAACCATTGCTATAACATTTTGTCTACCTAGTTTACCGATGAAATAGCCCAATTCTAGAATTACATTTTGTCTTGCTCTGAATTTTATTGAGGTTTCTTGTGTTCTTAGAGAACCTATATCATCTGGCGACAAAAGTACCACTGCAAAATTACATACTGATGCGTATTTTTCAAACTTTTCAATTACTGTAAGACCATCATCATTTTTTTCACTCAATATTATTGCTTCCAAATTTAATTTTTCAATAGAACGAGCTACAGCTTGTTGCATACCTAAATCATGACCGTGTACTAAAAACACCTTGTTTAAATTCTCGCTGTAAGGGCTCTCTTGTGGTTCTATGGAAGTATCTTCTGAGAAATTAAATAACTCCATTTCTCTTTTCATAGTATTAAATGTGTTTAATAAACTTCTTTGTCCATCGTTCCAATACTGTATTTCTTTATGTTTTTCAATTGGATAAACCCAAGAGTAAAAATCTGCTGATTGTATCGATTTAATATATTCAGAGTTAGATCCAAAAATATTTTTTGCTACCATTTCTCCTTCTTTTCTTATACTGTCTAAAACACTACCCTCATTAAAAGAAAGCTGTTCGGTTCTTAGAATTAATTCATCTATAAGCTTAATACTGTTTTTTTGATTCATATTAACCCTCCAGATATACGGTTTATAAAAGCTATGACTTTCTATAGTAAAGGATTTTAAGTAATAATAATCTTTCAACATTTTGGTGAAATTAGATTACAAAAGTAGCTCGAAACCTAATAGGTATGATTTTTAAAATAGTAACCATCCTAACCAGCAAGAAAATAAAACATCCCTTCTATCCTCTAGTCAAAAGCGTTTTGAAGGTTTAAGGAAAAGGTAGTTCGACCTGTTTAATCTTTAAAATATAGGGTTAAACACCTGTTTCTCAGACACTATTGTCTAGTCAGCACCTCTTTTGTATAAATTTATGTTTGGAAAGCAATTTGAGATTGATTATAAGTTCTTTTAATAATTAATTAAGGTTACTAAATTAGTTTTAATTCAACCAAAATTTTATAAATTGCAATTATAGTTGCACCTAATTGAGTTATTATAATAGGAATTTCAACAAGTAGTTTCTTTTTAGTTTTTGCTGTCATTATGTTGGATATTAAGTTAGCTAGGCCACTCATAATTCCAATTATTGCAAAGAAAAGAATAATTAATATTAACCAATTTACCAATAAATAAGGGAAGAAATAGTGTAAAATCGCCCATAAAAATAGTAAACCAAGTCCTATTCCAAGGTTATCAAATCCCGAATTTTTCCTTTCATTAAGCTTGTTTAGTTCTATACCAAGCCCCATTACACCAATTAAGATGCATATTGAACTAAATATTATTGTTACTGTACTACCACCTAAATACTCTGGATACATATATATGAATATAGCTAGAAAAATAAAAGAGAATGATAAACCGATTCCAAAAGGAACGTCATCTTTTTTATTAATATTTGCGTTGTTGTTAACCAAATTGTTTCACTCCTATCTACATTTAGTTTAATAGATGATACGGTTTAGAAAATTGATTGTTTCAATTTATTAAATATTTTACCAAAGAGAGAGATTCATTGAATATGATAGTAACTTTAGATGTATTTTTCGAAGAATAAACAAAATGGTTTAAACCCTGTCTCAGAAAGGATTCTAAACTTTGAAGTATGAACGCGGGAGAAAATCAAGAAAATTATAGTACTAGATATTTACATTCAATCTTTAACTCTAGAAAAATTAGTTTATACATATAGACATTATTGAATTTTTTTTAAAAAACAACGTCACAGCCACGCCAACAATTTTATAGAAATTTTAGTCCTTGCAAATTACGAAGAATCTATTTTTCAACAGGGTACTTCCTCCCATTCTTCAAAATCTTTTCTTCCACAATCTCCCTAACATCCAACCCAAGATCTGAACACAACATTAAAGAATAGATTAAAACATCCGCGATATCTTCACGGAGGTTTTCTTTATTTGCATTAAGTGCTTCTTCGCTACTAATCCATTGAAAGTCTTCTAGCAATTCAGCAGCTTCGATAGAAATTGAGATAGCAAGGTCTTTTGGGTTCTCGGAGCTTCTCCCAAATTTCCGGAAATAGTTCACTATTATAATACTTCTTTTCATAATAATCATGTGTGCCCCTAGAGCTAGTTTGACTAACATTTTGCAATTCATAACGGTTATCTGCAATGAAATAGTTAATTAAACTGGTCTCAATATTATAAGTTGCAGATTGATGGAACTTCTCGTGCCCAATTTAAAATAATTGCACTCATACTGGCAACCTCGTTTTTCCCATTTTATAAAATACTAAAAAATTATGTCCCCGCCCTCTAGATTCGACAACTGCTTCTCCTACACAGTGACTATACAAGTACATCACCATCTTTATCCTTCTACACATTATGCATTCGAATAATTTTTCATCTATTGTTAGCATTCTTATTAGAGAAAATAATCAAAATACTCTTACCTCTAGGAAGAGTTATTCATTTTATTTTATCATTTATTGGAAAGAGATGTGGAAAAAAATACAAATTAAAAGTTCGAAACTTAATATTGTAATTAAGTGGAATATAAGTAAAATTAATATTAGAAATGAAATATTTACAATTAATTAGCAGCGATAAACTATATGAGTCTTTGATATTATTAGCTGTATTTTGGGGAGAAGTGATTAGGTTTGAATAAAAATATAACCGCTTTGTGTTTCTTTTTTTCTATTTTATTCATTGCAACAGTTGTAGACGCACACTCAGGAAGAACGGATTCCAGCGGTGGTCACAATTGTAGTGAAAAGTCTATTGCTAAAGGTTTATGTACTGGCTATCATTATCATAATGGTGGCGGAGGCTCATCAAGCGGTGGTGGTACTGCTCCGGCTCCTGTTACTCGACGAGATAAAAATTGTTCTGATTTTGCAACATATGATGAAGTTGTTGAATACTGGAATGCAAAAGGTTACTCAGCTACATATGATCCAGAGAATTTAGATGGATTTGGTAATGGAGTTGTTGACGATGGGATTCCCTGTGAACCACCGACTGGTTATGATAAAACAAAGGTAAATAATAGCCCTGAACAAGCTCAATATAAACAGGATCAACAAGATAATGAAACAGGTGAAGCATCAGGATATGAACAAGGTTATCTGGATGGAATACAAAGTCTTCCAAAAAATAGTACAGCAACTTCTGGTTCTGATGCCTATAAACAAGGCTATGAAGCAGGATATAACAAGGGATATGAAGATGGTAAAAAAGCGTTAGAAGCTGATAAAACAAAGGCATATGAAGAAGGCTATTCTTTGGGGCAAAAACAGGACGAAATAAAAATTCCAAAAGTATATATTTTTAATCAAATTCTAAAAGAGTCATATGAATCAGGTTTCTCTAAAGCTCTCAATGAACGGGTGGAAGCAAAGAAAAATGATCTTATTAATTTAGGATATAAAGATGGAAAAAATGATGTGTACTCACTTCCTGATGACCTCGAAGACATGTACATTAAGGCGTACAAAGAAGGGTATGAAAAAGCCCAAGCTGAGTTACAAGAAGATTATATCAATCAAGGTTATGAAGCGTCTTTTAAAATGATAGATTATGAAAAGCCTTCAATATCTAATGATAAATTTATTGGATGGTATAGAAAAGGCTTTGAATCAAATAAAGAAGTTATTGAAATTCAGAAAATGGCATACGCATTAGGGAGAGAAGGAAACGCAAAAGATATTCCAGCTGAATTTGAAAAAGGAGAAGTAATTTTTTACCATTATTATGAATTAGGTTTTAAAGAATATAAAGAAGAAGTAGAGTCAAATCAGAAGGCGGCAGCTGGAGGAGTCGGTGTAGTTGCATTAGCTTGGTTAGGCAGAAGATTTTATGTTGCAAGAAAAATGATTCGCTAGGGGGATTTATATGGGATTGTATAAAGCTGTATGTTACAAGGTAGAAGACATCTTTGTTAAAGCTTTATCGACAAAGCAAGAACCTAACGTAGTAAGAGAAAAAGTTAGTAAATATCGTACTGAAAAAGAAGTGCACCGTTTACGGAAGAAAGAACAAAAAGCCCAAAATCTGTAGGTTGAATTGAAAATATTGGTGTGGATAAGGTGAGTATTAATAAAACTAGAGGTTGTTTTCCTTGATTGCCAGGTTACTAGGTATAAAGGGTAAAGTAGGTAAGCGACTTCCAAGGAAAGCTGCAGGGAAAGCTACAGGTAAGGCATTTGGGAAATTATTTAAATAATAAAGCTCTTAGAAGTGTTTTTAAATACATATCTTTTAATAGCCTCAAAATTAAATTTTTTTGCCATTTAAGTATACGACCTATTATTGGAATTATGCGATTTTTAACGTGAAAAAAGGCGCAATCTTTATAACTTACTATTGCCAAAAAGTAAAAGAAAAAGATGAAAGTATAAATGATGGGAAATAAAGGAGGGATATAAAACCTCCTTACATGTTTTCATCATTTTTTTGCTTCCTTTAGTCCTTAATAATAGACAACACTCTTTGTAATTCTTGTTCGGATAGTTCATCGATACGTTCTATTTCAGATTTAAGGATCACCACTATCGAACTTTCTGCTTTAACTGAAGGCTTTTAAAAATATGCTGCTACAGAACTTGTAACTAATCCAAAGAAACCGATTCAGAATATCTATTAGAAAAACTGCTATCAATCTGCCAATAATAATTTTAGGAGAAATTTCACCATATCCAACTGTTGTTGATGTTACTATATCTCATCAAACAGCATGGGTATATGTATTAATGAATGGCTCTAGTAATTGAATAGGTATAGATACAACCAATATCAGATCAAATAATATTACTAGCACTTTATCTAGACAATTAGTTTTGAAATTTGATAGATAGGGCTAACCGTTTCAAAAATAAATAAGGTTCTTTAACCAAATCAAGAACAGAGAATATCGTAAGAATTCATTTAAACTTCCTTAAGCGGCTTGCTAACTAGCAAGCTTTTTATTTTGAAATTTTTCTTGACCTTAAAGTAGCTTGAAGCTGTAACATGAATTTTAGGGGGTGTAATTAATTTGAGTAAGTTCATGACTATACAAGATTTTTCTGATCGAACCGGTATCTCTAAAAGTGCGTTAAGGTATTATGAGTCAAAAAATCTACTTCATTCAGTAGGGAGAAATAGCAGTGGGTATAGAGTTTATTCAGATGATCAAGTGGCAACGATTAAGTTGATATCCAGTTTGCGTCTGGCTGATGTCCCGTTAAAAGACATTCAAGTGTATTTAAAAGAAGAGGATGACCATACTCGAAAAAAATTGATGGATCATTGGGTCGAAATGATAAAAGAGAGGCTAGATGTCTTGAATGTAAGCTTGCGGTATTTAGAAAGTGATTCCGCGAAGAATCAAATTTATTTGATTGAAAATGCTGAGGAAACGATTATTTGGTTCTTAGCCGAGTCTGAAACCGGGAAGTTTGGAGAATATTTTATAAAAAGAGGGAAAGAGCTTGCAAAATTAAATGTTCCTGTAAAAAGTTGTTATTTAAGATATGTTTCAGGAAAAGATGTAATTAAAGCTCATATAGGCTTTGGGGTCCCGTATGACATTCAGATTAGCGGACTATCTGAAAGTGCATTAAGAGAAAATATGCCTTCCTGTATATGTATTGCATTGCCCTTTCATGAACCCTTAACCGAAATACAAAAAGGCTATCGAAAATTAATAAATTATGCAAACGAACATAATTGGATTCCAACAGGTTCCATCCTAGAATGGTATCGTGGAGATGACTTCACAAATATCGATTTATTAATGCCTGTCACTCGAGTGGGAAAAAGGGAGGATATGCAAAATGCTTTTAAATAAAGAGTTGGTTGTTAGAATAGTAGAATTGAGCGGGAACTATTATCAATTTGGCTTGGCACAAGGGAAGGAATTACGGTCATTACCAATCCTTGAAGAATTGAACCAGCTTAAGGAGCTGACGAAAAACTCCAATGTAGAAATGGCTAAGGAAATAATAAAGGATGTCTCTCCAAATATATTACAAGAACTAGAAGGGTTGGCAGCAGGATTAGGTATGGAATTAGATGCCACTATTAAACTTTTTAGCGGATATGATGTAGTATTTCCAGAAATGGGGTGTACTACATTGGTAAACGACGGCTATTACGTGCGCAATTATGATTTTAGCCCAGAAATGTACGATGCAAGGCTTGTATTCACGAATCCTAAGGATGGCTATGTTACTGTTGGCTTTAGTCAGCAGGTAATTGGAAGACTGGATGGAATGAATGAAAAAGGGCTCGTGGTTGGGTTACATTTTGTGAATAACGAGCATAGGGAAGAGGGGTTTATTGCAACAAGTATTGTTAGAATGCTACTAGAACAATGCGCAAATACGGAAGAGGCGATAGCATTCATCACCAATATCCCTCATGGCTATTGCTACAATTACTCCATCACAGACCAAAAAGGAAATAGTGTACTAGTAGAAGCTTCACCACAACTTCAGATTATACATTCCTCCAATCCTCTAATATGCACAAACCACTTTGAATCAGATGTATTAAGAGCGAAAAATAGATTACAAATACAACAATCGGTAAAACGGAAGGAGTATGTAAATTCCTTATTAAGGGAAAGTCTAACACCTATGTCTGCTTATTTTCATTTTAATGATGAACGTTCGCCATTGTTTTTTAATCACTACAAAGAGTACTTTGGTACGCTGCATACGGTTGTCTATTCACCAGCAGATTTAAGCCTGATAATTGGAGTGGGTGAAAATTGTAAACCGGTGGTATTTTCCCTAAAAGATTATATGGAGGGGAGATTGATTCTTCCTGAATATATAAAAGGAACAATTAATCAATCTTAATAAGAAGGAAAGAAAATAAGGTAAAGCAGCAATGCTTAAATTTTAATGAACAAGGTGAGCGGTATCATAAGTAATCATTTGACAAACTAATATGATAAGATAGAGTATCAAGCATTCAGAGAAAGGAATCATGAAAAAAATGATCTATTTTTTCATATTTTTATTTGTTTTATGTATTATCGTAGCTTTGTTTGTGAATATGCATGCAGTGTTCGGAGGAAATCCGAATAGCAGTCAGAAAGAACAATACACTTCTTTTGATAATTATGTTAATGGGAAATTTGTTAATCAGGTATCCACCAAGATGAGCATGCGTGTAGTGGATTACTTCTCGATGATGAAGGATTCTATTTTTGGTGTCAAAGACCGCAATCCTGCCCGTCCATTACCTGTTTCCAACATGGATTGGGACAAAATAAAAAGTGAAGAAGATAGTTTAACCTGGTTTGGTCATTCTGCTTTTTTACTCAGCCTCGACAATAAAAAAATGCTATTTGATCCAATGCTTGGGAAGGTTGCTTCGCCTGTTTCTTTTATAGGAAGTAAGCGCTACAGTGAAGATATGCTGCATATTATTGATGAAATGCCGCCTATTGATGCTGTTTTTATTACTCATGATCATTACGATCACTTAGATTATCCGTCTATACGAAAGTTGAAGGATAAGGTGGACCATTTCTTCGTTCCTTACGGTGTCAGCGCGCATTTGGTCCGTTGGGGAGTGGCAATGGAAAAAATTACGGAACTTAATTGGTGGGAGGAAAAGGAGTTCCAGGGTCTAACGGTGGCCTTGACTCCCTCCAAGCACTTCTCTGGAAGAGGGCTCTTTAATCGTGATTCGACATTATGGGGTGGCTGGGTCATACTTGGGAGTCAAACTCGTTTCTATACGAGTGGAGATGGTGGGTATGACACTCATTTTAAGGAAATCGGGGAAAAATACGGCCCGTTTAACATCGCTTTAATAGAAGGAGGTCAATATGACAGACGTTGGCCTTGGGTTCATATGACACCCGAAGAAGCTGTACAGGCTCATGTAGATGTCAATGGGGAATATATGATGCCCATTCACTGGGGAGCGTTTACGCTTGCTTTTCATAGTTGGACAGAGCCTATAGAACAAGCTTTAGCAGAGGCAAAAAAAGCAAACGTTAATGTAATTGCTCCTCCAATTGGAGAAACAATCATATTAACAGGAGACTTATCAACATCTCCATCTTCATGGTGGAAATAATCCCATCAGTTATAAGATTTCAAACGGTATTATAAGCTTCAACATCTCAACCCACCAAAAATAAATTTGCAATTAATACGTAGGCATATTCAGGTAAAATGAATATGTCTATTTTTTTTTGAAAATCTTGTAACGTTTTATTTTTTCGTTAGTTATTTAAGTGAAGGAGGGGAGAAAGTGAACTTTGAGGAGATTTATAAAGTTTATTTTAAGGATGTTTACTTCTATACAAAATCTCTAGTATCAGACAAAGATAAAGCAGAAGAAATTACACAAGAAGCATTTTTTAAGGCGCTGAAATCATTTCATCAATTTGATGGCAAAAAAGATGTAAGGTCATGGCTTTTCACGATTGCTAAGAATACATATTTTACACAACACCAAAAACAACAACGTGAGATAAATATGGAAGAAAATGTTGTGCAAAAAGATGTCCAACTTGTAGATTATTTGATGAATGAGGACCGTGCACTTGAGATACATCAATTTTTACATGCAATGGAAGAGCCATATAAAGAAGTTTTCTCCCTTCGAACATTTGGTGAACTTTCTTTTGAGACAATTGGGCAGCTATTTGGAAAAAGTGATAGTTGGGCAAGGGTAACGTATTATCGTGCGAAAAAGAAAATAATGGCTTATATGGAGGAGAAACAAGATGACGGAAATTAAATGTACGGTGATTCAGGATTTATTACCACTTTATATCGATGGGGTAGTAAGTGAAGATACAAAATCATTAGTTAGTGAACATTTACGAACGTGTGAGGTTTGTAAAAATGAGTATGAACAAATGAAGGAAACACTTTATGTACCAATTGAAAATAAAGTAACTTTGTTCAGCAAAATTAAAAAACGATGGAATCGAAAAAAATGGCTGCTTATTTTTGGGTCTGTATTAACCACCATCATACTAGGGTTTGCAATCTTTTCATTTATATTTTATTACGAAAAGCCAATTTCCTATACAACAGATTTATTTAAAATGGAAGAAACGGAAGACGGAATGCTTGTTTTAAATTATTTTGGAGAAAGCCATGCAGGAACACATACGACGTCTCCCTTAGAAGTTGAAATAGATGGAGAACTGAAAAATATTAGCCTGGTTTATTATAATGAAACAATTGCCCATTCACCTACTAGTAACTTTTTACTAGAGGACAAAAGAATTGGACCTGATCCATTAGAGTTAGTAAATAGTGGAACTGTTGATGCAATTTACTATGGGTATTTTGATCTTAATAAAGTAACAAAAGAAAAAGAGCAAACATGGGAAGAACTTCTCGAACCAATGACGTTGATTTGGGAAAGGAAATAAGGGGACAGGCACCTCAACCCTTTTAACCTTTAAAGTAAAGACGGGTCGCGGTGCCTGTACCTCAAACACATTCACCTTCCCCCCCTTCCTAAACACTTTGACTTTTTATGGGAGATGTTTCAGAATAAAGTGTAGATGAAGAGGTGAAACAATGAGTGAAAAGGTAACGAGTACAAGGTGGTTCAGTGTGGCCATTCAGGCACTCGTAGTGCTTGCTAATAATGAAGGCCGTTGTCCGAGTGGAGAATTAGCCGAGAAACTTAATTCTAAATCTGTCTTTTTAAGAAAAATATTAAGGCATCTGGTTAAGACCGAATTAATTGAGGCGAAAGAAGGCCGAGACGGTGGATATTTTCTTGTCAAAGATCCAAGTGAAATCAAATTGTCAGAAGTATATGATGCCATGAAAGCGGAAACCTTTCCTAAGGGGTTCTTTAATGTAGAAAGTAAAGAATGTTTTGCTGATACTACTCGTGAATCCCTTTGTACATTACGCGATGAAATGGAAGGCTGGGTCGTTGCAGGTTTAGAACAAAAGACCATAGCTGATTTAATGAAAAAGTGAAACATAGCTGTTTCGCTTTTTTATTTTTCTCTTGATTAACTGTAGTTGACAAAGGAACAGTTAACGTCATATACTGTTCTTGTAGAAAATACAGTTAAAGGGGATTTATAAATGTCTAAAAAAACGATGAGTAAAGAAGAATATTTAAATAAAGTAAAAGAAATTGATACCACCAAAGAAGCGCCCAAACAATTAGAGGACACAGATTTTCTGACTGTCGCGAAAGAACGCCGTTCCGTAAGACAATATGATCCTGAATTCAAAATAGATAAAAGTGAAGTCTTAGAAATTCTTGAAGCAGCTACGTTAGCACCATCATCTAGCAACCTTCAACCATGGAGATTTCTCGTTATTGAAGATCAAATGGAAAAAGAGCGTTTGTTGCCAATCGCCAATAATCAGCAACAAATTGTCGATGCTTCTGTGGTCATTGCAGTCCTTGGAGACAGAGAGGCATACAAGAATGCCGACCGTATTTATAGTGCCATCGCTGAAAAGGGAAGAATGCCAGAAGACGTAAAAGACATGTATGTGAACAGCATTTTGGATGGTTACGGATCTTTTCCTAAAGAACGCTTAGCGAAAATTTCTCATATTGACGGCGGACTTGTCTCTATGCAATTAATGCTGGCAGCTAAAGCAAAAGGCTATGATACCGTTCCAATGGGTGGATACGATGAGGCAAAATTCATGAAAGAATTTAATGTACCGGAAAACTACGAAGCTATCATGTTAATCTCCCTAGGCAAAGGCGCGAAAGCAGGTTTTGAAAAAACTCGTCTTCCTCTTAATGAGTTAATAAATTGGAATCGATTTGAATAAATAGACTATGTGGTCGTGGGGAAAGCGATGCCTGTCCCTCTCACAATAAAAAAACACCTTTCGCTCCATTAAGTTACGAGCGAAAGGTGTTTCTTTGTTTCTAATGAAATGCCTTTCTTCAATTTAGAAGAAGCCCATAAATACATTGTTGTTGCATCCCTCATTGTTTTTTACCGCCAAATGCAATGTGTGCAGGGTATTGGTGATAGGTGTTTGTCCATACGCTGATAGTAAATTTAGCTAAAAATCAATTCCATAGATGAACTACTTTTTGTCTTTTTTAAAAAATTTACAATAAATCACAAATGGCATGCAGGTTATAAAGCACAAATGAAGAAAAAGATAGAAAGTGATTTTTTGTTAGATTAAGATTGCTGGTTAAATGGAAGAATGGTGTTACACGTGAAACATATTTCATAGATTTGGAGGAATCATGATCAAATTAACCCAAACTATTATCCAGTTATTTTGTATTATCCTATTAGTTGGCTGTTCCTTAAACGTAGAAGGCAAAGATTATAATGTTAAAGAAATAGAAAACATCATAAACAGTACATACTCTGAAGAAAACGTATTACTAACACACAGTATAGACAATAAGGATATCATCCTTTATGAGTGGAATGAGACAATCTACTTTTTTTACTTCTTGGATAAAACGCTGAGAAACCATAATAGAAAACCTTTAGAGCTTGTTGATGAGGATGGCATTTCGTGGAGTGCTGGATCAGAAATAGACGGTGATTCCCACGTATGGGGTGTAGTTAATGAAAGCCAAGAGGTTCCAGTAGGGTTAGAAAATCATGAGATGGAATTTCTTCACTTAAAGTTTGATACTTACACCATTTTTTATATTGTGACAGAAGAGAATTTAAACTCTCCGATTCTATTTTCCTATTAGAATAGGGGAGTTTCTTTTGGAGGGGAAGTTAACAGGAAAAACGACCGTTTAAACCTTTCAAACATAGAAGGATGAAAACACCTTTCCCTTCAATATATAAAATGGAGGTGTACATGATTGAATGAACAATCACATAAATTGCTGAGAGCGTCAAAATGGGCATATGCTCTCCTTTATATCCCTTTATTTGGCTACAAGATAAATCAAGAATTATATTTGTTTTGGGTTTTTATTCTGGTAGTAGGAGGCGTAGCCGTTGCCGTGAAAAATGGCTTAATACGTACGGATTTGAGAGTAAAGATCACACTATTAGACACTGTTATCACTGCAGCCTTAGTACTATTGATTTTCTCCAATATAGGCATACCTGTTTTTATTAAACAAGTAATTTTCTTCGTTGTGGTAATCAGTGTATTTTATACTTATACGAAAGCGTTATATGCTGGAAAGTTAACGTAAGGCTTGAGGGAGCAGGTGAAACAACCCACATAGGGTAGAACACCTGCCTTTTTAAGACAGGTATTCCATATCTACCTGTTTTTTTATTTTGCTCCAAATAAAGTTTTTACAAAGGTAAAGCGTTTGATGAAAAGGTAATAGAGCAAGCCAATCGAGAGGAAAGTAAGTAGATTAATAAGGATAAATTCAACCCATATCGATAGAGAAAGCTCTTGCAAATAATACCCAATAATCACAATCAGTGTTTGGTGAAGGATATAAATGGTAAAAACCTTTTTATTCACAGAGGCAATCCATTTATTTTTTATGTTCATATAGGCCTTGAAATAACCAATTATTGCAAAAATCCATGCAAAGGTGGTGATGGCTTGTAACAACGTGAATAGTATCAGTGGAGTAGTATAGCCGTTAGTAAGGTGCAGCCAATATAAGAAGAGTACAGCGCTCATGCTTACAATAGCAAGCAATAATAGGCGTGTTCGTTCTTTCTCTACTATTCGCTCGATTTCCGTTTCTTTTACGATGTATGCCCCGTAGAGAAAAAAAGTAAAATAGTAGAATGGGTTAAACTCCATCCCTAATAACACAATATCTGTAACAAAAATAGGGATGATCAATAAATATAAAAACCATGAAGAAGTAGAAGAGGTCACCATACTCTCCTTATGTTGGATGAAGCGAAAAACAGCAATGCTTAGTAACGAAAATACGACTAAAAATAAGATGAACCACATGTGAGCCGGAGTAAACGTTCCAGTAAATCCGTCAATCTGTGAAAGATCAAAGGTAAAGAAGGTAGGATAGTACTCCCAATAACTTGTAGTAGGAGGAATGATTCCCTTACTTAAGGAGGCAAAGTATCCTTGAGGGGGAACTATCACTAATACAGCAAAAATAAAGGGAATGAGTAATCTTGTCAATCGATCGCGAATGAAGGATCTGTTGCTTCTAGAACGAAGGATGAAATATGTCCCTACACCTGAAACTAAGAAAAGAATCGGCATCCGCCACTGTGACAAAAATATCGCAAACAGCTGTAAGATCATGCTTTCGTCACCTTTTATGTAGAACGGGTAATAATCATACATTCTTGCAGTATGAAATGGAATGAGTAACATAATGGCTACTACTCTTATCACATCAATATAGTGTTTCCTCACTAAGTTATCCTCCCTTTACGACAGAGAGACAGGCACATTTCTCTCTTACCGAATCCGCATATTACCAATATATCTCAAAACTTACTTTTCGAATATAAAATTTTTTCTCCAATACATAAGCAAAAGAAGGCTAGGGTGTTTAACCTTCCGTATGGATTGTTCTTTTCATATGGAAGGTTAGCACCTTTTTTGGCTTTTAAAAAATGCTATCTCTTTTCCTCCCTTTTTGTGCA
Source organism: Bacillus sp. THAF10 (assembly GCF_009363695.1). Taxonomy (NCBI): domain Bacteria; kingdom Bacillati; phylum Bacillota; class Bacilli; order Caryophanales; family Bacillaceae; genus Bacillus; species Bacillus sp. THAF10. The sequence goes on along the minus strand of NZ_CP045403.1, from coordinate 4,029,912 downwards.
CCTAACCTATCTATCATTTTTAGTTTTGTAACAATTGATAATTATTTTTTTACAATACCTTTATGTGGGATTAACAATCTATTCGTATAGTGAAGACAAGAAATACAACAAAAAACAACAGAATACAACAAAAAACAACAAATAGGGAGGAAGTCAGATGACTTTTCTTAAAGGTAAAACAATTATTCGTAATGTCGTGTTAGGAATTGGATTAATGAGCTTAACGGCTTGTGGAGCAGGTGATGCAACAAGCGATGAATTGTCATTTGATCCAAATTCTTTAAGTCTTGAAGAAATTGAAGGAAAAGCAAAGGAAGAGGGCGCTGTGAACAGTGTCGGCATGCCTGATGCTTGGGCGAACTGGAAAGAGACATGGGAAGACATGAACGAAAAATATGGACTAGATCATACAGATACAGATATGTCGAGTGCAGAAGAAATTGCCAAGATGGAGTCTGAAGGAAAAAATGCAACAGCAGATATTGGGGATGTAGGAGTTTCGTTTGGTCCAATTGCGAAAGAAAAAGGCATCACCTTGCCATATAAGACTTCTTACTGGGATGAGATTCCTGATTGGGCCAAGGATGACGAAGGACACTGGGTGGTTGGCTACCAAGGAACCATTTCCTTCGTAACAGATAAAAAGCAAGTGGAGGACGCACCAACATCATGGCAAGACCTTCTAGAAGGAGACTACATGGTTTCAGTTGGTGACGTTAAGACGGAATCACAATCCCAAATTGCAGTACTTGCTGCCGCGTTGGCACACGGGGGAGATGAAACGAATCTTCAACCAGGACTCGACTTCTTTGCTGAACTTGCAAAACAAGGGCGTTTGAGTACTGCGAATAACTTGAGTGTGTCAGGTATGGAAACAGGAGAAATGGAAGTTGGGATTATGTGGGACTTTAACTCATTAGGCTATGCAGATGCGGTAGATCGCGAGCGTTTTGATGTGAAAATCCCTAAAGAAGGTTCTATCGTTAGTGGCTATGCAACAATCATTAACAAAAATGCCAAGCAGCCACATGCTGCGATGTTAACCCGTGAGTACATTTTAAGTGACGAAGGTCAAGTAAACCTTGCAAAAGGCTATGCACGACCAATCCGAGAAAACGTTAAACTACCAGAGGATGTTGCAGCAAAAATGGTTCCAGAAGAGGAATACAAAAATGCTGTACCAATTAAAGATTTAAAAGCCTGGGAAAAAACAGCAAAAGAATTACCACGTCTATGGCAGAGTGAGGTTTTAGTTCATGTCAAATAAGCTCATCGTCGTTGTTGTTGACGGCATGCGTCACGACTTAGCGATTGAGAACTTAGGATTCATGGAACACTTAGCAGCGAGCAAGAAGGCTACTCGCTGCCAAGTAGTTTCAGAGCTTCCTAGTATCTCAAGACCTTTATATGAAGTGTTATTAACCGGTACACCTAGCTCAGTGAATGGAATTACACATAACAATATGGTCAGATTATCCGAGCAAGAAAGCCTTTTTCATTTAACGAAAAAGCATGGTTTGACAAATGCAACGGCTTCTTACTTTTGGGTTAGTGAATTATACAACCGTGCACCGTTTCATTTTATCGAGGACCGTGACCAACTACACACAGAGAAGCCGATTCAAAATGGACGCTTTTATTGGGAGGATCATTACCCAGATAGCCATCTATTCCTTGATGGAGAGTTCTTGCGTCGTCAAGTAAATCCAGACTTTCTCTATATTCATTCCATGAATGTGGATGATGAGGGGCACAAATTTGGTAGCAATTCAAAGGAATATCGTGCACGAATTTTGAATGTGGATAATCTTCTTTCTGAGCTCATTCCGATTTGGCTGAAGGAAGGCTATCAAGTGGTCGTTACAGCTGATCACGGCATGTCAGAATGGGGACTTCATGGCGGAACAACGGATGGTGAACGAATGGTGCCATTTTATGTCATCAGTGACAAAGTAAAAAAAGGCGTTCAGGATATCACTTTTGGTCAGCTAGCCTTTGCTCCGTTGATGTGTCACTTAATGAATATAGATCCATCAGCGAACATGCAACCACTACCACCGACAGTGCAATCATTGCTGTAACCGAAAAAGGAGGACGTTTTCGTTGGTACGTTCAAAGCTGCTTATATTAATTTGGCTTGTGCCATTTGCTCTTGTTTTATGTGGGTTTTTGCTTGCTCCTCTTGTGAACATGCTTGTTCAAAGCTTCAGAGGAAGTGACGGAGCATTTGGATTAGAACAATTTCAAATCATTTTTAGTGATGCCTTTTATCTCCAATCCATCACAAATAGTTTGCAAATCTCGATTATTTCAGCCTCGATTGCGATTATTATAGCAGCAATCGGTGGTTATTCCATTACGACGCTAGCAAGCAGAGGGAATAAATACATGGTTATGATTACCAATATGACGTCTTATTTTGAAGGCATTCCCCTTGCTGTATCCTTTATCGTTTTACTTGGAAACAATGGGCTATTCACATTGTTATTTTCAGAATTAGGACTTCCGATTGCGGAGAGCTTTAATTTGTATTCTTGGGTTGGATTGATCATTGTCTATGTTTACTTCCAAGTGCCGTTTGCGATAATGCTGCTACTTCCAACCTATCAAGCGTTAAATAACGAGTGGCGCTATGCTTCCAACCTACTTGGGGGTAGGTCGCTTCAGTATTGGCTAAAAATTGGACTTCCTGTTTTATTACCAGGAATTTTTGGAACGTACACGATATTACTTGCAAACTCACTTGGGGCTTATGCAACAGCATACGCACTCGTTGGCTCAACGTATAACTTAATACCATTGCAAATTGGTTCACTCATTTCAGGAGATGTGTTCTTAGATCCGAATCTTGCGAGTGCCTTTGGGGTCATCCTTGCAGTAATTATGCTTGGTTCCCTTTGGTTAAATGAAAAAATCATGCGTAAAGTTAGGCGGGATATTAAATGAAAACCAAGCCTATACATCTTTTCATCGTCATCTTACTAGCAATCTATTTACTACTTCCACTCGCTGGAACGCTCGTTTATTCGCTTTCTAAAAATTGGAGTACGACGATTTTACCAGAGTCATGGACTTTCTCATGGTACATCCAGCTTTTCCAAGATGAACGTTTTTTTCAGGCACTAGGGCGTTCCATCTTTGTCATCGCTGGTGGGGTCGGCTTGAGCATGGTCATTATGCTGATCACGATATTTGTTGTCCTTCTCTACTTCCCAAAGCAAGAGATGGTCCTGAAGCTTATCTCGATGTTGCCCTACGGTGTTCCTGCTGTTGCTTCAGCCATTGGACTACTAAACTTGTATTCTTCTAGCACGTTCACGATCGTTGGAACACCATGGATTTTAATAGGAATTTATGCGGTGATTATCATTCCATTTGTGTATCAAGGCATTAGAAATAGCTTGTATTCGGTCAATGCGATCGAGCTCATTCAAGCAGCAGAACTTCTCGGGGCATCAAAGGTTAAAGCGATATTATCCGTTGTTCTTCCGAATATCTCAAAGGGAATTTTGGCTGCTACGTTGCTTTCCATTTCCATGCTCTTTGGTGAATTTGCGCTAGCAAACATACTTGTTGGGGGACGCTATGAAACGTTACAAATCTATCTTTACCAACAGCTCAGTAAAAATGGTCATTTAACGAGCGCGATCGTTATTTCGTATTACACCATTATTATTATCATTACTGGCTTCCTTTTAACCTTACAATCAAAGAAGTCTAGTCAAACTACGAAGAAAAAATCGATTTTCCTAAAAACAAAGCAACCTATGAAAATTTCCATCCATGAAGGAGAGGTAAAATGAGTTATGTACAAGTAGATTCATTAGTAAAACGCTATGATGATAAAACGGTTCTTGATAACCTTTCCTTCTCCATTGAAAAGGGAGAATTTGTTACATTACTTGGCCAAAGCGGTTGTGGTAAAAGTACCTTGCTCCGTTCTATTGCGGGAATTACAGGGGTTGATGCAGGAAACATCATGGTTAACAACCAAGACATTACCCATCTTCCTTCACGAAAACGTGGAATTGGGATGGTCTTTCAATCGTATGCTCTATTTCCGAATATGACTGTGTTTCAAAACATTTCATACGGCTTGAAGATGAAGAAAGAGGGCAATGTTGAGTCGAAGGTAAAGAAGATGATGGACATGATGGACTTGGGTGACCTTGAGAAGCGCTACCCACATGAGCTATCGGGTGGTCAACAGCAACGCGTTGCCTTTGCTCGTTCGCTCATAATGGAGCCTAGCGTTCTTTTACTAGATGAGCCGTTTAGTGCCTTGGATGCAAAAATTAGAAAATCGCTACAAGAGGAAGTAAAAAAAATCCAACGCGAGCTTGATATTACGACAATCTTTGTCACCCATGACCAGAAGGAAGCCATGATTTTAAGTGATACTATCTATGTCATGAACAGAGGAATCATTGAGCAAGCAGGATCTCCTGAAGAAATTTATACGAAACCAAAAAACAAGTTCGTTGCTAGCTTCATTGGTGCCTACAATTTATTTTCCGCTACAGAGTGGGGAGAATGTACAGGGATGGTTGCCCAACAAGACGTCGCCATTCGGCCTGAAAGCATACTCCTCACTTCTAGCAAAGAAACCCTATTAACCAATGATGAGCAGTATGTGCTTAACGGACAAATCAAACGTAAAATGTTAAATGGAAACATAGTAAGCTATAAGGTTCAAGTAGACAATCATAGTGTCCTAGTTGATGAGATTAATCGAACGGCAAGCTACGCAGAAGGAGAAGATGTTCGTTTGATCATTCCAAAAACGGCATGTAGCTCTCTGTAGGAGATAGAAAGGTGATGAAAGACTTGTTTCCTGAAGAACGAAAACGATTTATCCTCGATCAACTAAAGTTAAAACAAAAAGTACAAGTAACGAGTTTAGCAGAACAATTTTCTGTTACATCGGAAACCATTCGTCGTGACTTGGATCAGCTTGAAAAAGATAGCCTCATCAAAAGAGTCTATGGTGGGGCAGTTCTTTCAAGCTATCAGCACGGCGAACCTTCACTAAATAATCGAAAAAGCATTCTAGAACAGGAAAAAAAATTAATCGGAAAAAAAGCGGCGGAGTTCATTAAAGATGGCACCACCCTTGTGATTGATATTGGTACAACCATGCTTGAACTTGCCAGGCACATTAAGAATAAAGAAAACGTAACCATTCTAACGAACTCACTTCCAGTTTCATCGATCCTGCTTGATTCACTAAACCGACATGAGTTTTCCGGACAAGTTATATTACTTGGTGGCGAGCTAAATATTAAGCAGCATTCCATTACAGGAAAGATTACGGAAATGGTTTTAGAAAATTTCATCATAGACCAAGCCTTTATCTCTGCGGGAGGTATGTCCTTGCAAAACGGCATTAGTGACTATGATCTTAGTGAATCAATGATTTCCAAATCCATGATTAAAGCCTCAAAGGAAATTTTCGTCCTTGCCGATCATTCCAAAATAGGGGTAGATGCCTTTTGTAAAATTTGTCGGCTAGATGAAGTGGATGCGATTGTATGTAACAACTTACTCCCTCAAGCATGGCACGGACATGAGGGATTACGAAATGTAGACTGGATAGTAGCGAATGAGTAAAAGGAAGTGACATCTTGAAACTTGACTATCATGTGCACCTAGAAGAAGGGCCATACTCGACAAATTGGCTCGCACGCACTGCAAAGGCGCTCGCCTTTTTTAAAGATAAGGACCTTAAGGAAAACCGCCACTCCTTGGAATGGATCAATCATCTCTCAAGTGATATCAGCGACCGTATCCGTCAAGGCTGTTACTCAGAGGCTTGGCTTGATTTATACCTTGAGCGTGCAAAACAGCTAGGCTTAAAAGAAGTGGGAATCGTTGAACATTTGTATCGCTTCCAAGAATGCCTAGACTATTTCACCAAGCATATGCATCTTGAAGCGGACGAACTAGGAAGCGTGCAAGCTCGTTGGCTCAACCATGTGGCCACCATCCCATCCATGAATGAGTTCATTGAATTTATTCAGTCCCAGCAGGAAAAATGGAAGTCTCAAGGCGTGACACTTCGCCTCGGACTGGAGGCTGACTTTTTTCCTCAAGGGGAAGAAGAGCTTGAACGTTTAATCTCCGACAAGCCTTGGGATTATATCATCGGATCGGTGCACTTCGTCCGGGGCTGGGGCTTTGATAATCCTGAAACTCAGCATTATTTTAAGGAGATGAACCTACGAGACTTGTACCATACGCATACATCCTATGTGTGCCAGTCAATCGAATCAAATTTGTTTGATGTTATCGCACATCTAGATAACCTAAAGGTGTTCGGATATCGCCCAGATGAAGGTCAATTGCTTGAGAATTACGAGCGAGTCGCAACAACGATTAAGAAGCATAACCTCGCTTCAGAAATTAACACAGGGCTATCCTATCGCTATCCAATAAAAGAAGCATGCCCAAGTCCTAGCTATCTTAACGTACTCGCGAAGCACCAAGTACCGCTAACCCTTTCATCAGACGCACATTATCCTGATGATCTCGGTACAAACCTTGATCACGCACGAATGCTCTTGCATGAGAACAACTATACAAAGGTGGTAGGATTCGAACAAAGAAAGAGAATGGAGATATCCCTGTAAGGGCAAAGCGGACATATACATTTACACCATCGACCTGATGGTGTCTTTCTTTTTAGTAGGCTATTATCGCAAACCTTGTTGCTGTTGCACATACCTAAAAATACAGTAAGCAATGTGGTTGTCGTGCTCTTTTTGTATAGGGAGATTTAAACATAATCCCATTTTTATTTGCATAAGATTGGAAAAAGTCTTAAACCCAACTTTTTCAATAATCTGTTAGAAACGAGCCTAGAAAATAAAAACAATAGTCTATCCATCCCCTTTCGGTTAAGATTAGAGCAGTATGTTTTATTGGAGGAACAAAATGATTAAATTAATGGCGGACTCAACTTGTGATTTGGCAGATGAAGTGTTGGAGATGTATGACATTAGCATGGCGCCGTTGTCGATTAATATAGAGGGAAAGACCTATAAGGATAGAGTGGATATAATGCCGGATGAGTTTTATGGAATGATGGAGGCGCTTTCGGAGTTTCCGACGACGGGGATGCCAAGTCCTGTGGAATATTTGGCGATCATGAAAAATGCGATTGAGAGTGGATATAAGGAAATTCTTTGTATTTGTATGTCTAGCGGGACAAGTGGAGCCTATCAATCTGCTGAGCTGGCGAAGGGATATTTTTACGAGGAGAATCCTGATTCCACGGTGAAAATCCATGTGGTGGATTCCAAATGTATGAGCCACGGGAGCGGCTTGCTGTTGCTAAAGAGTGCGTTAATGCGAGAGCGAGGGGCAACCTTCGAGGAGCTAGTAGAGTTTAACGAAACGTATAAAACCAATGTGAAGCATTACCTTTCTGTCGATGACTTAGATCATCTGATTAAGAGTGGAAGGCTGTCAAATGCCAGCGCATTCCTCGGCAAGCTTTTGATGCTGAAGCCAATTATGACCATGAAAAATGGAAAAGGGGCAATAGTTGCAAAGGAAAGAGGACTAAAGCGGGTCCTCGTGCATTATGTGCAGGAGTTCATCAAACGGAACGATGAAAAGATGACGGAATTTGTGATCATAGGCTACACCTCCGACATAAAGGTTGCGCAAAACCTCAAAGTGAAACTGGAAAAAGAAACAGATTTCAAGGGGGACATCCACATCATGCAGATGGGAGTGTCGGTTGGAACACATGTTGGACTAGGTGCGCTTTCGATGTTTTTTGTGGAGAAAAATTGACTGCTAGATGAAGATAACCTTTAATAACGGATGTTATAATAGGAGTATTTAGTAATCGTTTGGAGTGGAAAGCATGACAAAGAAAGATGAAACGAATGCAGGGAACAAAAAAGAGGATCAGAAAGTAACCCGAAAAGAAATGATTCAAGAAAGCTTTGAGAAAGCTGTGAAGCAAAACGGGAAGGCTTTAGAGAAGTTAAGTCAAAACTAATTTTGAACGGAGAACCAACATGGAAACAGTATATTTCGCAGGTGGATGTCTCTGGGGAGTTCAGGCATTTATTAAAACATTACCTGGTGTTACGTTTACCGAAGCGGGAAGAGCGAATGGCAAAACTAACACACTGGATGGCGAGTATGATGGCTATGCGGAATGTGTGAAAACAGAATTTGATCAGAGGGTTGTAAGCCTGGAGAGATTAATGGAATATTTCTTTGAGATAATCGATCCGTATAGCTTGAATAAACAAGGAGCGGATGTTGGGGAGAAATATAGAACAGGTATGTATAGTGAAGACGCCAAACATTTAGAAGCGGCGAGGAAGTTTATTCAGAATCGCAGCGATGCTAACCGTATCGTCGTCGAAGTATTGCCGCTTTCAAACTATGTAAGAAGTGCGGAGGAGCATCAGGATAGGTTAACACGGTGCCCAGATGATTATTGTCATATTCCTGAAGCGTTGTTAAATAAATATAAGTAAGGGAATTTAAGAAAAAGTAGTCAGATGGGATAGTGATCTGACCTGTTAAATTTTTTTAGAGAAAAAGAGATAGTAACTAATAGCCGGGGATAATATATAAAAGGTCATTAGCTTTTATAGTTTTTTATATAAAAAACTATTATTTGACTTCACCGACTATTTTCCATTCTCCTTCAACTTTCTCCAAAAGAATCAAAGACTGGAAAGAAAGAGATTGATCATTATTTAAACATCTAACAGTTATGTTAATTTGTTTAGATTGAAACTCTTTAATTTTATAAATAAGTGGAGCATTTCCTTCTTCAAATAGCAAATTTGGGCAAGATGTAATTCGCTTAATATCTACGGGTTCTCTTACTTTTACGAAAGGGGATGTTTCCGAGATTTCTTTCCATTGCTTTTCAGTTAGAACACTTATATTTATATTGTTTAATTTTTTTTCATTCGTAAAAAGTTCTTCTACTAAATTATAGGGTTTATTGAATGAATTATCTATTACTATGTAAAATAAACTTGATATGACAATAACGAGTATTGAAGCAGTGAGTAAGATTTTCTTCAAGTAGTTTCCTCCTAAACAAAATAACCCCTTTTGATGAAAGGGGTTATATAATAGTGAATCTTAGTAGTTTCTCCCAGATCCTTTTTGTTTCCAGTTACTTGTGTAATAAGTATTTGGATAGCCGTTATCTTGAAGTGGTCCTCTACCAGCCTTGTATTGATTTTGTGCAACATTTAAGATGTAAGTATTGTTAGAGAAATTAACTTGCGGTACCCATTCGAAAGGTAAATATCCATTGGCCGGTAAATAGTTAAAGTCTGTTGTAGCTAATTGTTGACCTGAATATCTGTCATATGCAAATTGTTTGTGTGACCAATACACTTCATGTTGATTAGAAGTAAAATAAGTTTTCCATTTTCCACCTGTATAAACCTGTCCATTCTTATATGCTTCTCTAATCCAACTTGAAGCTTTACCATCTCCTAATGCCCACTGGTCAATTGCAGCTGCTACACCACCAGTGAAAAATGTACTTAGTACACTTATCCATACTTTATTAGAAGTAACTTGACCGGAAATAAACGAGAATGTTTTAGAGTAACTTTCTCTTTCTAAAGTGCTTTTCAATCCTCTAACAGAATCAAATTGATGATCATAATAAAGGTTCTCAAATGTCATATAAATTCTTAGTGCACCTTCACCTGGATCAAAAGAGTTTGTATTAACTAAGTTGCTATAAAGTAAGTTATCTTTCTCGGTAGTATATATGGGGGTGTAGTAAGTAGCAATATAGTCCTCGCCATTTTCATTTTTACCTGTTTCTACATGGTTTATTTTATACCCTGTAATTCCTAGCTTTTGCATAAATGCTTTTTCTTCAGTCTTAGTTAAAGTTTGAGTTGCATTTTCATTCTTTAAATCATTCGGTAGGTTATTTTTACTAATAAAATTCATCTGTTCTTCAAGTGTGTTTTCGATTTTGTAAACAATATTTCCTTTACTTTCGAAAGAATCTATTTTTCTATCATTTCCCGTATTAAAACTAAATTCTGGATGTTTGTTAGTGTCATTTCCCTTTGCAAACCCGGAAGGTACTATGCTAAAAGTTAACATCAAAATAGTAAATAATGCAAATAGCTTCTTAAGCACTTCTAAAATCCCCCTTATTAAAGTTTTCAGCGACAATTATTGTCCTGCATTTCATCATAGATTTACTTATTCTATTAAACATTTTAAATAAATTTCACAAAATGATAGAAGGTATAACTAATTTTCATAAAATGGGAAAACTTCTGATTCGATTGAATCCATGATGGTTTTTGGTTAAATAAGGTAACTATTGGGAAAAAATAGAAGCTCTTCTAATATAAAAATACCATAATCATACAATAATAACTATCTTTATTCCTAAAAGAATATTCATAGAGTTAGAAGAGTAAAGTGGATATGAACCTTGAAACGGGGATGAAAAAATTGGGTTTTTCTCTTTATCTTCTAATAATTTTAAATACAATAAAGAAATTTAAAAGGAACAAATATAAGAAAATATTACACTAGAAGTATAATAAGTGAACTGGTAGTAGATAAGTATTTAAAAATAAGTCAACTCTCAGAGGATTAAGAGCCAAGTACATTTTTGATACAGAAACTGTAGCATAATAAACCAAGTTGCATTTCTATAAAAAAAGTGTTGGGCCTCCATTGACGTAACACTTTTAGTTTGAATATATATTATCCAAATTCCTTTAGATATCCTCCAGAACATCCTTTGCTGAAATCTACTGTTAAAGGAATAACCTTTTTAACCTTACACTGTTTTTGCCGAATCCTTATTTTTTTAACCCAAAAAGGAAAAAAGAGGGATCTACTAGAAATAATATATGTTCGTAATGGAATTAAAAGGAAGTCAATGGCTGTTCTTACAGTAAAAAATATCGTTCTTGTAAACACGAAGGAGAAGATACATATGTCTATTACTGAATCTAGTAAACCTTGTCACATAAAGCTTCGAGATATTAGAATCCCAGAAGATTATGAGCACATTGCTACCCTTCTTAATATGGTAGAACCAGGATCAACAACGGCTCAAACCCTTGCTGAAGAGGATTCGCAAATTCCAACGACATCAAATTTGACATTAAATGAAGAGGGTCTCTTGATTGGTTTTGGTAGAACAAGAGTGATTGCAGAAAATGATCACGGTCAAGTGATTGGGTATGGTGCTGTTTTTCGTGCTCCTTGGGTTGATGCTGGTAGTGTGGGGTGTATTTTTTGTGCTCATCCTGATTACAGTGGCCAGGGGGTAGGAGAGAGGATTTTAGCACATCTTGAAAATTGGGCAAATGAACAGTAAGCTTCTGTCTTAACATCCGTCATAATGGATTGGATTGATGCTTCCCTTCCTTTTGTCCAGAAACGTGGTTATTCTTTGGATGCTCATGTATTTGACCTTGAGTTGGACGTCCATCAATTTGACTTTGCTAGATATGCGAGTTTAGTAGAACAAGTAACAAAGTCTTGCATTCAGTTTGTTACACTTGCTGAAACTATAACAGACGATACCGAAAGAAAATTGTATGAATTGTGGGTGGATACCTCAAAGGATAACCCAGGTCAGTACGGTAGTGTTGCTCCATTTGATCAATGGAAAAAAGAGTTCATGCCAGAAAATTTTTCGCGCAAAGATTGGGTTTTCATTGCAGTTGATGGGGAGCGGTTCGTGGGCGTGACTCAATTATTCACCACAGAAGAGGAAGGAGTAGTGTATACAAACTATAGTAGTGTATACAAACTATACAGGCGTTCATAAAGAATATCGTGGGCGTGACATTGCAAAAGCATTAAAAGCTCTATCCATTGAGACGGCAAGGAAAGCAGGAGCGCAAACGATGACTACCGATTCTGAGAAAAGTAACGCTCCTATACAACATCTAAATCGAACCTTTGGATATATTCCCGGAAAAGGACATTACCGGATTTTAAAGAGATTAAGAGATTAGTTGTAGGCTAGGGAATTATTTCTGCCTCTAAACACAGCGACGAAACAGATAACTCTTTAACCTATTGAAACGCTTAAAAAAAAGCCAGGGATTCCTCCGAAAAATGAAGGCTCCCTGGCTTTTATCTGTTATGACATATTTAGGATACGTGTTCCTTGTGTACGCTCTTTTCTAATATCTGCGATCCTTCGACTTCCTTCATTTTCGCCTCAAATTCCTCATTCCCATTCAGAAGGAAAAACTGGATGTTATCCACAATCTCTAGTTCTTCTGAATATTTATCTAATAATTGCTCTGTGTATTCGTCTTGGTCGATAGCTTCTGGGACTTGCACCTTCAATCCAAGTAAATATATCTTTCTCTCTGGTATGACACTCACCACTTTTCGAATGAAATACGCCTCCACAATTTCACTGTGAGGAAGGAGATTGTCGGCAATTTCCTTCACTTGTTCTGGTGCTTGGTCGTGTGCCATATACTGGTCGTCGAGGTTGAGGTCAGAGGCTTCCTCTTCAAACTGCTTTAATAGAGTTGGCCAGGCTTCAAGCTGGATTCTAGTTTCCTCAAATGCCTCCATGTTGCCAGTGTGATAGTAGTATTCACAAAGAGTGTCTAAAGCCTCTTCCTTTAGCTCCCAATCAATTTCCATCGCTTTTTTGACGTAACGCTCGCCTTTTTGGGCAGTATCTTCCTGATGCAAGTAGATGTTTCCGAGTGCAAGGTAAGCCGGTGCAACTCTCTCTTCCGAAAACTCCACAATCATTTCCTCTAGCAAGGGAATAGCCGGTTCATATCCAACTAGATTGCGAGTTAGAATCGCCTTTTCATATTTGCCATGGATATCAAGTTCCTTACTCTGTTCTAATTCTTGCAATCTACTTTTTGCATCATTATAGGAAGCGATTTGCTCGTTCCATCTTTCCTTGTTGTGCTCTAACCATTCTTGATTAAATTGCTGGAGGATTGCTTTTGGATTGGCAAAGAAAAAGTCGATGGCAGATTCCTTATTCGTTGGAATGTCCGGTTTCATCCCAACAGCATTCAATCGCGCAGTCAAGCATGGATGGGTATCCTCTACATTGCTTTCCCTTGAAAGGGCATTTTGTAGAAATTCGTTTGCTAATGCGGGATTAAGTTTTTGGTATCTACTGAAAAATTGTGTATACGGGTGAGGCACGACGTTCGTTTTGGAGCCTTCTTGGAAAAGCTCATGAAAGAAATTCTCATAATAGTACTGTCCGCCAATGGAGACGGTACATAAAGTATCCCTTACTGCTTCAGGTGATGTTACTTTTGCAGCTGCGGCATCTGCAGCATACTCCTGCTGGCGGGCCATGACAAAGGTGTGGGCCGAATACCGAGGATAAAACCATTGAATAAACTTGCGGAATAAGAAGGTTCCAAACTGTTCATTATTTTCTAGGGAAGTCATAAGCTGCGCCCAAGTTTTTCTCACACGGTAGATCATCGCACCGAATGAGGTATCGGAATGGGAAATATGCGCTAGCTCATGGGCTAAAACAGTGGTAAACTGCTCCCGGCTGAGGCCAGACATCAGTGGAATCCCAATCATCAAGATGTTTTTCTTCGGACCAAATAGTCCAAATTTATGATGCTGCATCACAGCGGCATTGAAATCATTGTCCAACACAATCGCATGAATTTTAGGTGTTTTAAGCTGAGTACTAATAGTGGAGATGGCTTTCTCCAATTCAGGTGCTTCGTTTTTCTTTAAGTAATACCCCTCTGGCAGTGATATTGTCAAATATAGCGACTTAATAATGAAAAAAGATAGAGCACCAGTTACTAAAAATAATTTCAGACTGCCAGACGAAAAATTTCCGTCCGTCATATACAGAACGGAAATAGTCAGTAAAACTAACACCAAGGAGAGAAAGAATAAAATATATCCATAGCCAAGTGCCGTTAATAAGAGCACTTTAAAGCGATATCTCCCAGGATTTTCTTCCGCCTTTGTTTCGAGTTTTTTTACGAGCAATTCAAATTTCTCATCCGTCATAATTCCCCACCCTTTATATTTATTTCCATCTTCTTTAATTAAAGCATGACCTTCAGAAATGAGATAGTCCTAATTTTTGTAAAATTAGGACTTTTTAAATAAAGGTATTAGTGGTTTTTTCTATTTTCTACATTTTCATTGGTTTCTCCAGGGGGAAGCTGATATAACCTGCTTTTCGGGTCATAAATCTTTTGAGAAGGCCATAGTCCGTGATGTCCTGAAAATAGATAGCTAACAAGACAGGCTACAAAGAAGTATTCCAATCCTTGTCCATTAAACATTTCCATTGCGAGGAGAAATGCTGCCAAAGGGGTGTTGGTACCTGCACTAAACGCGGCAATCAAGCCTAATGCAGCCAGAAAGGAAAGAGGTAGATCGATAAAAGTATGCAACGCATTGCCTAAGGTTGCGCCAATGAAGAATAAAGGGATGGCTTCCCCTCCTACAAAGCCGCTACCAATCGATATCGCAGTAAAAGCAAGCTTGGCCAGGAAAGAATAAGGAGGGACTTCTTCCTTGAAGGATTGTTCTAACATCTCAATGCCCCGGCCATTGTAGTCTTGTGAGCCAATCAGGAAAGTTAACGCTACAACTACGATTCCTCCAAAGAACGCTCTTTTCATATGATTCTTTTTGAAAATTTTCTCTGAAAAATGTTGTATCCCGTGGCGCAACTGACAATATAAAACACTAACCCAGCAGAAGACTACAGTTAGAAGGATAACTTTTATAAACGTAATCAGTGATATCTCTGGTACGCTTTGGATGATAAGTTCCTCATGTTGATGTCCCCAAGCTGCTGTTGTGATGTAGTGTGCAACAAAGCTTGAAGTAAGACATGGGACAAGTGCTTCAAATTTCAATTTTCCTAATGTGGCCATTTCCATACCGAAAACAACCCCCGTTATGGGTGCCCCAAAGGCAGCGCCAAAGCCAGCACTTATTCCGCTCATGATGAGAATTTTTGAGTCCAATTTGTTTACTTTAAAGAAGTGGTTGACGGCTGAGGCCACACTGCCGCCCATTTGAATTGCTGCCCCTTCTCTCCCTGTTGAGCCCCCCAATATGACGGTAATAAAGGTACCAATATAGACGATTGGACCCATTCTCATCGGCACTTTTTTACTCCCATGAACGGCGTCGATGACCAGGTTATTTAACTCAGCCGTGTCATGTAACGTATTATTCGAGAAAACCTTCCCGTAATTCATATATAAGTAACCGATGACAATGCCTCCAAAAGGAAGAAGGAGGATAAGCCAATCGTTTTGTAATCGTACATCTCCAAGATAATCATTTGTTTTTAAAAGAAAGGTGGTGGTCGAGCCCACCATGAAACCAATGATGCTTCCAAAGAAACTCCATTGAGCAAGAAGGGTAAAAAAGGTTTTATACTTCAAAAGCATCCAAAAATCACTCATTTCTAACCAGTTCTAACAGACAATGTTATTTTTACCAGATGCAATAAAATTATTTAAGAGCATATCAGTTGCCTATTTAAAGGAATGCATGCTATTATATCGGTATATTCCGATATAACGATATGAAGGTGGAGAAATCATAAGCATGAATGACGTTCAAAGTTTCTTAAAAGCGTTAGCAAGTGAAAAAAGGCAGGAGATCATGTTTCTGTTCAAAGAGAAGAGTAGGTTAACAGTCAATGAAATTGCGGAGTTAGTTGGTATAGGCCAGTCTACTGCCTCCGAACATCTTGCTGTATTAAAGCGAGCTGGCATTTTACTTTCGAAAAAAGAAGGTAAAGAAGTTTACTATTATCCAGACAAAGAACAGATTATAAAATCGCTTCAAGGATTCACAGAATTTATCACTACTTGTTGCGAATAAATTATCCACATCTAAAAAAAGAAGGCTCTTTTCAAAAAATTGTTGCTAAAAACCTAAGAAAAAGTCGGCTTTAAGACTTTTTCCAATCATTATGCGAAGAAAAATTGCTAAGTGTATAAACTCCTCCAGGAAAAGAGCACGACAGCAACCTTTATCACGTGTGTCTTAACTATACGCAGTAGCAACAATGTTTGCGAAAACAGCCAAAAAGAAAGAAGGGAACATCATAATGGAAAACAATATTTTAGCTGCTCCTCTGACCTTACCCAATGGAACGGTAATCAAAAATCGTATCTTTAAATCAGCAATGAGCGAGGCGCAAGGAACAGCAGATCATGCGCCAACCACGTCCTTAGTAAAACTATATGAAAAGTGGGCAGAGGGCGGCGTTGGTCTTTCTGTTACTGGAAATGTCATGATTGATCGCCGTGCACTCGGAGAACCTGGGAACGTCGTTATAGAAGATGAAAAGGATTTAGAGATGCTATCAAAATGGGCGAAAGCAGGCACAAAAAATAATACCCATTTGTGGATGCAACTGAATCACCCAGGGAAGCAATCGCCGAAATTCATCTCCAAAGAACCAGTGGCACCAAGCGCTATCCCTCTATCTGGAAAAGTAGGGAGATTTTTTAACACACCACGAGCGCTGACTTCAGAAGAAATTAAAGAGGTCATTAAACGTTTTGGTAATAGTGCGAGGATCGCGAAAAAAGCAGGCTTTACCGGCGTGCAAATCCATGGAGCCCATGGTTACTTGGTGAATCAGTTTTTGTCCTCTCACCACAATCAACGAGTCGATGAATGGGGAGGAAGCCTACAAAATCGAATGCGCTTTGTTTTAGAAGTATATAAAGAAATCCGACAGCAAGTTGGAGAGGACTTTCCGATAGGAATCAAACTAAACTCAGCAGACTTTCAGCGTGGTGGCTTTACGGAAGAAGAATCGATGGCAGTTGTTCAAAAACTATCCGAAGCAGGAATAGATTTAATTGAGATCTCTGGTGGAACGTATGAAAAGCCCGCGATGATGGGGGCACCTGAAAAAGAAAGCACGAGACAGCGTGAAGCTTACTTTTTACACTATGCAGAAAAAGTTAGGAAGCTAGTTGCGACTCCTATCGTCGTGACAGGAGGTTTTCGTACGAAAGCAGGGATGATAGATGCCCTCACTGAAGATGAAATTGACATGATTGGCATCGCACGTCCCTTTGCCCTTTATCCAGATTTACCGAATCGTTTGTTGAATGGAGAGCTAGAAAAAGTGATGATGCCGCCTATTACAACAGGTATGACAAAGGTGGATAAAAACATTCCGATGCTTGAAATTGGCTGGTATGGGCAACAGCTAGCTCGAATAGGAAAAGGCAAGAATCCTAAGGAAAAGCTTAGTGCATGGTCGACGATTTTACATGTGTTATGGAGTCAAGGAACACACGGGTTTACGAAGAAACGAGGATAAGTCAAACAAGGGAACAGATTTAAGGACCTGTTCCCTCATTTTAATATTTGATGTTAGGTGTTACTGAACAATCTTTCTTTATCAGGATCGATGGTTTTTTCTAATTTGTCTTTCTTGCTTGTAACAAAATAAGCAAGGTTGAGAAGCTTATCCAGACTAAAAAGATAGACCTCTCTGCGAAAAATGATGAGTGTAAAGGCACTTGTATAAAGAACAAGGCTCATGAAATTCATATTTCCAGACAGTATAAAATTAATGTGCATAAAGAGGCAGGTTAAGATAGATGGGATAGTAAAAAAACCCATCACGATAAAAACTCCTATTATAATTTGTACGATAGGGATGACGTAGTTTAATGCCATCACATGTTCCAATGCCACAAGTTCAATAAAATGTTTATAAAATACTGGTACATCTGGCTTCTCTAATGCACTGTTTAAATAGGTAGTCAGAAATTCCCCAGGCTTTTTAAACCATAATTTATCAGAGATTTTGGTCACCCCGGCTAAAAGCCAACCCACCCCGAAGAGAACACGCATGAAAACAATGACAATTGGAAACATCCACCCCTTTTTAATAATTTTTGCTTGAATTGCCATTCCATTACTCCTCCTCATCATATCATCTACTACTTTTTCCTTATAGAAACTTTTTTGTATTAGGTAAAAAAATAGGATAAAAATTTTTATGTATTTATGCATTACGCCTAAAAAGTTTACCTTATGCAAAATATTTTACCAAATGAAAATAAATATGTAAATTACGAAAATACGAGTAGATGAAAAGCTCTTCTCTAAACAAAACAAAAAGTGTTACGCCACTCATCGGCGTAACACACTTTTTCTTAAACATTAACTGTATTCCCCTCCAACAACCCTCGCATATCCTCTGCGGAAATCGGTCGGCTGAAGTAGTATCCTTGTGCCTCATTACATTGCTT
The DNA here is from genome assembly GCF_009363695.1 of Bacillus sp. THAF10. Lineage (NCBI taxonomy): Bacteria > Bacillati > Bacillota > Bacilli > Caryophanales > Bacillaceae > Bacillus > Bacillus sp. THAF10. The sequence goes on along the minus strand of NZ_CP045403.1, from coordinate 4,011,643 downwards.
TTGCTGCAGGAATTGAAGCTGCTCGACAGTTTCAACGCCTTCAGCGATTACTTTTAAATTTAGGTTGTGGGCCATGGTGATGATGGTTTCTACTAGAGATGCGTCTTTTGGATCCGCATAGATGTTTCTCGTGAAGCTTTGGTCAATTTTTAGAGTGTGGATTGGGAATGTCTTCAGATAATTTAGCGAGGAATATCCCGTCCCGAAGTCATCTATGGAAAGATGGATGCCCATATCCTTTAATTGTTGCATTTTTACTACTGCATGTTTGGAATCCTGGATAATGCTTTCTGTTAGTTCTAGTTCAAGATAGTGGGCTGCTAAGCCAGTTTCTTGCAGGATGTTTTTTACACGGTCCAGTAAGTCGCTTTGTTGGAACTGGCGAGAAGAGATATTCACTGCCATCCTAAGTGGGTTATAGCCTTGGTCTTGCCATCGTTTGTTTTGTAGACATGCTTCCTTTAAGATCCACTCACCAATTTGCAGGATGAGGCCGGTTTCTTCTGCGATTGGAATGAACTCAGCAGGGGAGATGCTGCCCCATTCTGGGTGATTCCAGCGAAGGAGTGCTTCTGCACCAATGATTTCATTGGTGGTAACGTCTATTTGTGGCTGATAGGCAACCGTAAATTCATCCCGTTCCAAGGCTTTGCGTAAGCCAATTTCTAATGTCATTCTTCTAGAAACCGCTTCGTTCATGGCAGGCGTGTAAAATTGAAAATTGTTTTTGCCTAGCTCCTTTACTTGGTACATGGCCGTGTCGGCATTTTTTATTAGGGTGTCGATGTCTTTTCCATCTGTAGGGTACATGGCGATCCCAATAGATGGGGTGATGTATAGTTCTTGATCCTCCACGATTAAGGAAGAGTTAAGGGCATCAACAATTGCTTTGGCTCGCTTCGTTGCTTCAACTGCCGTCGTATGTGGAAGCAATACAATAAATTCGTCCCCACCTTGTCTGGATAACGTATCGTGTTTCCCTAAGAAAGACTGAATGCGATTGGCCACTTCAATTAACAGCTGGTCTCCAACGGCATGTCCAAGCGTATCATTAATATATTTAAAACGATCTAAGTCGATGAACATGATGCTTAACGAATCATGATTCTGGTCAGCTTGGTCCATTGCTAACGATAAACGGTCGTTCAATAACAAACGGTTAGGCAGACCTGTCAGAGAATCGAGGTACACCATTTGGTTCATTTTTTTCTCATTTCTTTTTCTTTCGGTAATATCTCTGATTATACTGCTAAAGTAAATGGCTTCTTCTTCCTTCCAAGAGGCCAAAGATAACTCAATGGGGATTTCACTACCATCTTTTTTCACGGCTTCTAGCTCTACGGTATTCCCGATTACCTTTTGCTCTCCAGTCGCGATATAGCGTTCCATTCCTTTTCGGTGTGCTTTCTGGTATCTTTTCGGAATAATCGTTTGTAGCTTTTGGCCAACGACTTCCTCTTTTTTAAAACCAAAAATTTTCTCTGCTCCGGTGTTCCATGAAATGATGGTACCTGTATTGTCGGATAAAATAATGGCATCATTAGCAGATTCAAGTACCGATAAGAATCTGCGCTCCGAAATAATCGATTGATTTTCAAAACGGCGATCAATCAACACACTCACAAACACAAACCCTAGTAAAATAAGAACGACGAGTCCTATCCCATAGGCTAAATAGGTACTGTTAAACCCCTCATACAAACCCGTAAGGTGAGAATGTCCTTCGTAGCTAGCTGCAGCCATTCCCGTATAGTGCATACCCGAAATGGCAGCACCCATAATGAGCGAGCTAATAAATTTTCTCCACCATATTTTCTTGGATTGATAGTGTTGACTAACAAAAGAGATAAGATAAATTGCCACTACCGATGCCACAAAGGCGATAAGGATCGAGAGTGCAAAGAGAAAGGTATCATAAACAATGTCAGCATCCATCATCATCGCTTCCATGCCGATATAATGCATAGAAACAATGCCCGTTGCAATAAAGAAAGCCCCAAGAAAAACATGGATGGTATTCATGTCTTTTCTACTGATGATATATAAAGCGATGCCCGAAGATAGAATCGCCGGCAGGATAGAAAGGACAACAACACGATAATCATATTGAACAGGTATGTTAAGGTGAAAGGCGAGCATTGCAACAAAATGCATGGCCCAAATCCCCATCCCCATGGCTAATGCACCCGCACTCCCCCATGCCAATTGCACATAGGACGTCGCTTTCCGGACCTGAGTACCCAAATCTAGCGCCGCGTACGAGGCCATGATCGCAATTAAAATCGAGAGTAGCACAAGTGGTAAATGGTATGAGCTTGATATAGCTTCCATGAAAATAATTGCTCCTTTTTGAGACGGAGGGACAGGTCCCTTGTCCCACTTTTTCGTAGTCCATCCAAATAGTTAAATAGTTTAATGGTATTATTTTATCATTTTTTGGAAGATGTGGATTATTTTTTAAGAAAAAATCCAAATGTTTAAGCCAAATGTGAAGGTAATTTGTCTAATAGATGTAAGAGAAACAAGAAGGGAGGAATTGCTATCATTGCTTTAGTAAAAAAAGCCCAAAAAGGGAACGATAAAGCATTTTTGAAGCTGTTTCAGGAGTATGAAGAAGATATCTATCGAATGGCGTATGTCTTTGTGAAAAATCAAAACGATGCGTTGGATGTTGTGCAAGAAGTAGCCTATCAATCATTTAAAAAGCTCCATACATTGAAAAAACCAGAATTCTTCAAAACATGGTTAATGAAGATTACCATGAATGTTGCAACGAATATCGTAAGGAGAAATAAAAAGATCGTTCATTTAAACCCAGGTTATGAGGAGTTTATGGGTACTGAGAATGAGGACATGACGCTATCGATTTCATTAAAAGAGTTGATAGAAGCGTTGGATGAGGACGAAAAAAGTATCGTATTACTGCGATACTATCACAATCATACATTTAAAGAGATTTCGGAACTTTTGGAAATTCCACTTGGGACGGCAAAATCAATTCTCTACCGTGCGTTAAATAAACTTCGAAAGCAATTTAAGGAGGGGGATATTTGTGAACAGTAATATTAATCAAGAGTTGAAAAAGATACAAATCCCAAAAGAGCTACATGAACGATCGAAATTAGGAGTAAAAAAAGCGAAAGCTGAACAACAAAAAAGGACTGTCAGAAAACCTCTAGTAGCGGCAGCTATGATGGTAGGTTTTACTGTTACATCCGTTGCATTTGCATTTCCTTCCATTGCATCACAAATCCCCTTTATGGATAATGTTATCCATTATTTTAATGAGGAAGAAAGAGATTACACGAGCTTTGATACCTTCTCCACTGATATTGGCCTTGCACAAACGAGCAATGGTACGACTGTGATGATAGACAATGCTGTCTATGATGGAACGAATATTACCATTTCCTATGCCTTAGAAACAGAACAAGAGATAAAAAATGAAATGGAGTTCCGTACCACCAACTGGTTTGATGTTGCGAGTGCAATTGGGATGGGAGGTACTGAAAAAATCACAAAAATAAGTGACAATCGCTTTGTAGGGTTGGCCACGATTACTCCTTATTTCGAAACGGAGGACTATCCAGAAACAGTCGAGATAGCATGGGAGCCAGGAGTTTTTAAAAGTTTATCGAATGATATGGAATTAGAAGGAGATTGGTCTTTTGCTTTTTCCCTCGATCGTTTAAATGGGGAAATGGAGTTGATCAATGAAACAGTTCAACACGAAAATACCCAATTTACACTTAAATCTGTTGAGTTCACAGACGTATCCACCGTTATTAACTACGAACAAGAGGTAGCGGATGAACTCCTACAAGAGTGGGAAAGTGTGACACCTGTATTTCATATAACCGATGACCTCGGAAATGTATATATGAATGGAACTGGTGGTGGCGGTAAGACAACAGATGATTACAAATCATTTAAAGGAACCAGCGATTTCGGTCCCATGAAAGAAGGCGCCACAAAACTCATCATTCAGACAACCCAGATTGCGAGTCTTAATAGTGGTAAGGGCCATACAAAAATAGAGATGGAACCGATTGTTATTGACTTAAACGAGTCACAGTGACACTTGAAAATTACTCAAGAAAAGAGGCTGGGACAAGAGTGTTTTAGCCTAAGTAAAAACCGAACTGATTGGAGTATTTGATCAAACCAGTTCGGTTTTTTAAGTATTAAAATATACTTTTACTTCTTAGATGACACCAGCGGTTGATTGGAGTGCAAGACGTAGACTCCTGCTTAAAGAAGTGGCCAAAGTGAGACCCCGCAGGCGAAGCCGAGGAGGCTCACGGGTCACCCGCGGAAAGCGAAGTCTTGCACGGAAAGCAATAGCGGTATTTAATGCCGGCATTAATATTGGTCGTCTTTTTGTTGCGTTTTTAAGTTTTGTCCCAGCTTTCATATTTTTCTCCTGACAGTCATACGACACTTATTTTGAAGTGTCGTCTCCCTTATAAAATTACCCCGATAGTACGCTAGATTTATAAGGCAATTCCTCTAAAAATTATCTAAATTTTCTTACTCTATAAATCTATTATTTATTTTTGTAAAGAAATATCTTTTTCTAAAAACCCAATGTTATAATGTAATTCTATTGGAATTATATAGAAATTAAAAGGACTGATAAAAATGAAATTGGTTATCCGTAAAATGAACGAAGAAGATATTCAGCAGGTACAGCAGGTAGCGAAGATCAGCTGGAATCACACGTATGAGGGAATAATTCCACGCGAGGTTCAGGATAATTTTTTGCAGTCTGCTTATAACGATGCTATGATGCATCGGCGCTTAGAGCAGTCGATTGTTTTTGTAGCAGAAATGGAAGGGAAAATAGTCGGTTTTGCTAACTTCTCTGGAGTAAAAGACGAGGGGAAAGTAGAGCTTGCAGCTATTTATCTATATCCTGAGTTTCAAGGGAATGGAATTGGAACAAAGCTGCTTGAAAAAGGGATAATTTACTTAGATGGTGTCAAAGAAATGTATATCAATGTCGAAAAAGACAATGCAATTGGAAAAGCCTTTTATGAGGCAAAAGGATTTCAGGTTGTCTCAGAATTTGATGATGATTTTGATGGACATATCCTAAAGACTATAAGAATGAAACTACTTGTATAAATTTCAACTTGTCAGCACAAAACAGGGCAATGAATGGTTCGAGTGAAGTGTGAAAGGCATTAAAGGAGGATTTTGTTTTTGTTAGATTTGTTTAATGATTTGTTTTTCAATCTTTGTGTTATGTTTTCCTTGATTTTTATCTACTTGCAATTACGATGGAAGGCTCAATTAGATAAAAGAAATTATCTTGTTTCCGTTATTATTGATGGGATGGCAGGAGGAATTTTAGGTTTTATCTTGATGTATTATTCGATACAGATAACGCAAGAAACCATCGTCGACTTACGTTTCATACCAGTAATGCTGATTATTATGTTTTTAGGCATCCCGCAAGCTCTTATCAGCGCGGTTTTAATTATCCTCGGAAGATTTATATTTGGATTCACTAATTCTGCCATTGCAGCATTGTTGCTAATGGCAATTTTGATCATTGGTTTTGTAGTCATCAACAAATTATGTGATAAAAATAACCTAGGTCGACTATCCTACAAGAAAAGTTTGGTTATGATTGTTTTCTCCAATATTGTATTTAGCGTCTTTATCTCCTTTCTGGTTGATGATTACGGTGTTTTAACTATTTTAATTCCATCGTATTGGGTGATTTCCATTATTGGTGGGCTTACTTCTATCTTCTTCGTTGAATATATAAGAAAAACACAGTATCTCTTAATGAAGTATGAAAAAGAATCAACCATTGATTTTCTGACTGGCTTAAATAATGTCCGTCAGTTCGATGCGATTTGGAATACCCTAACTAGCAATGCTGTAGATAAAGGGGAGCGATTATCGCTATTAATCATTGATATTGATCATTTTAAAAACGTGAACGACACCTATGGACACCCTGTCGGTGATACGATACTAACAGAATTGGGAAAGGTTCTAAAAAATACGACTCGCTCATTTGATGTTGTTTCTAGAAATGGGGGAGAGGAGTTTTCCGTCATTTTACCTGATAGCCCGCACGCTCATGCAATGGAAATCGCAGAGCGTATCAGAAAAGCAGTAGAAGCTCACAAATTTATAGTTTCACCTATAAAATCCATCCACATCACGGTTTCCATAGGTGTTGCAACCTATCCAGAAACCGAGAGTGATGCTAAACAAATTGTCTATGTTGCTGACGAGTGTTTGTACAAAGCAAAGCGCACAGGCAGAAATAAAGTTTGCGACAATTCTTATGAAGATTTTAATAGAAAATATAAGTAGGAAGAGGGGGGAGGATTCATCAAATACCGATGAATTCTCTTTTTTTTACAGGTTAATTTGCAATGAAGCAGGTCATAAGACTCAAATGGAGAAAAAGTTAGAGAGTAAATTTTTATGAAAGGAGGGTGATCTATGACGAAGCTGCTCGAGGCCATTCCATTATTTTACTACGATGTAGTTGCCATTGGAATTTATGTTGCCATTTTATTCATGATAAAGAAACGTAATGTACAGAACAAAACGAAGGTGTTGTATTTATTATCCGGGATCAGTTTTGTTGCTCTTTTAATTAATAACTATTGCTTTTATCTGGACGGGTGGCACTGGCTCACGCTATTGCCTTTTCATTTGTGCTACATCGGGGTAATCATTATTCCTCTTGCTCTCCTGATTAAGAATACTACTTTGATGGATTTTGCATTCTATTTATGTGTACCTGGCGCCTTTGCAGCACTTATCCTGCCGAGTAAAGATTATATTGCAGAGCCATTTTCTCTTTTAACGCTATCATTCTTTGTTTTTCATTTTTTAAATGTTGCGATTCCACTGCTTGCAAGCAGGTGGGGGCTGTATGATCCTTCGCCATCCTTCAAAAAAGCAATACGTGTCAGTCTAACTGGACTCGTTATTGCCGGCATGATGCACCTATTGAACCTGTTCTTGATGAGTGTTACTAATCTCGAAATCAATTACTTTTATACCTTTATCAAATATGCTGCACCGACAAATCCAGCATTTGAACTATTAGGTAGCTTCATCCCATACAATTACTTTTATCTCTGGCCAGGGCTATTGGTCTTGTATGGTTATATGGGATTTGTATTTGTGATGAGAAGTGTGAGTAGCTATTGGAAACAGACTGCTAACATTACTGGTTAAGAAAAGGTGTTACACGTGAAACAAAAGGGTAGGTAGTGGGACGAGGGAGCTGTACTTTCCTGTTCCTCCGTCCTTTAGCATTTTTCCAGATGGCAGAAAATATACTAATGGTAGGGCAGGAAAATACAAGCGAGATGGTGAGACTATGAAACTTTTTTTGGTAGTAAGCCAACTATTTTATCTGGTGAGTTTGGTTTTCTGGCTTCCAATATGGGGATTGTCTTTTATGGCTTTTGATAATGGAATTGCTTTTTGGAATAGTCTCTTTGTGTTAACCATCAGTGCCTATCCACTTGCAGTAATCATTTGTTCTATCTTTGCATGGGTCCTTCATAACAAAAAGAAACGAGCTGCCGTCGTAATAAACCTTATTCCTATGGTGTGGGTCATTGGTGTGGGGATGTTGGTGTTACTATAGGTGATTAAGGGACAGGGAAACCTGTCTTCTTTTTATTCCCTCATTTCAGACCATAAGAGCAAGAATAAGGATGAAAAGAGCGTTCAATACTTGTTAAAATAAAGAAAATAGGGCAGGAAGGGAGAGTAAAGGGATATGGAAACCGATATCAAACTTTCATTTGAAGAGATGTGGGAGAAAATTATTGCGTGTGATCGTAAGTATGATGGGGTATTTTTTACAGCAGTCAAAACGACCAAGATATATTGCCGCCCCTCCTGTCGCTCAAGAAAACCGAAGAAAATAAATGTGGAATTTTACAGTTGTATCTTGGAAGTGGAGAATGCTGGTTTCCGCGCATGTAAGAGATGTCAGCCAGAAATTGAACATTCCCCACATATTGAAGTTGTGAGAAATGTTATAAGCTTTCTAATCAATCATTATAAGCAACATTTGATGTTAAAAGATATTGCAGATCAAGTTGGCCTAAGTCCTTTCTATTTAGAACGCTTGTTTAAACAGGAAACGTCGGAGACTCCTCGCTCGTACTTAGAAAAAATTCGTGTGGATAAGGCAGCGCACCTTTTAAAAAATACAACATTAACGAACCTGGAAATTTGCTATGAGGCGGGATTTCGGAGCCCCTCTAATTTTTACAAAGTGTTTCGAAGCCTAAAGTCTTGTTCACCTAGTGAATATCGAAAGGAACATCTCCATGAATTGGCGTGATAAAGAAGCTACAATCGAACTGTATCCTCCAAAGGAATTCAATTTCGATGAGTGTTTAATTTTTTTGAACAGATCGAACCTGGAAATTCTACATCAAGTGAAAGAGGGATCTATCTATAAACTTATTAAAGTGAAAGAAGCGTTACTATTATGTAAGCTTGATTACGTTAATCATGCCATTATAGTGGAGTTCCCCGCACAATCACCCTCCAGTTACTATCGTAAAAAAGTGGCAGAATATTTTTGGGAATGGTTTGACTTGGAGCAAAATTTAGAGGGGTTTTATGAGATGGCACGGCAAGATAAGGTATTAAAAACCCTAGTTCATCGCTATCATGGATTGCGCATTTTATGTATCCCTGATCTTTTTGAAGCACTAGTATGGGCCATTATGGGTCAGCAAATCAATTTAACTTTTGCCTACACCTTAAAAAAACGCTTTGTCGAACAGTTTGGGGAGAGCATGACTTGCGAGGGAGAAACCTACTGGCTATTTCCATCATTTGAAAAAATTGCATTACTAGACGTAGCGGAATTAAGAGAGCTTCAATTTACTAGTCGGAAAGCCGAATACATCATCGGGATTGCCAAAATGATGGCAAATGGCGACCTTTCAAAAGGCTTACTATTTCAAAAAAATGAATGTCATGAAATAAAAAAATCATTAATGACGATAAGAGGAGTCGGAGCCTGGACAGCAGATTACGTGATGATGAAATGCCTGCATCTCCCTTCGTCCTTCCCAGTAGCTGATGTTGGCCTTCATAATGCCTTAAAGCAGCTGCTGAGTTTAGAAAATAAACCATCTATTTCAGAAGTACAAGCCTATGCAGCCAATTGGGAGGGCTGGGAGGCGTATGCAACCTTTTATCTTTGGAGGTCCTTATATGACTAGCATCCATAAATTAGATTATGAATCACCAATTGGGGTAATCGAAATAATGGCTACCAATGAAGCCATCCTCTCCATTTTCTTTTCTGAAAAGGAGAAAAAGAAGAACCTTTTACAAGCACAAACTCCTTCTGTATTAACAGAATGCTATACCCAGCTTGATGAATACTTCAAGGGAGAGCGCCAAAATTTCTCCTTCTCTTATCAATTAAAGGGCACGGACTTTCAACAAACAGTTTGGAAAGCATTAATAGAAATCCCCTATGCGGAAACGGTAACCTATCAACATATTGCCGATTCCATTGGAAATGAAAAGGCTATTAGAGCTGTAGGGAATGCAAACGGAAAAAATCAATTAAGCATCGTCTTTCCTTGTCATAGAGTAATAGGCTCAAATGGAACATTAACCGGTTATGCAGGAGGTCTTTGGAGAAAAGAATGGCTACTTCAACATGAGAAGAAATGGTGTCAAGAAAGGGAAGATGCCCGTGGATAAACATCGTTGTCCCATATGCAACAACCATAATCAGTGCAAAGTAGATGAGGATGTTAAAACCTGTTGGTGTATGTCTCTAAAAATGGATCCGAAAGTTCTGCAACAAGTGCCAAAAGAGTTTATAGGGGTACAATGCATTTGTGAAAAATGTTTTAAAACACGAGAATTTCCCCCATCCTGAACAACCCCCGACCTGTTTGTTCTTTACCATAGAAACAAGTAATCATATAGTGTTATTTCTCCTATATATACTAGCTATGGGAAGATGTGAGGGGAGGGGATTTAACTGATATAAAGAAATTCTTTATTCACTTTTCATCTTAAATTAAGTCTATTAAGGGATTAATTTATTTCTGAAACTAAACATGAAGTAAACCTTTTTTAATACCATTAACGACCGCACCAACTCTTGAATCAGCATTTAATTTTCGAATAATGGAAGAGATATGATGTTCAACAGTACGTTTACTGACCATTAATTCTTCGCTGATCTCATAATTTGATTTATCGAAAATTCAAAGGAAAACGGATGAAAAAAGTACAACCAAAATTTTTGATCATATTTTTAGCCTTTCTGTGAGGCAAGTTCAAACACGCAGCGTAGGGGATTTGACAGTACGAATAATGGGACTAGAAAGAATTAGAAATTTCGTAGTAAATGACCTAATTAACTTAATAGTTTCTTTAATTGTTATTGTACCAGTTTTAGTTAACATCTATTTACAAAATCCAACATATGCTTTAATTCTAATGTCGTTAATAACAATGACAATTGTGATAAATATTTTATATAGTAAACATTTATATAAAATTTCTTTAGTGGAGAATTTTCATCTTGCAGACCACCGTGGGAATATCAATGAATCACTAAAGGAGCATTATTTTATTAAAGTTACTGGAATATATGATAAAATAAGGAAAAAATGGAATGATTCTTATAAGAACTATTTAAGAGTAGTAAACAAACGCATGGTTAAGCAATATACCTTTGAGTCATTAAATAGTTCCTTGTCTACCATTTCTATGATTCTATTTTTAATTATTGGTTTTTATGACTTTACTCGGAACCAAGTAAGTTTATCAAATGTTTTCTTTTTTATTACGATGGCAAGTATTGCTTTTGGACCAGTCACAAAAATTGTTAGTTCTATTATAAATTGGAATGCAATTGGCCCAATAATGTTAAGAGTTCAAGATGTTTTTGAAGAAACGGCTGATAATGAAGAGGTATCGCAAAATATAAAGTTAGAAAAGAATAATATTTCTTTTGAAGCTATAAGCTATGAAATCGAAAATACTAAAATTTTGGATAATATTAATCTTGAAATTAATGCAAACGAAAGTATCGCAATTTTCGGGAAAAGTGGTAGCGGTAAGTCAACTTTAGCAAATATATTAATGAAAGTTCACAAGCCTACTTCAGGAAAAGTAATGATAGGCGGGGATAATATTGAGAACATAAATAGTAATGGTTTAAGAAAGAATATCGGTTTAATGACTCAGGATGGGGTATTATTTAGCAGTACATTATTAGAGAATCTATCAATTTTTGATGTGATGTATAACCCACTAGAAATTCAATCATATATTAATAAACTGAACCTTGGGGATTACCTGCAGTTCAAGAGTATAAATGATATAACGATTGCAGAAAGCGGGAGAAATTTTTCTGGTGGTCAAAGACAACGTCTAGCAATGCTGAGGTTATTTTTGAAAAAATATCCTATTTTAGTATTAGATGAACCAACTAATCATTTGGACAAGAAAACAGGAGATATCATTATTGATAATATTTTTTCGGTTACAGCAACAAAAATCATTATCACTCATGATGAAAGAGTATTAAAAAAAGCTGATAAAGTGTTTGAATTAATTAATGGTCAATTAGTATTAAGAAGGGATGTTGAAAATGGAAAAGTGGAATCTCATTTTTAAGAAGATAGGTGCATTTATTATTGATGTGCTTTTATTTAACATAAGTTTTTTTATTTTTGCAAAAATTGTTGAATCTTTCAATAATCAAAGTTTATATCTTAGAGTACCAATAAATCCGATTAATCCTTTATCTATTGATGAATTAAATGAAATTCAATCATTTTCTTCAATTATCATTTTAAAGTTATTGATTTTTGTGGTATTAGGAGTTATTTTTTGGGCGGTAATTCCCATTATATTTAAGAGTAAGAGTACTATAGGAATGGAATTTTTTCGCTTAGAATATCAAAGTTATAGAAAGAACAAAAAAATTTCATTTATACAAGTTTTAATGCGTTATTTTTCTTCATTTGTCTCGTATGGCGCATTAGGCATAGGATTTCTTTTAGGAATATTTAATAATCGAGGTTTGACATTGCATGATCTAATAACTAAAACTATCATTTTGCCTAAGGAGCGGTAATGTTGCAACCAATTATTCAAATTAAACATCTTACTAAATCATTTTTGACTCAAACTGTAGTAGAGGATTTATCACTAAATATCCCACAAGGGTCTTTATATGGCTTTCTAGGCCCTAATGGAGCGGGTAAAACTACAACTATGAGAATGTTAATAGGTCTTATTTCTCCAGATGAAGGGGAAGTTATAATTAAAGATAAGAATATTAATAGTTGGAAAGAGTCTCTTTTTAGTCAAGTGGGCTGCTTTATAGATTCTCCAAATTATTATCCTAATTTAAGTGCATTTGAGAATCTAGCATATATTCAAAAGGTAATTAATAAACCCTTATCAGAGGTTGATCGAGTATTAAAAATAACAGGAATATACGATGCAAGGGATAAAAAGGTGAGAAATTATTCGCTGGGTATGAAGCAAAGGTTAGGTCTTGCCTTTGCTCTATTAAATGACCCGGAAATTTTAATATTAGATGAACCCACAAATGGTTTGGATCCAGAAGGAATTCATGAAATTAGACATTTATTGATTGAATTGTCTAAAAACAGAGGGAAAACTGTATTTGTCTCTAGTCATAACTTGGCAGAAATAGAGATGATGGCAGATTATATTTCATTGATTAACAAAGGGAAGCTAGTTTATGAAGGTAAATTAAATAAAGTTCTAGCCTCAGGTGAATATATATTAAAGGTTGATCAATTGGAATTAACCAAAACAATATTAGAAAACGAAGAAATACCATTTAATATAAACAATTTTGGTCAATTTATATTAAACATATCTGAGCAATTGGTAGCCAGAATTGTACGGTTGCTAGTTGAGAATAATGTCAATATATATGAAATTACCTCAAGAAAACAAACTTTAGAAGAAATGTTTCTTACTCTTACTAGTAAAAAGGAGTCTCTGCATGTTACATAATGTAAGAAACCAAATTGAAGGAGAAGTATTGAAAATAGGGAGAAACAGGATAATAGTAATCGGGGTATCAGCAGTCATTCTTAATTGTATGGTTAGTATTATTTATTTTTCATATAACCAAACTGCGTTAGATATAGAAGATTCGTTAAGGATACACAAATATTTATCAATATCTCATTTTTTTACTACCTTTATCCTAATCTTATTTTCAGCAGTCTTATGGAACCTACTAGTCTCATTAGAAAATAAAAGAGGTACATGGAGTATAATACTAACCCAACCAATCAGAAAAAGTAACCTAATTCTTTCAAAACATCTCCTATTCTTACTAATTTATACTCTATTTATTTTTTTTACCTTTAGCTTTTCACTTGTTTACACCAATTTTCTTGAAATCAAATTAGATTTTGAAATATTGTCTAAGTCGTACGTTGTATATTATTTTATTGGGTTAACAATTCCTTATAGTCAACTTATCTTTCATATATTTCTAAAGAATGGTATACAAGCTATGTCGTTATCAGTGGTCTGGATATTTCTATTAATGACAAAAAGTGTTTTGCCTAAAACAGTTAGTAGCGCGATACCAATTTATTATTTAGACCAGGTTTTAGGAAGCATTGCACCTGACCAGAATACAATAATAAAATATATAATCCTTACTACATTATTAATGTGCATTATGTTTTTTGTATCAATAAGAAAAAATTACTATGATTACTATTAATTTATGGAGGAAAAAATGGTTGTACTAGGAGAGTTCAAAAAAATGCATCGGACCGGTGTTTATCTAATCATTATTTTTTTAAGTATTCTCCCTATTTCATTTCAAGGAATCTTAGGAATATTAGCAGATGTCCAGAAAAGTAATCTATTTATTACGACTACTGGCTTGTTTTTTCGATTATTTATTATTATCGCAATTGGGCTAATCATCTCCTATTCATTTAGTAATGAATATAGAAAAAATGGTTACTTAAACTCTATTTATAACGGAATATCAATTACACATATGTTTAAGACAAAATTACTGTTCACCTATTTAATTATTACTATTTATATAGTCATTTCGATAGCAATAGCGTGCATTTTTATTTATTTAGCTGGTGGGGGGGTTCAAGAATCAATAACAACTCAACTAAAACCTATCTTATTTATCATTATTAGCGTATTCATACTGGTCAACATTCATTTTGTAATTTGTTTGGTAATTAAACAGTCTCCAACTATTTCTTTGTTGGTAGCGCTTCTTGGTGGTGTTTCCAGTATATTTTTTTCTTCAACCCCCTATTGGATTTTAAATCCATGGTCATATCCATATAGAGTTCTGTACTTCTCCTCCGTTAAATCAAGTTATTTAGTAATTATTATTTTTATCTTCCTTGGAACATTAATCGCAACAATAATATCAATATTATTTTTTGGGAAGACAAAACATATTGAGTATAACAGATAACATAAACTGAAAAATGGGTACGAAACAAGCAGCATAGAAATCGTAACAGGAATAAATATCGAATATAAACAGATAAAAAACGATTACCGTTCCTTCGTTAATGTAGAAAAGAGACGCGTATTCTATTGCTGAAAAAGCTTTTTGGCACGAACTCGGTGTGTTTTGGCATCAACTCCACTCATTTCGGCACGAGCTTTTTATCATAACTAAAAGTAATGGTGACCTCTAAATCAGGTCACTATTTTTTTGCCTTAAAACACCGCTTTAACTGGCTTTTTAAACGTTGCAACCAAAGTTATCTTTACTTTCCGAAGCCTATCTCATCATAATATATGATAGAAGGAGACGGATGAGGATTTGGGGGAGATAGTGTATGAAAGTCGAGAGATTACTTGCAATTATAATAAAATTGTTAAACAAAAATAGAGTAACAGCGAAAGAGCTTGCAGAGGAATTTGAAGTCTCTGTCCGAACCATTCAACGAGACATGGACTCCATTAACATGGCAGGAATCCCCATCGTCTCCTATAAAGGGTCCAATGGCGGCTATGGGATTTTAGAAGACTATAAAATCAGTACAGGTCTATTTAATGATATCGAGCACGAGTTGCTGCTTACTGCCTTACATGGAGTATATAAAAGCTACGATGACAAACAGTTAAAGCAAATTATTGAAAAGCTTTCTTCTATAAAAACAAATGCAAATCCAATAAATCAAGCTCCTATTTTTTTAGACTTCGGTGGGTGGGGACCGACGGAAAAACGAATAGAAAAAGTGCAGATAATCAAACAAGCGATTGAGTCAAAAAAAGTAGTTTCTTTTGAATACATTGATATCAATGGGAACGCCACCGAACGTAAAATCGAGCCAATAACCTTGATTTTAAAAATAAACAAATGGTATGTGTATTCCTTTTGTACATTAAGAGAGGAGTATCGACTATTCAAGTTAGGCCGTATGAGAAACGTAACACTCACCAATTTAGCAATAGAACATCGTGGACAAGTTAAGGAATATAACTTTTATCAGCATGAACGTGAAATGGTGACTTTGAGCATTAGGGTTACACAGCAAGCCTTAAATGAACTTGAGGATTTTTTAGATTTTGAAGGACTGGACTTCCGTGATGATGGGTGGATTTATGTGACGGAAACGTTTCCTGAGGACGAATGGATTTATCGAATGATCCTAAGCTTAGGAGATCAGGTGGAAGTCCTTGGACCACAACATATTAGGGACATCATGAAGGATCGGGCCAAAAAAATTTTTGATAGATATACGACATAAAGGTGTCTGATTACATGTGCTAGTGTAGTGAATAGAAACACAAAGAAAGGAAGGAGTAGCATGACCATTTTGCACTTAGTAGCTTCACAGCAAGGCCGTAACGATGAAGAGCCTAATATCGAACTTGCCCATAGGCTAGCAGAGGAAGAAAATCACGAGGGAATTGAAGAAGTTGTCCATCATCTATCGAACAAGGACAAAAAGATACAACACGACTGTATCAAAGTATTATACGAAATTGGTCAAGTGAAGCCAGAGCTTATCAGCCAATATGAGCTTATATTCATAGAACTGCTAAATAGCCGTAATAACCGTTTGGTGTGGGGCGCTATGACGGCAATAACTACCATTGCAGAGGTAGCCTCGGAGACGATTATGGCTCATTATGAAACCATCATTCGTGCTATGAAAAACGGCTCTGTTATTACGAATGATAAGGGTGTGCTGACACTTGCAAAGCTCGCAGCTGTCGATAATAAAAATTGTAGAAGGATCTTTCCTTACCTGCTAGAGCACTTAGAGAATTGTAGACCTAAGGAAATTCCCCAGCATGCTGAGAGCACCCTGATTGCCGTAACAGCGGATAACAAAGCAGCGTTTTTGGATGTGCTACAAAAAAGAGAAAAATATCTTACTGCGCCGCAACTAAAAAGAGTCAAAAAAATATACAAAGCATTAGAAGTGTAAATAAAGACAAGAGGTGAAACGATGAAAGAATATAAAAAGTGCCAAAGCTGTGCCATGCCTTTAAAGAAAAGCGATGATCGCGGTACAGAAGATAACCAAGCAAAAAGCGCCATGTACTGTAAGCACTGCTATCAAGAAGGAGAGTTCACCCAAAAGGATATGTCAGTAGAGGAAATGAAACAATTCGTAAAAACGAAATGCATAGATATGGGATTTCCAAAGTTTATGGCAGGATGGTATGTGAAAAACCTTCATAAATTGGAGAGATGGCAATAGACATTTTCCTATTGTGTAGTATACTTTATGAAGTTTAACCTAGTGAAAAGGTGGGGAGAAGGATGAGAAAAGTGCTCAAGCGGTTGCGCTTCGTATTTACGTTCTGGAGGTTCATTCCCTTTCTCGTGGACTATTTTAGGTCAAGGGAAGTATCAGGGACGAAAAAAATAACGGGGTTTGTGCTTCTGCTCGGGTACGTCGTTTTCCCTTTTGACCTGATCCCAGATTATGTATTGTTGTTTGGTGCAGTTGATGACATTGTCATAATCACCTTTGTGTTAGAGCGACTGGTCAAAATGGCACCAGCTTCTTTAAAAGAGAAATATAAGCTTTTGGATAAATAAGATGTAAACGTAAGGTGACCCTACTAAAAGGTCACCTTTTTTCATCCATTTTATAAATAGTAATTATTACGTTTTGTATATTGAAATTTTCATTAGTACACTATATACTTTGATGATAAAAGTTATCAATTATAGGAGTGCTACTCGGCTCCCTTTATAAATTTTTTTAACTATAAAATCGTAATTGTTACGATTTAACGAGGTGAACCAACGATGTTTGATTGGATTATTATTGGTGGGGGAGTGCAGGGAATGACTTCCGCTACCTACCTTCTCCAAAGCAACAAAACGACGACTTCAAAACTGCGTATCATTGATCCACATAAGAAACCGCTGGAAAACTGGAAACGATGGACAGACACTATTTCCATGCCATATTTAAGGTCACCTGCCGTTCATCATATGGATATAAATCCATCCGGTTTGAGAAATTTCTCGAAACAATTCTCTGAGGACTCTTTTTATGGGCGTTATCAACGGCCATCCCTAGCGCTATTTAATAAGCATTGTGATCATTTGTATCAGGATTTAAAACTACATGAATGCTGGATACAGGGCAGAGTAACAGAGGTAAAAAAGAAAAATCAACATTGGCAGATTATAGATGATGAAGGAAACACGATGGAAGCTAAAAATATTATCATCGCCATTGGTATCGGAGAGCAACCTTCCTGGCCTGAATGGGCACTCGAGTTAAGGAAAGAGGGAAAAAACATTCACCATATTTTTGAAGATTCCTTGGACATTCCTTCTTTAACGGGTCCAATTGCGGTAATTGGCGGGGGGATGACGGCAGCTCATCTTGCCAATAAGCTGGCAGCCCTGTTCCCAGGAGAGGTAACGATGGTAAAAAGACATCCTTTCAGAGTAAAGCTATTTGATAGTGATCCAGGATGGCTTGGCCCCAAAAACCAGATCTCCTTTCGGAAAAATACGGATTACTCAAGACGACGGAAGGAAATTGTAGATGCTAGACATCGTGGATCCATCACACAGGATCTTCATATAAAGCTAATTCACCTGAAGAAAAAAGGACACCTTGACTGGATGGACGAAGAAATTGATTCGTTCAATCTAGTAGAAGAAGGGACCTTGTTGGAAACGAAAACAGGAAAAGAACTATTTGCAAAGACCATCATTTTAGCCACTGGTTTTGTGCCCACTCTTCCAGGGAAAGAGTGGATTACCCCATTAATTAAAAGGGAAAAGCTAAAATGTGCGGAGTGCGGATACCCAATTGTTTCGTCCCATTTGGAATGGGCAGAAGGACTCTATGTGACAGGAGCGCTAGCTGAACTACAGATTGGCCCAATTGCCAGAAACATATCTGGAGCAAGACAGGCAGCAGAAAAAATTGTATCAGGAATAAAAATTGGATAAAAAAAAGGAAAAGACGATTGCGTTTTTTCCTTTTTTTTATTTATCATTCAAAAGAATATTTGAATAAACCTTTGACAATTTTAAAAAGGTGGCATACGATAGTCGTAGAACTAATAATCAAACGAACGTTTGAATGGGAGTGAAGATACATGTCAGAAAAATTGGCTCCAACTGCTGAAAAGGATACATGTGAGACCTTTTGTTTTGATGAACCTAAAGTAAACACCCTAAAAAATAGAGTAGAAGAAGTGAACGGTGTGGAGTTAATTTTCAAAGCACTTTCCGATCCCACCAGACTTAAGATAGCCTATGCGTTAACGCTAGAGAAGGAACTATGTGTGTGTGATGTTGCCAATATTATTGGATCCTCCACGGCCACTGCTTCCCATCATCTGCGGATGTTAAAAAACATGAACTTAGCGAAGTACCGTAAAGAAGGGAAGTTGGTCTTTTATTCCTTAGCAGATGACCATATTCATCAGCTTGTTTCGATAGCGTTAATACATTCCAAAGAAGAAATCGATCAAAAATAGACAGCCAGAAACTAGACGAAGGGTGAGAGCTATGTCAACAGATCAAACCAAAACGAATAGTTGTTGTTCAAATAATGGAAATAAACAAGAGGCTTCTCTTCCAATCGAAGTAACGCAGCACGCCTCTTCCTGCTGTACCGATTCAAAGGAGTCCAGTTGTTGTGGGGAAAAAGCAGCAAATTCTCCAATCGAACCTCTTTCCATTACATCAGGTTCGAATCAAGTGCATACCTTCCGAATAGAGGGAATGGACTGCGGCGCTTGTGCAGCAACCATTGAGAAACACCTTAGCACCAATGCAGCAATAAAAGACGTGCGTGTAAATTTTTCAACAGGAAAAATGCAGATTGTTCATGAAACATCGAATGAAGAGATTATGAAAGAAGTGAGCAGAGCGGGATTCACGGCAAGCCCTATCACAAAAGGTGGCGCTGCCCCAACTGAAAAGAGAAAAGAAATTCCGTTAACCGCCATCTCGGGGATATTTTTAGCGATTGGGTTTATCGGGTCCTATACAGGGCTTAGCAGTTTTCTAGTCACGCTTTTCTATGCGGCGGCCATCGTTGTAGGTGGATATAAACCAGTGAGAAGTGCCTACTTTGCAATAAAGAGTAAATCACTAGATATGAACGTCCTGATGTCAGCAGCGGCAATTGGCGCAGCGCTGATTGGCGAATGGTTTGAAGGGGCAACTGTGGTATGGCTGTTTGCTTTAGGCAATACGCTTCAAAACAAGTCCATTGAACGAACAAGAGACTCCATCCGCAGTTTAATGGATTTGGCTCCATCAGAAGCGTTAGTCAAAAAAGACAATAATCTGGTACGTATGCCAGTCGAAGAGGTATCCGTTGGCGACACCATTGTGGTGAAACCTGGAGAAAAAATTCCGTTGGATGGGGCAATTGTTTCCGGTGTTTCCACGGTCAATCAGGCTCCGATAACAGGTGAATCCATTCCGGTCGATAAAGCGGTTGGTGACACGGTTTATGCGGGAACAGTTAACGAAAATGGGTCGTTAGAGGTTCGAATAACCAAGCTTGTGGAGGATACCGCCATTGCGAAAATTATTCACCTTGTAGAAGAAGCACAAGAGAAAAAGGCGCCGACCCAAGCCTTTGTCGACCGTTTTGCAAGCATTTATACCCCTATTGTTTTTGGTATCGCATTAGTCATCATGATTGGGCCACCACTACTTGGCTTTGGAACGTGGGCAGAATGGGCCTATAAAGGGTTAGCTTTACTTGTTGTAGCATGTCCATGTGCACTCGTGATCTCTACCCCAGTCGCCATCGTCTCTGCGATTGGCAATGCTGCTAAAAATGGGGTGCTGATTAAAGGAGGTACCTTCCTAGAGAAAGCAGGAGCTATTACTGCAATCGCCTTTGACAAAACAGGTACCTTAACGGAAGGGAAACCAAAAGTATCGCAGGTTATTACGCTAAAAAATACAGAAAAAGAACTGCTTAGCATCGCACGTACCATTGAAGAGCACTCCAATCACCCGATTGCAAAAGCAATTACTGCTTATGCTGTAGAAAAAGAAATTCAAGCACTAATTGGTGATACTTTCCGAACCATCGTCGGAAAAGGTGCTCAGGCGACCATAAATGAGCAAGTGTATTATGTTGGGAATCCTAAATTGTTTGAAGAATTACAAGTATCCTTGTCCGGGATTGCTAGCCAAATCAAACAGCTTCAGCAGGAAGGAAACACACTGATTCTCGTTGGAACACAATCAGAGGTCCTCGGAATTATCGCCGTTTCTGATGCCATTCGTGCCATCACCGTACAGGCGATTGAAACCTTAAAGCAAGTGGGAATCGATGAAATGGTCATGCTGACTGGTGATAACGAAGGAACCGCCAAGAAAATAGCCTCCCAAACAGGGGTCGATCGTTATTTTGCAGAATTAATGCCTGAGGAAAAAGTAGAAGCCGTGAAAAAGCTTCAAAAAGAAGGCAAACAAGTCGCGATGGTAGGGGATGGAATCAATGATGCTCCTGCCCTGGCTACTGCAGATTTAGGTATCGCCATGGGTGGAGCCGGCACAGATACCGCCATGGAAACCGCCGACATCGTGTTAATGGCCGATAATCTTGAAAAGCTCCCTCATACGATTTCGCTGAGTAGAAGAGCCTTAACCATCATCAAGCAAAACGTGTGGTTTTCCCTACTTACCAAGCTTGCCGCCCTCATCCTGATTTTCACAGGAGATCTCACCTTATGGATGGCCGTGTTAAGTGATACAGGGGCCGCGTTGGTGGTTATTGTAAATAGTATGAGGTTGTTGCGGGACTAAGGGGACACGGGGGACACGGGGACAGGTCGAGACCGCTGAAAAACTCAACCTAAAAAATGTAAAATGATAAATAAAAAAAAGAAAACCTTCCTAAATTTGATATAATTGAATCGACCAAGAACCAATTAATCAAAGAGAAGGAAGGTTTTCTTTTATGCTTAAAGACAAGGATATGCAATTAAGCATCTACTCAGTATTATACAATAAAATCCCTAAAAATCATAAACTCAAATTACTCAAAGACGAAATTGATTTCAGTTTTATCAATGAGGCTCTTGAGAAATCATATTGTAAATATTATGGCCGTCCTGCCAAAGAACCTGAACTTATGGTAAAACTGTTAGTACTTAAATATCTATATAACCTCTCAGATGAGCAAGTGATTTTAGATGCTTCTTTAAACCTTGCTTACATGTATTTCTTAGGTGTAAACCCAGATGATGATCTTCCTCATTCCAGTCTGTTAACAAAATTTCGTAAAAATAAATTAGAGGGCAACCTAACGGTTGATGAAGTTATTGTAGAGATAATAAGGCAATGCGTGGACAAAGGGATTCTAGAAGGATCTGGTATAAGCATTGATACCACCCATACAGAGGCAAACACTTTTAAGTGTACGGCTGAAAGAGTCATGAAAAGATTGGCAAAAAAGATTTTCAAGACGGTGGAGAAGGAATGTGGTGAAGTTCCGGAGGAAATTAATCAAGACATTCCAAACTATAAAGAGATAGAAAATAATAAAGAAGCTAAAGCTGTCATGAAATCCTACCTCGATGAAACTATTCAGAAAGTAGAAAAAACAATTAGTTTGGAGAATTCTCCAAAAGTTAAGGCACTACTTGAAAATGCCAAAGCTATCGTTTCGGACCCTAAATTTATGAAGCAAAAAGGCGTTCGGTCCATTGTAGACCAGGACGCTAGAGTTGGGCATAAGAGTAAAACCTCTCATTTTTTTGGTTACAAAACAGAATTTATGATTACAACAGAAGACCGAATTATTACAGCTGTTCATGTGGATGATGGAGCTTATGTGGATGGAAAGAACTTTGATGATTTAATAGAGTTAACGAAAAAGAGTGGCTTAAAGATAGAAAAGGTATATGGTGATAAAGCTTATTTTCGAAGACCGATACTCGATAAAATTAAAGAAATTGAGGCTAAGTCCTACATACCAGTCAGTGAAATGGCTTATAAAATTGATGAAGATTTATTTAGTTATAATAAAGACTCAGATGAGTGGTTCTGTGCCCAGGGCAATAACACTATACGAAAGCATCATAAGAAAGGTAAGCACCGACAGGCTTACAAATATTACTTTGAAAAAGAACAATGTCGACACTGTCCCATCCGAGAGGTTTGTATTACTGGTAAGACAATAGGTAGAGTATTAGAATTGGGAATAAATACTCCAGAATTTTATCAATACAGCCAGGAACAAAAAATGGATGAGTTTAAAGAAGAATACAGGAAAAGAGCTTGCCAAGAATGGAAAAATGGCGAGATGAAAAATTTCCATGGATTAGATCGTGCCAAATGGTACGATCTAAAAAGCATGGCCTTACAAGCCAAGTTAACTGCATTAGCCGTAAATTTAAAGAGGATAGCAGCAATACTATCCTCTAAAAAGGGACTAAGTCCCGGATTATTTTCCAATATATTGGTATTTCCTGTGAAAAAAAGTGAAAGACGAAACCGTTGTGCTTAACAGCTTATAAAAAAGCCCCTTTTTCAGTAGTCTCGGACAGGTCCCTCGTCCCAATAAAGGAGGAATTCACATGCACCAACTCACCTGTGAAAAGAGGTCTTATAAGAGAGAGCTAACCTCCCACCAGCATGAATATGGGCAGTTTTTGTTTCCGTTACAAGGCTCGTTGGATATTCAGACAGAATGGCAGGAGATTAACCTGAAACCTGATTCCTTTTTTTATCTGCCTCCAACCTACGATCATCACTTTCGTTCCGAGGATCGGAATGAATTTTTAATCTTGGATGTGCCGACGTACCTTTTACCCGAAGGTACGAGCAGTATGTATCTTCCTTTGGATCAGCAATGGACATCCATACGCTATTTGCTATTGGAGGAGGCGGGAAGGCAGGATAACAAGTCGGCCTTAGGAGATTTAACGAGATATGTGACCAGCAAGCTTCAACACGCTAATCCGGTATCCATTGACTATCTTCATAACCACTATAAGGAAGCCTTAAGGGTAGAAACGCTAGCGGAAATGGAGCATTATCATCCAGTTTATTATTCTGCCTGGTTTAAAAAACGTACGGGGAAAAGCCTGAAAGCCTATGTATCGGAGCTTCGCTTGAAGGAGGCAAAACATCTGTTACTTTCTAGTGGATGGTCGATGTCAAGAATCAGTGAGGAGCTGGGCTTTGAGAATGCATCCTCCTTTACCCGCTGGTTTGGCCGCACAGAAGGAGTGCCGCCGCAAACATTCAGAACGCTTCATAAAGGATAAAAAGAATATTAAACTTGGTAAAGAAAATTGGAGCGAGATTTTCTATGCTAGGTTTAACTATTCTTTTTTTATTGGAGTGAGTATTTGTGAACGAAAAAATAGCCCCCTTTCTTATTTTAATGGCAGCCTTGCTCTGGGGAACAACTGGAACCGCTCAGGCATTTGCCCCCGTATCCGCACATCCCGTTGCCATTGGCGCTGTCCGCTTAGCTGTTGGCGGCATCTTTTTACTACTGCTAGTTCTAGTTACAGGAAAATTAAGCTTGAAAAATTGGCCTCTAAAAGCAACGATTGTCGCCGCCCTTAGCATGGCAATGTATCAGCCGTTGTTTTTCTCAGCCGTAACGAAAACTGGGGTCGCTATTGGGACCGTGGTTGCAATCGGTAGTGCTCCCATTTTATCGGGTTTGATGGAATGGATTTTCTTAAAAAGGCGTCCGAATAGGGTGTGGTGGATGTCGACCTTTTTGTCCATCTTCGGGTGCATGCTGCTGTTTTTGAACAAAGAATCTGTCATGGTTGACCCTGTTGGATTGGTGATGGCGCTAGGGGCCGGTTTATCCTTTGCCATTTATGCGATTGTCAGCCGTAACTTAGTAGGTAACTATTCTTCGTTAGCTGTCGTGGCTGTAGTGTTCACGCTTAGTGCTGTGTTTTTACTTCCACTATTATTTATGTTTGATCTTTCTTGGATAGCGAGTAGTCGAGGCATAAGTGTTAGCCTTCACCTTGGCATTATGGCAACAGGCATCGCCTATTTATTGTTCGCCAAAGGGATGAGGCACGTTTCCTCTTCTACGGCAGTGACCTTGGCCTTAGGAGAACCATTAACGGCGGCCATGCTAGGGGTTTTCTTATTAGGGGAACGTTTAAGTGGCACCTCGTGGTTGGGGATGTTGCTGGTGTTGCTTGGAATTGGACTGTTAATTGGTGCAACTAAAGCAAGGGTGGAAAGCAAAAAAGGTGGGGGTATACCCAATGAAAAAGGCTGATAAAAAATGGATTCGCTTAATTATTTTTATTTTCGCTTGAATAGGTGAATGATCGCTGAAAAAATGTGATTGTCGCCAGAATCCCCCCTGTTTTCGCTGATATATTTAGATTTTCGCTGAATCACACGTGTATATACCTACTAGGGGTATAGGAACCGACCTAACTTTCACTGAAAATCCTCAAGAACCTTTCTAAAATCAGTCTATTCGCAACGAAAACTGAAACCTTTCTCCCCCTACTAAAGTAGTAAAGATAAATGCTAAAATAGAGAAAGAGAAAAAGTAAAGGAGGAACCTTCTAAGTGTGGATTTTGCAACGTTTCTTTAAAAACATGATGAAAACGAACAATTTTGGGATTGTGCTAGTTTCTTTTCTTGTCATTGCTGGGAGTTCGTTTGTCATACATGCGTTAGAGCCAGACACGTTTCCCACTTTTTTTGAGGGAGTTTGGTGGACGATGACGACCGTAACAACGGTGGGATATGGAGATGTTTCACCAGCCACCGTGCCAGGGAAAATTTTTGCAATGTTTTTATTTGTTTTTGGTATTGGACTAATAGGGGTGTTGATTGGAAAGGTTGTTAATCTTTTGTCGTTGTATCAACGCTTAAAGGAGGAAGGGAAATTGAATAGCAAGAAGACGAATCATTTTATTTTTGTTGGCTGGACAGAGAAAACAGCTAAAACAATTGAGGAGATTCGAGAGGATAATCCAAACGCGCCAATTGTGCTAATTGATACGAAGAAAACGAAACCGGGAGATTTAGAGATTGATTATGTGCAAGGAGATGCGAGCGAGGATAGCGTGCTATTACAAGCTAATGTCTTAGAGGCAAAATCTGTGACGATTTTCTCTGATGACACAATTGAGGATGCATCGCTTTCTGACGGGAAGACCTTGCTAGTTGCTTCCTCCGTTGAAAGACTCTCAACCTTACATAACCGCAATGTTTATACGATCGTGGAAATTCGCAAGGAAAAAAGTATCCCGAATTTCTCCCACGCCAAGGTAGATGAGTTCGTGATCTCTGGGGAAACGGCATCACGCCTGATGGCAAAGGCCACCCTGTATAATGGTTCAACCCATCTATTTAGACAATTAACAAGCAGAATGCACGGCGATAATGTCTATGAAATTACGGCAGACCCATCTTGGAGCACCTACAAGCAAGCCTTCCACGAAATTCTTGAAAAAGGGGCAACCTTATTGTCCAACGGGAAAGATTTGAACATCAACAGAAGGCTCGATGAGAAAATTCCGAGCGGTGCGAAGCTTTATATTATTTGTGATAAGGACACCTATGAAGCGAAATTTAAGGTGGGTTGAGCTTAGGTAGAGGGGTATGTTGAGATGAATGAGGACAACAGAGGTTGATCTCTAGGTCGAGATGTCTTCATAGAGTCGGAATGAGGACAACAGAGGTTGATCTCGAGGTGGAGATGTCTTCATAGAGGTGGAATGAGGACAACAGAGGTTGATCTCGAGGTCGAGATGTCTTCATAGAGGCGAAATGAGGACAACAGAGGTAGCCCTCGAGGTGGAGATGTCTCCATAGAGGCTGAATGAGGACAACAGAGGTTGATCTCGAGGTGGAGATGTCTTCATAGAGGGGGAATGAGGACAACAGAGGTAGCCCCTGAGGTGGAGATGTCTTCATAGAGGCGGAATGAGGACAACAGAGGTAGCCCCGTAGGTCGAGATGTCTTCATAGAGGTGGAATGAGGACAACAGAGGTAACCCTCGAGGTGGAGATGTCTTCATAGAGGTGGAATGAGGACAACAGAGGTAGCCCCGGAAGCAGAGATGTCTTCATAGAGTCGGAATGAGGACAACAGAGGTTGATCTCGAGGTCGAGATGTCTTCATAGAGATGGAATGAGGACAACAGAGGAAGCCCTCGAGGTGGAGATGTCTTCATAGAGGTGGAATGAGGACAACAGAGGTAGCCCCTGAAGCAGAAATGTCTCCATAGAGTCGGAATGAGGACAACAGAGGAAGCCCTCGAGGTCGAGATGTCTTCATAGAGGTGGAATGAGGACAACAGAGGAAGCCCGGGAAGCAGAGATGTCTCCATAGAGTCGGAATGAGGACAACAGAGGAAGCCCCTGAGGTCGAGATGTCTCCATAGAGTCGGAATGAGGACACCAGAGGAAGCCCCGGAAGCAGAGATGTCTTCATAGAGGCCAAATGAGGACAACAAAAGGCCAACAGGAAGTGCTAATGTCTTCATAGAGTCCAAATGGAGACAACAAAGCAGGAAATCCATCCTCTGCTGTCCCCATTCACCCAAAATATCAAAAAAAGCTGCTCAGAAAGTTGGCTAATTTCCAACCTTCTGAGCAGCTCTTTATTTTTAGTACGTCAACGAACTAGCAATAATCCAACCAATCGAAAGCGAGAACATCATGAGCAAAATCCCGACAGATACGCGGTCTTCGTTGATGGCTTCCTTAATGCTGTAATTAATCGTTGCTACTTCAGCTAGCACGTAAAACACGATTTGGGCGATAATCCCGATGACTCCCCAAATTACCATGTCCAAGAAGGAGACAGAGTGTGCGATCGCAGACCCAATGACAAAAGCCAATCCGAGAAGCTTTCCACCCATAACAAGTGCGGCCGTTGTATTTCCTTGCCCCACCTTTTTGATTTTTTCATTTCTTGAGGTTAAATCAAATAAAAATAAACCAACAAATAAGAGAACAAATGCTGTTCCTGCATACATCCCAAAAGACGCTAAATAGCTGCCCATTTCTTTCACTCCTTCGTTTCTTTAAGCCCCACAGGCAAAAAGTAAGATAAATTATCGATGATTTGTTTGCCAATACGGTAGCCAAATGCACTTGCTTGTTCATTCACAAGGAAAGTACCAATCATCATATGGCCCTGTTTTTCCTCATGGTTTATTTGAAATGAAACCTCCGGCAGGTCGATATACTCCTGATACACCTGCACATAGTCGATATAGCTATTGTTCGGATCTTCCTCTACTTTTTCACCAGTTGGCGCGAAAATTTTAACCGAATCACCTTCTCTGCCAAACGTCGGTTTCTCCACATACTTTGTCCCCGAGGCAAGAAACGGTGAAGGCTCAAGGTAGGTGGCGAGAAAATACTCACGGACCCACTGATGCTCCTCTTCTGTAAAATAATCGCTTTTTTGTTCATGAAGTCCCCAAATTACGGCTTGCACCGCTTTAGACTGAAGCAAGAAAGCACTCAAGGGATTGACGACAGCAAGCTTTTTCAGACGAACAAGCTCTAACAATTGGAGTCCAACACTTGCCCCAGTTTCCGCATCCTTATCAAGAATAAGCGATTCAATCGGAAACGTCTGACGGTAAAGGACATCAATCACGCTGCCTTCCTCATCAAGAAGCGCCTCACCATCTGCAATTTGCAGCTTATGAAGAGGAACATACCGAGCAGGAAGTTTACAAATATCCATTAAGTACAACACCGTTTGTTTGTCCTCGAAATTCTCTTCATGAGACGTAAAAACAATGTTTGGAAAATCCTTTTTCCCTAAATCCTGATAGCTTTCAAAAATAGCATTCTTAACGCTTTTTCCCAAACGTTCCTCTTCTTGATTGTTCGGATTCTCGCGCTGTAGCTCCTTACACACTTCCCCATTGATATGAAACAACTCTTTAATAAACGTTGGGGTGTCACTATTAATCTCTAACACTTTATATGTATCCTTCGTTTTCACCAGATCCACACGCGAGATAACGGACTCTGCTTCCGTAGTCTTTATTTTTAGATACGGCAAGGTCTCTTTCGGATATCCAAGCTCCAGTAGCGTATCCTCATCGAGCTTTCGCAGCAGCTTCGCCATCTTGGAAAAAATTCGGCCCACTCTATAGGTTACTTGGCGAATGTGAGCTGCTTCCTCTGATTCAATCTCATGAAGTGTGAAAAGGGCATATTCCTGACCATATAAATTGCTCCAAAAAGTAGGATACCTTCCATAAAAATCATCTCGTGTTGTCTGATTTACATGCCTACTCATTTCCCTCATCCTCCAGAAAAAGATGAGCCGCTGCCGAAGCCTTTACTCGTTGAAGTATTCGATTTAAAGGTGGTGCTGTTCCGATAACTTTTATAGGAAGAATTATTTTTTAACGCGGATTTGTTCTTAAAAAAACTGCCGCCGTG
The DNA here is from genome assembly GCF_009363695.1 of Bacillus sp. THAF10. Classification (NCBI taxonomy): domain Bacteria; kingdom Bacillati; phylum Bacillota; class Bacilli; order Caryophanales; family Bacillaceae; genus Bacillus; species Bacillus sp. THAF10. Next base: position 3,982,718 of record NZ_CP045403.1, on the reverse strand, counting down.
ATAATAGCTACGATAATAATCTGAATCATCATCATCACAAACATAAACGCCCTCTTCGTTATCCCATTCATACTCCTGACAACGATCATCCGATGGGACTTCTGGCAAGGTGTCTTCCTCTGATCCACAACCAGTCATTCCTAACGCAAATATCGTAGCAGAAACACTCGTTAATACTTTCTTCGTTTTTGTCATAAGGCCTACTCCTTTCCTGCAAAATAGCTTTTTTCGCAAAAGTGGTTGCTGTTTCGCATCGTTCTAAGACACGTACCGACATTTGATGTCGTGCTCTTTTCGTGAAAGTGGGGAAAAAAGTTCAACTTTTTTCATGAAAACAGCAACAAGCTTTGAGAAAAGAGCTTACAAAAATCAACTAAACTAATAGTAACAAAAAAAGGAAATAAAAGGGGAAATATTTTAATATTTTCGCAGGTTTTTTGCTATGATGGAAGGACAGGACAATTCTAAAAAAAGCAGGTGTATCCGAGTGGAATTAATTTATTATTTACACGACCGAGGAAGCTACGAACCCATCTATGAATACAAAAAAGGCAGCATCAGCGAGGACGAGATTTACGCGCGCCAGCTTTGTACCTACTTCATTAAAAATGGTGTTCAATACAAATTAGTATGCAATGAAGGTACAGTAAATAACAATACCGAGACGTTGACTGTGGAAAGAGACGATTTGGCTAGAAATTTTTATAAAGAAAAAACGTATCCTGAGGGCATCCACATGGAATTTCGTGAATTTAAATACCTTCAGGACATGCCGCTTCTTCATACGGAAGCCCTAGAAAGTCATTGGCAGGCACTCAAATTCTTGCTAAAAGATGTTGTGCACATCCCAGGCGTTGGCGAATGTCACGTAGACTCCACAGAAATCGACGAGGACCGGCAATGCTATGTGTTTTATATTGGGAAAATGGTGAAGGAAGAGTAGTGGCGAGTTTGAGCCAACCCCATTTTTCCATCCCCCTTCAGGTGTTCAGTTCTACGGTCAACATTCAACCTGTAGGGGTATATGCAATTTAAAATAGAAGCGGATGGAGGCTTTCGCTGAAATATCTTTTTATTCGCTGAAAATAAGTGAACTTTCCGCTGAATAAATAAAATTTTCGCCACATTCCCATCCGTTTTCGCTGATATATTTAGATATTCGCTGAATCACCGCTGTAAATACCCCATATAGGTATCCAATCCGGACCCCATGCTTCCCCATCATCTTTCGTATTCCTAAACAAACTCCATTTTCTAAGCAAAATATAGTAGCTTCCCTCCATTTTTCCTTTATAATGTAAAAAGGTAAAAGTATTTTACAGGATGTGGACGGAATGAAAGCTTTGCTAGATCGTGCGTACCAATCACACCATGCTCTTGAAGTGATTTTTTCTTCGTTGCGCTGGTTTTTTTTAGTGCTGTCAATTGTGGTTTTCAGTATTCAATATGTGGCGCAACCTGACTTCCAGAAGCTAATGTTATTTGTGCTACTCGTTATCTTCGGTTTCATCTATATGGGCTTTTCTGATTACTATTTACATAAATCCCCTGAGGGTTCAAAAATGTATACCACCATGACAAAGGGTGGGCCAGTCTTTGATTTTATTGCCTTTTCTGCCCTTATTCCCTTAACTGGTGGCCTCGCAAGTCCACTTTTTCCGCTAGCCTACTTAATTATTTTGCATGTGGCAGTCTATTGGAGATTTCTTGGCGGAATGATTGCAGCGGGCTTATTTACGCTCGTGTACTCGATCATTTTTTTCATGCAGAGAGAGGAAGCCACTTCTCTTCACCCGTTCATTGACTATTTTAGTGCCGTGTTATTCTTGCTTTTAATTGGCGGGTTATGCGGAATTATTGTTTCGAGAGAACGGAAGCATCATTCCGAGAACAGCATGTTGGTGGAAGCGGCCAACCGCGATTACCTTACCAATCTATTAAACCATCGTTCTTTTCAGGAATGCCTGCGAAAAGATTTAGACAATGGCGTGGATTTTTATCTGACGCTCACAGACATTGATAAGTTTAAGTCAATTAACGATAAATATGGCCACGTGATGGGAGATAGGGTGTTGCGACAAATTGGAGATATACTATCATCTTTTGTCCCTGAAAAACATGGAAAGGTATTCCGGTATGGTGGAGAAGAGTTCGCACTGATTCTCTATTATGAGCGACAATCAGAAGTAACCGAGGTGCTAGAGGAGATTAAGCAAGCGGTTGCATCTCATCTTTTCCAATGTAAAGAAGAGACGTTCTCAGTCACGATGAGCTTTGGGATGGCAAAACAGAACGGAGAAAATCCTGGTCAGCTTGTGGAAAAAGTGGACATGCTGCTTTATGAAGCTAAGGATAGTGGGAGAGACAGGATTGTCTGCGCTGGTTAAAACAGCCAATTGGAAGGACTTCTCTCTTTTTTCTGCCGGCTAAATCGTTTATAATAATCAGATAATAGTAGATAATTTCCACTATAAAAAATTCTTGCAAATTATGATATGATGATAATTAAGATAGATTTAGTATGTTTTAGGTGAAGCACCCTCTTTTATACAAATGCAGGTGTGCTGGCTCTTTTATAAATATAGGGGATGTGGACGTAATAATGAGCAACTCGCAGAAAAAAACAGACGTTATCTTAATTGGTGCTGGAGTCATGAGTGCAACCTTAGGGGCATTATTAAAGGAATTAGCACCAAAATGGAACATTAAAGTGTTTGAAAAATTGTCAAGCGCCGGAGAAGAGAGCTCAAATGAATGGAACAATGCTGGAACAGGGCATGCAGCTTTATGTGAGCTTAACTATACATCCGTGAAGGCAGATGGCACCGTAGACATTAGTAAAGCCGTAAAAGTGAATGAGCAGTTTCAGATCTCCAGACAATTTTGGTCCTATCTTGTACAAACAAAAATGATCAAAAAACCAGAAGACTTTATCATGCCAATTCCTCACATTAGCTTTGTAGAAGGCCAAGATAATGTCACCTTTTTGAAAAATAGGATGGAAGCGCTGTCAGCAAATCCGCTCTTTAAAGGAATGGAATTCTCCACCGATGCAAACAAGCTCAAGGAATGGATGCCGCTTATGATGGAAGGGCGTACCGCCAAGGAGCCTATAGCTGCTACAAAAATTGATTCTGGAACAGATGTGAATTTCGGGGCATTAACACGCATGCTGTTTGAACGTTTAAAAAAGCAAAACGTGGAGCTTAACTATAATCATAGTGTAAAAGATTTAAAGCGTGATAGCGACGGTGGCTGGGAAGTAAAAGTGCAAAACGAAAAAACTGGAAAGACCGAATCTCACCATGCAAAATTTGTTTTTATAGGCGGTGGTGGAGGCAGCTTACACTTGCTGCAAAAAACCGGCATACCAGAGTCCAAACAAATAGGCGGCTTCCCTGTAAGTGGATTGTTTTTAGTATGTAAAAATCCAGAAATCGTCGCGCAGCACCATGCTAAAGTATACGGAAAAGCAAAGGTCGGCGCGCCGCCAATGTCGGTGCCTCACCTTGATACCCGATATATCGATAACAAAAAATCCTTACTGTTCGGTCCTTTTGCAGGCTTCTCACCAAAATTCTTGAAAACAGGCTCCAATCTGGATCTCGTTACCTCTGTTAAGCCAAACAACCTTCTGACCATGCTTTCTGCAGGCTTTAAGGAAATGGCGCTAACGAAGTATCTGATTCAGCAGGTGCTCCTGTCACAGGAAAAACGGATGGAAGAGCTCCGCGAATTTGTTCCTAATGCAAAAGCGGAGGATTGGGAAATCGTCGTTGCCGGCCAACGTGTGCAGGTAATTAAGGATACAGACGCAGGCAAAGGAACGCTTCAGTTCGGTACCGAAGTGGTAAGTGCTTCCGATGGCTCTGTTGCTGCCTTACTTGGTGCCTCTCCTGGTGCTTCTACAGCTGTTCATGTCATGCTCGAAGTATTGGAAAGATGCTTCCCGCAGCACATGTTCGAATGGCAGGCAAAAATCAAAGAGATGATTCCTTCTTACGGTGTATCCCTCTCTGACAATCCAGCTCTATTCGAAGATATTCATGCATCGACTGCCAAAACCCTTGGCCTCCATGCAAAACAAAAAGAGATCGTCTTAAATTGAAGAGCAAGAACCTATAATCGTGGGTGATTATGGGTTCTTTTTTTGTAGGCCTCTCTTAGTTATCCCTTTTAACAAGGTGGGTTTTTGATGTCTAGAGTGTGTTTCTACCTCGCTTTTCCCAAGTGCAATTAGCTTTGTTATGTCTATAGTCCAAGAGTGATCATCAAAGCTTTTTTACAAACCAATTACATTCAAGTCAACCCTTTTCATTTTTTACAACAATACGGCCGAAAATTGTCAGTCAATTCATTTATATGTTAATATAGCGGAATAATATATCATTGAAGGATTTACCAAAAAAAGTAAGCGCAAACACAACCAGATGGAGGCTAAAAAATGACAGAAAATAATAATAGGACCTATGATTCCTTACAAAAGCCAAAAAGCAACTGGAGTGTTCTTTTAGGAGCAGCATTCTTGATGGGGTCGTCTGCTGTTGGTCCCGGATTCCTCACGCAAACAGCGGTCTTTACAGAAGAGCTCCTGGCAAGCTTTGGTTTCGTTATTTTGATGTCGATAATTTTAGACATCGGTGTGCAGGTTAATGTGTGGCGAATCATCGCCGTGTCCAAAAAGCGTGGACAGGACATCGCAAACATGGTGTTACCAGGACTCGGCTATTTCCTTGCCTTTGCAGTGGCACTAGGTGGCCTTGCTTTTAACGTTGGGAATATCGGTGGAGCAGGGATGGGGATGAATGTACTCTTCGGTCTTGATGTCCGAATTGGCGCCATTATTACTGCCGCTATTGCCATTGCCATTTTCCTCTCCAAAGAAGCGGGAGTGGCGATGGACAAGATTGCTCGTGCGCTTGGGTTGATGATGCTGTTGTTAACGTTGTACGTAGCATTTAAAAGTAATCCCCCGGTTGGCGAGGCAGCCTTGCGCACCTTCGTTCCAGAAAAGATTGATGTGTTTGCCATCATCACCCTTGTTGGAGGAACCGTTGGTGGGTATATCACCTTTGCTGGGGGACACCGTTTACTAGATGCCGGCATTAGCGGGAAGGAAAATCTCCACCAGGTGACGAAAAGTTCGGTATCAGGTATTGTGATTGCGTCCATTATGCGTATTTTTCTATTTCTTGCCGTACTTGGTGTCGTATCTACAGGCTTTAAGCTTGATCCTGCAAACCCACCAGCATCCGTTTTCATGGAAGCAGCTGGAATGGTCGGGTACAAAATGTTTGGAATAGTTCTGTGGGCTGCTGGTATCACCTCTGTAGTCGGTGCGGCATATACCTCTGTTTCTTTTTTACGAACATTATCGAAAACGGTCAACCGTCATAACTCCTGGTTTATAATCGGCTTTATTGTCGTCTCTACTATCATTTTTGCTTTTATCGGGGAGCCAGTTCTCTTGTTAATTTTAGCAGGAGCATTTAATGGACTTATTTTACCTGTAGCACTTGGGACACTGTTAATTGCCGCATACAAAAAATCAGTAGTTGGAGACTATCAGCATCCATTATGGCTAACGATATTCGGAGGTATTGTGCTTATTGCGACTGCTTATCTGGCAGGTGTCACCCTAATGAACCAGCTCCCTCAATTATTTTCATAGAATTAGCGAGTAGCGCTCAACGGAAGGTGAATGAAGCGCGGTTGGCCGTGAACAGTCAGCTAGAACCACCCAGCAAGCACTACTCGTCATGACACTAATCAACAAAACTATAGATTAATTATCTAAGGTGAAAAGAGAGGGGGAAAGTGGCTTGAACATTTCGTTTTTCCCACTAGGAGACACGGGCATTCAACTGTCATTTGGGGATGAAATAAAAAAAGAAACGAACACACAAATCAGAAGGTTTGCGGAATATTTACGGAAACATCCGATAAAAGGCGTCATGGAGTGGGTACCTGCCTACACCACCTTAACGATTTTTTACCAACCTGACGCCATATTGTATCAACAATTGCATGAACGATTACTTGAAGTAAAAGAAAATATACAAGATGAACCAGAAACGCATGCTGCAAAAGTGTATGAAATTCCGACCTTGTATGGTGGAGAAGAAGGGTCGGATTTAGGAGAAGTCGCTCGCTACCATGGCTTAACGGAAGAAGAGGTTATCTCCATCCATTCGGAAAAAGAATACTACATTTACATGATGGGCTTTGTACCAGGATTTCCGTATCTTGGCGGCATGGATAAACAGCTTGCTACACCAAGACGGGAAAATCCACGACCGAACATTCCAGCAGGCTCGGTTGGGATTGCTGGGGAACAGACGGGCGTTTATTCGCTTGAAACCCCAGGAGGCTGGCAGATTATCGGACAAACACCAATCAAGCTCTATGACCCAACAGAAGAGGAGCCGATTCTACTAAAAGCAGGCCATTATTTGCAATTTGTTTCGATAGATAAAGAGGAATTCCAAGCCATTAAAGAACAAATCAAAAATGGCAGCTACTCCGTGAAAACAAGAGAAAAGGGAGCGGATGAGGATGAGTAGGGTTGATTTAAATAGTGACTTAGGGGAAAGCTTTGGGGCTTATACAATCGGAAATGACCAAGCAGTACTTCAGTACATTTCCTCCGCCAATATCGCTTGTGGGTACCATGCAGGAGACCATAACGTTTTGATGGATACTGTAAAAAAGGCAACAAAGCTTGGAGTCTCTATCGGCGCACATCCAGGATTCCCGGATCTCGCTGGCTTTGGACGCAGAAATGTCCACATGCATCCAAATGAAATTTTTAATATGGTTGTGTATCAAATTGGTGCAATTCAAGCGGCGGCCACTGTTAACGGCACAAGGGTGCATCACGTGAAGCCGCATGGTGCGCTTTACAACATGGCCTCAAAAAATCAGGAAATCGCCATCGCTATCGCAAAAGCGGTTTATGCGATTGACTCATCCCTCGTTCTTTTTGGCCTGGCAGGAAGTGAGCTCGTAAAAGCAGGAGAACAAGTAGGCCTAAAGGTAGCACAGGAGGTTTTTGCCGATCGAACCTATCAGCCTGACGGAACGCTGACACCAAGAACAGAACCTCATGCCATGATACATGATGCGGATGTGGCGGTAAAACGGGTGATCCGAATGCTGCATGAAGGCAAAGTAACGGCTGTAAATGGGGAGGATATTTCCATTCAAGCAGATACTATTTGTGTGCATGGCGACGAATCAGAGGCATTGGCGTTTGTTAAAAGTTTAAGAGAGTCGCTGCTTGCTGAGAACATTGCCATCGAGCCTTTTGGAGTGTTGCATCATGAGTAGCGCTGTATTTAAAGTCACAAAGCCAGGCCTCCTAACTACCTTTCAGGATAAAGGCAGAACAGGCTTTCAGGAATACGGCGTGGTGGTGTCAGGCGCGATGGATGATTTTTCTCTGCAAATCGGCAATCTGCTTGTGGGGAATCCTGCAGGAGAAGCGGGCATCGAGGTAACCTTGATGGGACCAGAGCTAAAGGCGCTTGAAGATGTCGTCATTGCCATTTGTGGCGGGAACCTGTCTCCAAAAGTCAACGGACAGCCTGCTCCGATGTGGAAAAGCTTTAAAGTGAAAAAAGGCGAAATTGTGGAGTTTGGAAAACCAATTTCAGGTGCCCGTGCCTATCTTTGCTTGGCAGGAGGCTTTTCGATTCCAGAAGCCATGGGAAGCAAATCAACCTTTTTAAAGGGAAGCCTCGGTGGTCTAGAGGGAAGAGCGTTTCAACGGGAAGATATTTTGTACGGGACCTCAGCAAACGGCAGTAGAACAGGGCGATCCCTGCACCCAGACGAAATTCCTACCTACCAAAAGGAAATGGAAATCAGGGTTTGTTTGGGCCCACATCTTGCTGCGTTTACAGATGCTGCAGTGGAGACCTTTCTGACATCCACCTATCAAATTACCCCACAGTCTGACAGAATGGGCTACCGCTTAAAAGGTCCAACGCTTGAACACGTGACTTCTGCTGATATCATCTCAGAAGCCATTCCGCTTGGCGGGATTCAAGTACCTGCTGATGGTAACCCGATTATTTTAATGGCAGACAGGCAAACAACCGGTGGATATACGAGAATAGCAACCGTCATTTCCACTGATATTTCCTTGCTTGCCCAGGCTCCCCCAGGGACAAATTTCCGTTTTCGAGAAATCTCTGTGGAAGAAGCGCAGGAACAGTATAAAAAAAGAGCGAAATTGTTTAGCGTGTTGGAAAAAGTCACGTAAAAAAAGCCAAATCACTGGAAGGTAACCTACCTAGTGATTTGGCTTTTTCTAGGCTCTTTTCTTAAAGATTGTTGCTATCAACAAGGAAAAAGTCGGCTTTAAGACTTTTTCCAATCTTTAAGTGAACAAAAATTATCTCATATTTAAATATTCTTCCCCGAAAAGAGCACGACAGTAACGTTAATTACGTAGCTCTAAATTATACGCAGAAGCAGCAAAATTTGCGAAAACACTCTTTTCTTATGCTTCTTTTACAACGGAACCTTTTCCAGAATCTTTACGCTTCCAGAAAATCTGTAAAGCGAGCATGATTCCAAATGCTACAAATCCATAGATGTCAGTATTCGACTCAGGATAGATGAGTAAAAGTCCAACTGCAACAGACAGAATACGCTCAATCCAATGAAGCTTTCGATACCAGAAGCCGATGAGGCCGGCACCGATGGAAATCATCCCAACGATAGAAGTGACAAGTATCCAGCTCACCTGCGGGATAGTCGTATCAATCATCAGTAGTTGTGGCTGGAACACAAACATATACGGAATGATGAATGCCGCAATCGCAAGCTTAGAGGCATTGATTCCCGTTCTGATTGGTTCACCTTTAGAAATCCCTGTTGCTGCAAAGGCTGCTAGTGCAACAGGTGGGGTGATATCTGCCACAATTCCGAAGTAGAACACAAACATATGTGCAGCAAGCACCGGAATGGCTACCTCAAGCTGATCATTCAGCGCTAAGATCGCTGGCAGGGCAATGGTTGATGTAATAATGTAATTTGCTGTTGTTGGTGAACCCATCCCAAGGATGATCGAAGCAATCATCGTAAAGAACAGCGTTAAAAGCAATAACAGAGTAGGAGTAGAAGTAATAGAAGCAGCCATACTTACCAAGCTGTTTCCAAGCTTTAGTCCAAGACCTGTTTTCGTTACAACCCCAACAATGATACCAGCACATGCAGTCGCTGCTGCAACGCCTAGCGCTGTTCGTGCACCAGAAGTAAGTGCCAACATAAATTTCGAAGGTGTAATTCTTGTATCTTTTCTAAATAAGCTCACAATAATCGCACTTAAAATACCTAGTAAGGCGGTTCTTTCAATACTAAATCCGTTAAACAATAAGAAGACAATAACTAATATAGGTAGTAATAAATGAATTTTCTTCAATACGACCATTTTGCTTGGAATTTCTTCTTTTGGAAGTCCATGTAAGCCTTGCTTTTTCGCTTCCAGATGCGTCATGATCCATATTCCTGAAAAATAAAGAATAGCAGGAATGGTCGCGGCTTTCGCGATTTCCCAATAAGGTACTCCCGCAAATTCAATCATTAAGAAGGCGGCGGCACCCATAATTGGTGGCATAATTTGTCCACCGGTAGAGGAAGCGGCCTCAACGGCACCAGCAAAGTTACGGTGATAACCGAGTCGTTTCATTAATGGAATCGTATAAGAACCAGTTGTTACCGTATTCGCAACCGAGCTTCCGGAAATCGTTCCTTGCAGGGCACTGGAGAAAATCGCGACCTTTGCTGGCCCACCAGTACGTCTTCCGGCAAGCGAGATTGCAAGATCATTAAAATAGTTCCCTACCCCGGTCTGAACGAGGAATGCACCAAATAATAAGAACAAGAAAATATAGGTAGATGATACCTGTAACGGTGTTCCTAGAATCCCATCTGTGGTAAAGAACATCGTTTGAATTAATTGTGTAAGGCTTAACCCTCTGTGAATGAGCATGCCTGGCATATACGGGCCAAATAATGCATAAATCATAAACACCACAGCGATGATGGTGATAGGTAGTCCAATCGCACGTCTCGTTGCTTCAATAACTAAAAGAATCGCCAAGCCTCCGATAATGGTTTGCGCCATATCAATGCTACCGATTTGTTGGACGAGCGTTTCATAAAAGACTGGCCAATAACCACAAACAACAATGGTTAATCCGACTAGAATGTAATCATACCAAGCTATCTTTGTTTTATCAGAGCCTTTTCTTGCTGGAAATAGCAAGAAGATAAGTGTAAGGGCAAAGCCTAAGTGAACGGTTCTTTGCAAATATGCAGTGAGTTGCCCGAAAATTCCTGTGTAGAGCTGGAACAAAGAAAAAGCAATCAACAACAAGAAAATCACTTTTGCAGCATATCCAGATAGCTTACGAGTTTGCGCTTCTGGGTCGTATTTTTCCAAGAGCTTTTCTTGTTCTTCCGCTGTCATCTCTACTTTATCTTTCATGTCACTCATCTATTTTCATTCCTTTCATACACTGCCACAGTGTTAATTTTTCTACTCTTACATTATACCAATCTCCTGGGGGAAAGTATGTGTTAAACCATACCATCTTTTCGCCGTTCTCCCCCCAGAGGAGGCGGTTTTTCGAAACGGTTTTCCCGTTTCGTATATTCATAGAGGGGAAGACATTGTTTAAGTTTTTTATATGATATTTACCATCTTCATATACAAACTCTTCTCCATCTTGTGCATTGGATGGCATGCCGATCCCGAATTCCTCGTAAACAATTTCGGTTTGGACAATTTGGTGGTCATCTCTCACCTGATACTTTTCCACCACATCCGTTAAGTGAATGGAATGTCTGAAGATGATTTGAAATGTTTCCTGTTCTTTTATGGGGAGATAGGCTTGAATGTTTTCTGTATTTCGTTGATAGAAAACAAGTGCGGTTCGAAATGGGATAAAAAATAGCCCCACTACAAGTAAAACTGTAATAGAGGATAAAATAATAGCACGCTTCAATTTGTTCATAAAAAACCACCTACTAAAATCAAAAAGAAGGACCGACAGCACCAGAAAATAGAGTGTCGGTCAATCCGTTGTACGTATCGAATTAGTCTAGTAGACCTTCTTCTTTAAAGTATTTCTTAGCACCTGGGTGGAAATCAATTCCGATTCCATCCGTTGCTGTTTCAAGTGTGATGAATTCACCCTTTGCATGGGAAATTGCATCCGTATTTTCATAGATTGCTTTTGTGATTTTATAAACTAGGTCCTCAGAAAGGTCCTTGGAAACAGCCAACATCGCAAGAACTGCTACCGTATTTACTTCATTTTCCATGTTATACGTACCAGCTTTAATAGTGTCAGCTGCATAGTATGGATATTTCTCTACAAGCTCGTCTACTTTTTCCTTTGAAATTGGAACGATGCTTACAGGATTTGTAGCAGATAATCCATCCACCGCACCAGTTGGTGTACCAGAAGTGATGAATGCTGCATCGATGTTTCCATCCTGGATTCCACCAGTAGATTCACCGAAATCAAGGTTTTGCGCATCAATGTCGTCCATTGTCATACCATGAACCTCTAGGATTTGCTCAGCATTGATGTAAGTACCAGAACCAGGTGCACCTACAGAAACCTTCTTACCTTTTAAATCTTCTACACTAGTAATTCCAGAATCAGCAAGCGTAACGATTTGAACCGTTTCAGGGTAAAGAGACCCAATTGCCAATACGTTGTCTACTGCTTTCCCTTCAAATGCGTTTGTTCCTTCAACTGCATTTGCCATAACATCCGTTTGAACGAATGCCAGCTCTGCTTCTCCATTAGAAAGCGCAACTACGTTATCAGCTGATGCGTTAGAAGAAACCGCGTCCGTTTGAATACCTGTTTCATCTGTAATAATCTTTGCCATTGCTCCACCAAGTGGATAGTATGTACCACTCGTTCCACCCGTTAGCATGCTCATTAACTTTGGATCATCGCCGTTACCTTCTCCGCCGCCACATGCAGCAAGAAAAAGAGATAGAACTAGAGTCATAGAGATAATTAGAAAACTCTTCTTTTTCATCGTACTCCCCCTAATTTTAAATTTACATCTCTTATTTTACAATTATTACACCATTTTTTCAAATGAAAACGCATTCGCACCTGTGGTAGTTGCCTGATGTAATGCGATTGTGTACTATTACACATAGTTGAAGAACCTTAAACAGATGGAGGCAAAATGCTGGTATGAAGCTGGAAAACATTCTATTTACTGGGAAAATATATAAAGAATTATCGCAGCTTGTTCCATTAAAATTGCAAGGAAAACAGCTGCGTTTTCTCTCTGAGAACAACGTAACAGAAAAGGACCTTGATTGGGCAGATGCTTTTGTCGCCTTCCAACCAACTCGCCAATTCCATTTTCGTCATGTAAAGTGGGTGCACGCTTTAGGAGCGGGTGTGGATCGGTACCTCGAGTTGCCTGCCTGGCCAGCTGACGTGCTCCTAACCAGAACAATTACCTCTTTTGGGCAAAAAATCGGAGAGTACGTGCTAAGTTACATGCTGCAAAACCTTCAGCATCATCAGCGGTATGCAGACCTACAGCAGCAAAAGGAATGGAAGGTGGTTCCTCCAGTCTCACTGGCAGAAAAGCGTGTAATTATCTATGGTACAGGAGAAATCGGGCAGGAGGTCGCGCGAATGCTTTCCTATTTCGGCGTTTGTGTGTATGGCGTTTCTCTAAGTGGGGGTGCTAAGCCTCATTTTAAACAAAACAGGACTCTCTCAGATGTCGATGACGCGCTTCTCCATGAGGTCGATTATGTGATCAACACGTTACCTTTAACGAAAGAAACCTCCCATTTTTATAATGAAGCTTTTTTTGCAAAGTTAAATGGAGCTGTTTTTATTAATGTTGGCAGGGGAAAATCGGTTGCAACAGAGTCATTGTTGCGTGCATTAGACAATGAGAATGTTGCCAGAGCAGTATTGGATGTGTTTGACGAAGAGCCACTTGCTTCAAGCAGTGCGCTATGGACTCATCCGAACATTACGATTACCCCGCATATTTCCGCTATCACGACACCAGAAGAAGCGGTAACGTGCTTTTTAGATACCTTAGAGAAAATTGAGGCAGGGGAGCCGTTAACGAATAGGGTAGATGTGAAGAAGGGGTACTAAGAGTGGAGGCTTGGGTTGGAAGGAAGTAGATGGGTGTCGATTTTTGTCGAATGGCCTTTATATGGACTCAAATGGACAAAAAAATAAAAAAGTCGCTTAAATAATTTGAAAGCGGATTAATTATTTAAAAGTTGGCTTAATTATCTCGAAAGTGGACAAATTATGAAATTGAGGACAGAGATCTCAGTACCAAAGTCCCCCAAAAAAGGCGCAGCCCACACCGGACTACGCCTACTCTATTTAAGAAGCCCTCTTTCTCTTCACACGCTCTTTTCTTTTTTCCTGAAACCAGGTAAAAAAAGCACTTGCTTCCTCACGCGAAACTCCAGCAAGGCTATTTAACTCACTAGGGTTTGCTCGGTTGTGGAAGGTTAAAGTAGCAATCCCAAATTTACGCTGCAGCCAAGAGTGCTCCACCGACACCTCTTGAATTTTACTAGAGTGGGTGACAAAGGTGGTCGTACTCCAGCCGCCTTTTCGTATTTGGACGGTATTCTCCAGCCGTCGGTAGCTAGTAAACACATAATCAAGTATCCTTGTCACCACTGCAAGCACAAACATGATACCTGCTGCCCAGAGCCATTCTGGTTTGAAAATGAATAAACCGACCGCCGCGATTATCGTTATATAGTAAGGAACAAGCAGCTTGTACCAAAGTACTTTCAATGGAAATCGATCCATCTGTTGCTCCAATGTATAACTAGGAAGGAGGGTGCCAATAAGTTTAAAAGCTTCCTCTTTTGGCATAAAAGGATAGAGTGAGCTCGTTTCCTTTTCTTCTGCTGTCATGGCTCCCACACTAACGAGTTTAATAGATACAAGGCCGAGCATTCTTTTTAAAATGGGTTCTTCCAGCACAATAGCCTGCACCTTGTGCTTGGGAATCACAAAATTAGTGGTACTCCCGATTCCTTTTTTAACATAAATTTTTTCCTTATCATCACTGATTTCAAAGTTTCCATATTTGATGGAGGTTTTCACATAGCCTATTTTAATTGAGATGGATAAGGCGATGAAAAAAAGTACAATGAGCATCCACCAGTGAATTAACAAGTAATCCAAAGCGCTTTCTGCCGTATCCTCGAGGCTAAAATAATCAGCTACATTCGTATAAATGGTAAGCAAGATAGGGAAGATTGCCAGAAAGCTTAGAGACGTAAAAGAAGCTTTGAAGATATCTTTTTTGGTAGAACGGAAATGAACTCGTCTTCCTTCCGGTAGAGGGGAGGTAGTTGCTTCACCTTCACCGTGTGCAGCTTCCTTCTCTTTTTCCAAATAGGACAGAATTCGTTGCTTTTCTACGACGGTAAGAACAGGGAAGACCACTTCTCCATCCTCTAACACAGTTCCAGTTTCAAGCGTTAAGGAGGTTAGTCCAAACCATTTATGTAGAAAGGTTGTTTTTGTGTGATGATTTTGAATGCGCTCAAATGAGATGGTGCGCTGTTTCTTCACAAACACGCCTTCTTTTAACACAATCGCATGCTCCTTGATTTCATAGCGGTGAGAAAACCACTTTAGAACATGAAAAACAAAGGTGCAAACCAACGCAATGATAAAAATATACCTTCCCCAAATCACCCAAGTAGATGTGGAGTTAATCTTTATTACAAAAAGAAAGAGAAGCCCAGCAATCGAATTTTTTATTGTGCTAAAAGAAGCGATGGCAATCCAGGCTGGATGAAACCGCTTATTACTCTGATTCATCTGTTACTTCTCCTTCCGCAACATCATCCTCTGTTACCTTGGCAAATGTTGCAATACGCGCTTTTAAATCTAGTGCAAGATCTTTCGGGATGGCCGGAATGGTGTGACTTGAGGTGGTCGTCCCAATCACGATGTTGTATAAATGAAACTTGCGTAATAAAGGTCCTTGCTCTGTTTTAACAACCTCTACTTTTTCCATTGGAATAATGGTGTGGCTTTCATTCCATTTCCCTTCCTTAAGCTGGATGAACTCCTCATCCACCTCATATCGCCATGTTCGTTGCAGAAAAGTCGGCTCAATGAAGATCGAGTAAATCGCAGAAACGGTAAAAAGGCCAATGAATATATAAAGGACAATAGGTACCCAGCTGTACCACCCGAACGCATGACTGCAGTATAGCAAGACAGCTAAAATAATGAGTGCTACAGTGTGACCAATGGTGTTGGACATTCTCCAAACGTTTACAGCATGGCTTGAAATTTTTTTGGTAGGTTCTTTTATGGTTAAGTACATGTTTATCACTCTCCTATTCAGTAGTACGGAAATGGAAAGGAATAGGTTTCGTGTGTTTCATGGAATTTTCATTGTTTTTTTGAAAAAGTATTGACTTGATAATGATTATCATTACAATAGTAGTAGTGAGAGTGATTATCATTTTTGTTTAATTTTACATAGGGAGTGTCAGAAATGAAGAAATTAACTATCTTAATAGCTTTAATGCTGACTTTCGCGTTAGCGTTAACAGGCTGTGTAAGCAGTACGAATAACAATGGTTCTTCTGATAATAATGGAGAAGAGAAGGCTACAGACGTAGTGAACGTATATACAAGCCGTCACTATGAGGCAGATCAAGAGCTTTACAAAAAGTTTGAAGAAGAAACTGGAATCAAAGTGAATGTCGTGGAAGGAAAAGGCGACGAGCTAATGGAGCGCCTAAGCATTGAAGGCGATGCAACAGAAGCAGATGTGTTCATCACAGCTGATGCTGGTAACCTTCACCAAGCAAAAGAAAGTGAGCTATTACAAGCAATTGAAAGTGACGTTCTTGCAGAAAACGTCCCAGAAAAACTGCGTGATGTTGACAACCAATGGTTTGGTCTAACTAAGCGCGCACGTGTTATCGTATATGACAAAGAGCGTGTAAAACCTGAGGAGCTATCCACTTACGAAGCTTTAGCAGAGCCAGAGTGGAAGGATCGTGTGGTTATCCGTACTTCTGAAAACATGTACAATATGTCTTTACTAGCATCTTTCGTTGACATCATGGGCAGAGACAAAGCGAAAGAATGGGCACAAGGAATCACAGACAACATGGCACGTGATCCTGAAGGCGGCGACCGCGACCAAGCGAAAGCAGTTGTAGCTGGTGAAGCAGACGTAGCAATCATGAACACATACTACATTGGTGTGATGCTAAAAGGTACAGATGAAGAAGAAAAGAAAGTAGCAGAAAAATTAGGGGTATTCTTCCCTAACCAAGAAACAACGGGTACACACATTAACATCAGTGGTGCTGGTGTGACAAAACATGCGAAAAACAAAGAAAATGCCATCAAATTCATTGAATTCCTAAGTGGTGAGGATGCACAAGGTAAATTTGCAGAGGCAAACTCCGAGTACCCTGTAAACCCTAATGTAGAAGCATCTGAGCTATTAAAATCTTGGGGCGAATTCAAAGAGCAAGATATCAACCTATCTAAACTAGGTGAAAACCAACAAGAAGCAATTAAAATCTTTAACGAGGTTGGTTGGAAATAAGAAAAGCAGAACGGTGAATGAAGCTGGATATCGGCAATTCGACTAGTTTCAAACAACTTTGCAACCCGTTCCCTGAAGTCTAATCGCTTATATTATTGAACAACTTTTGAACCGAAGCACACCAAACTAGTGCTTCGGTTCTATTAATTTGTCAGTCGATATTCCATTTGAGAATGATTTTCGTTATAATTTAGAGTGAGGCTTTTTTCGAAAAGGATGTGTCATCTGTGAACCGGTTTCATTGGTCAAGAGTGCACCATAAAGGATGGGCTCTTGCTAGCATAATTTTTATAACGATTATTCTCATTCCAAATATATTGATTGCTGTTGAATTTTTTACAGAAGGAAATGACAACTGGCTACATATTAAAGAGTATTTGCTCAGGGATTACCTGCAGAATTCGGTTGTCATCATTGTCTTTACAGCGTTAGCTACGATGTTCATCGGCACAAGTTTAGCATGGCTAATTACTATTTATGATTTTCCGCTCAGGAATTTCCTGAAGTGGGCACTCATACTGCCGCTTGCGATTCCTCCGTATATTGCAGCTTACACCTTTCATGGCATTTTGAATTACACCGGTGTGATCCAAACAACGTTGCGTAATTCCTTTGACATGCAAATAAATCAAGCTTATTTCAATATCATGAGCATTCAAGGTGCGATATTTATTTTTACCGTAACTCTATTTCCGTATGTGTATGCCATCACAAGGAGTTATTTTCAAAGCCTGTCAGCCTCTGTATTAGAGAATGCGAGATTACTAGGTGGCAGTGATGTGGATACCTTTTTCCGAGTGGCATTGCCAATTTCGCGCGCAGCTATTATCGGCAGCGTGACCCTTGTTATTTTGGAAGTGCTAAACGATTATGGGGTAACTAGTTATTACGGCATCCAAACGGTGAGTACCGCCATTTTCAGAACGTGGTATGGCATGATGGATCTAGATTCCGCGTTAAAGCTAGCCGGAACGCTAATGATGATCGTGATGGCTGTGTTGGTGCTCGAGCGCTTGCTTAGAGGCAGAAAGAAATTTTACGACCCGTCCTCTAAAATCAGGCCTATCAAGCCGAAAAAGTTAACCGGGACAAAAGCATGGGGAGTATTTGCCTATTGCTTTGGGGTGTTTACGGTTGCGTTTATCATTCCGCTCTTGCAGCTTTTGCGCTGGGCATTTATGACCTATGAAAAAGTGTTTAATGCCCAATTTATCACGCTAGCGAAAAATTCGATTTTAGTGGCTACAGTAGCTTCTTGTCTAATTATTTTTATCGCGTTGGTTATTTCAAATTACACGCGCTTACAACCGGGAGTGCTGACAAAAGTCATCTCCAGAGTAACAACACTGGGCTATTCAATCCCAGGAGCGGCAATCGCCATTGCGGTTATCACGATATTTATTTCGTTAGATCAAAGCATTGTGACCTTTTTGGCGCAGTTTAACCTAAAGCCAGAGTTTGTGTTGCGAACGACTTTAGTGATGCTCATCTTCGCCTACGTAATCAGGTTTTTGGCGATCGGCTTTAACAATATTGAAGCTGGCTTTGAAAAAGTGGGGAACCGCTATTCTGAAACGTCGCGTATGCTTGGTGCATCTACGTTGAGAACCTTCTTCATGGTCGACCTCCCGATGCTCCGTGGCGCCATCGTGAGTGCATTCATCCTTGTTTTTGTGGATATTCTAAAAGAATTACCACTAACGTTATTTCTACAGCCATTTAACTTTTCAACCTTGGCGACACAGGCATTCAAGTTTGCAAACGACGAACGCGTGCAAGAAGCATCGATTGCGTCTCTCATGATCATTTTCATTAGTGCGCTTTGTATTTTTATTTTCCACCGCGTACTGGATAAGGAGGCAACATAATGTTTATACAAATTAGAGATTTGCAATTCCAATATAAAAATACGAAAGCGAAGACGCTGGATAATGTAAATGTGGAGATTAATCGCGGCGAGATCGTGTCGATTCTCGGGAAAAGCGGAAGCGGAAAGAGCACGCTGCTGCGAATTATCGCTGGTCTGGAATCTTCGACTACTGGGAGCATGAAGGTGGACGGGAACGTCATGTTTGACCCTCGCACTTTTGTTGTGCCGGAGAAGCGTGGAATCGGTGTGGTGTTTCAGGATTACGCACTGTTCCCACACATGACGGTTTCGCAAAATATTAAATACGGCCTAAGGAAAATGAGCCGAAAAGACAAGCAAGAGCGCATGGAGGAAATGCTTCGGCTGATTAACATGGCGGATTATGCGCACCGTTATCCATATGAACTAAGTGGCGGTCAGCAGCAACGAGTGGCGTTGGCACGTGCGTTAGCGCCCGCACCTTCCTTGCTGCTGTTAGATGAGCCTTTTAGTAACCTGGATGCTCATTTACAAGAAAAAATCCGCGATGAATTGAAGGAAATCTTAAAGAAAACCGGGATTACCTCGATTTTTGTAACCCATGACTTTGCAGACGCGAAGGCGATTGCCGATAGAATCCTTTACATTGAAGAAGGGCATCTGGTAAACAGGGCTTGTGATCTTGTGATGAGCTAACTTTTTGGGTAGCACGGTGAATTTTGGCCGCCGTTTTGAGTGATTGCTATGCCCTTGGGAGGGAATTGCTGATTAAGTCCATATAATTGTGTAAAAAGAAAGAGTCATTTTATTCCTTCTTGTCAACACTGTTTTCAACGACGATAAACAATGAGAAGAGGAATAAGAATGACTCAATTACAGTTTAACCTAGATATCGACCTTTTAAAAGATGCAGTAATGAATTCTAATATGGAAGCAGTAGTTAGATCTGCGATTGTACTGGTGCTAAATGAATACATGGAAAAAGAAAGAGATGAATACTTACAAGCTGCTGCTTATGAACGCTCAATAGAGCGTTTGGATTATCGTAATGGCTATTATGAACGTGAATTTACGATGAGTATTGGGAAACTAAAGCTCAAAGTACCACGCACTCGAAATGGTGATTTTTCACCTTCCGTTTTCGAAAAATATGCCCGATGTGACCAAGCCTTCGTTCTCTCCATGGTAGAAATGGTCATTAATGGTGTATCCACTCGTAAGGTGACGCATATTGTGGAACAGCTTTGCGGAGAAAATGTTTCCAAATCGTTTGTGTCTTCTCTTACTCAAAAGCTAGATCCTATCGTTAATGACTGGGCCAAGAGGCCTCTTAATGACACCTACTATCCTTTTGTCTTTGTAGACGCTATGTATACCAAGGTGCGGGAGCACCATCGTGTTGTCTCCAAAGCTATCTATATTGCGACAGCTCTGACGGATAAAAACCAACGTGAAATTCTTGGTCTTCAGGTTGATCATGTCGAAAACTATGAAAGCTGGTCTCGTTTTTTCCAACAGCTTAAATCACGAGGGCTTCAATCACCTAAACTAGTTGTTTCTGACGCTCATCAAGGTCTACAAAAAGCTATTCAACGGGAATTTATTGGTACTAGCTGGCAAAGATGTAACGTACACTTCAAACGAAACATTTTTGAGAAACTCCCTAAGAAAGATTCCTTAGAAATCAGAACAATGATTAAACGTATTTTTGAAGCTGTAACGATTGAAGATATGAGAAACTTCAAAGAGGAACTCATGAGCCAATTTGCGGAGAACACGAGATATGAAAAAGCCTTAAAAGTTCTTGATGAAGGTTTTGAAGATACCATTCAATATATGGAACACCCACAAAACATCCGCCCTCATATTAGGAGTACGAATTGTTTAGAAAGGTTAAACCAGGAGGTTCGTAGAAGAGAAAGAGTAATACGGATTTTCCCTAACACTCAGTCAGCTTTTCGTTTAGTGGGGGCTGTCTTACTACACTATCAACAAACTGTTTACGCAAAGAGAAAGTCCTTTAGTAAATAGTTACTATTGTTTGCGTGGAACTTCCATCATGGATTGTTTCATAGCCAGAATGAGCTGTCAAAGTGAAGAACCTTTGACAGCCCACCCTGGCTATGAAGAGATAATACCATGGAAGTTTCGCTCAAAAAATATGAGGGCAATAAACTATAAACTTTTAACAGTTGAAAACACTTGTAAGGAATTTTACACAATATTAAGGACTTGACTGAATTGCTTTGCTTTTCGGGGTTATTGCGACACTTTCCGGGGTTATTGCAACACTTTTCGGAGTTATTGCAACACTTTCCGAGGTTATTGCAACACTTCATGGAGTTATTGCAACACTTTCGGAGTTTATTGCATCACTTTTCGGGATTATTGCATCACATTCCGAATTTATTGCATCACCTCTAAATACCAGTTTTGAAAACCAAATTCCTTTACAAAAAAAGCCTGATTCCCACACACCGCCCTCAAAGCGTGTGTGCGGGGTAATCAGGCTTTTTCCAATCCAATTAAACTTTCCGCAACAACAAATACATAAAGTATGGTGCGCCAATCAATGCCACCATTACCCCAGCTGGAATTCCTGTCTCAAGCAGGTTCCTCCCGACCGTATCTGCAAACAACAACAACCAACCACCAATCAGCACCGCAACTGGAATGAACAGCTGATTCCGCGGTCCAACCAACGATTTCGCAATATGCGGAGCCATCAAGCCGACAAAGGCAATGCCGCCTGTCACCGAAACAGCAGAGGCTGCCAACGCCACCGCAGTCAGCATCAGTACTACACGTTCCCTCTCCACGGACACACCAACGCCAACCGCAACCGGCTCACCAAGGCCCAGTAAATTAAGGCGATTCGCTTTATAAAGCGTGAATGGTACAAGCACGACAAGCCAAGGCAACAGCGCCAACACAAACGGCCAATCCGTCCCCCAAATGTTCCCCGCCAGCCATTGCGCGATAAAGTCGACCTTCACGCGCTCAGCAGAGGAAATCAAAATAATCATCAGCCCCGATAAGGCCATCGAAAAACCAACTCCGACTAGCACCAAACGAACTGGCTGTAAACCAGTAGCCCGTTGATAAGAGGACAAATAAATGCAGATAGCAGTCAACAAAGCCCCAACAAACGCCACCAAAGGAAGCATATACACAAAGTTCCCAGCATTAATGGGTACATACAAAAAGAAAACAGCGACCGCAACACCGGCTCCTGAATTAATCCCGATGATTCCTGGATCAGCAAGGTCATTCCGAGTAATTCCCTGTAAAATAGCCCCTGATAACGCTAAGGCCATTCCAGCAAGCAAGGTTACCGCAATTCGCGGTAAACGGATGGAAAACAGCACAAATTCCTCTTTAAATTCACCTTGACCAAAAATAGTAGGGAGGAGGCGATCATAAGCAAGAGAAGCGGGACCTAGGCCCATGCCAATCACCACGGTTGCCACAATTAACAATAATAAAGCAAGAATCGTCATTCGTTGTTTTTTCATAATGGAAGGATGGATCATGAGAATGCTTTCCCTCCTTTACGCACAATCACTAGGAAGAATGGCAGGCCGGCAATCGCAACAATCGCAGCCACCGGTGTTTCAAATGGTGCATTAATCGTGCGGCCCAACGTGTCAGCGAACATCATAAATGTCCCGCCAACAAGGGCAGACATAGGCAAGATAAAGCGGTAATCGGTACCCACGATAGCACGTACCACGTGAGGAATCATTAGCCCGATAAATGCCATATTACCAACCAAGGCTACCGAAGCTCCTGTCAAAAGAATAATAACCACAAACAGGGTTACTTTGACAGCAAGGATCTTTTGCCCAAGACCAACGGCAACCTCCTCGCTCAGGCTAAGAATGGTGAGCTGCCTGGAAAGGTATAGCGCAATTAGTATTCCAACAGTTACAAGCGGAATGATTAGCTGCAATTGCCCCCAAGTCGTCCCGATAATCCCACCTGCTGTCCACATCGATACATCCCGTGAAAGCTTAAAGGTAAGCGCCACACCTTCTGCGATTGCAAAAAGAAAGGCAGAAACCGCAGCTCCAGCAAGAACAATCCGCAAAGGAGAAAAGCCACCTTTTCTCATGGCGCCAAGACCAAACACCATCACCGCTCCAATGGCAGCGCCGATAAAACAAGCAATCATGATACCGTAATAATTCACGGAAGGTAAGAAGGCAAGTGTAATTGCAAGGGCCGCATTCGCGCCAGCTGTTAAGCCGAGTAAGCCTGGGTCTGCAAGCGGATTTCGCGTCATGCCCTGCATGATGGCACCTGCAACTGATAATCCTGCGCCAACAAAAATCGCCGCTACCTCACGAGGCAGTCTGATTTCACGAAGGATGAGGATTTTGTCACTGCTCGTGGAATAAGAGGTGAGTGCTAGCCAAACATCTCGTACAGTAGTATCCGCCGCACCAAATATCATCGCTGCAAAAAACATCCCTGCAAAAACAAGAATGGCTGCAAGCAGTTTATAGATAAATGGCATTCTTTTCTCATTTAGTATTTTCATCGTATCCATCTCTTTTTTATAAAATAATAGGGACCTACTGCCATAACAGAAGGTCCCTTTCTAACAGAAAAATTAGTTTCCTAAAAAGCTATCTTTAAAGAATTCAAGCTGGAAGTCAAGGGAAATTGGATCATTGAAATAGAACTCTTTCGCATCTGCTTCAAACACCTGGCCATTTTTCACAGCAGGAATGTTTTTGTACGTATCGGTTTCTTGGAAGGATGTATCTCCATCAGAGTTCTTACTGAATACCATGTAGTCGCCGGCAAACTCAGGCAGAACTTCAAAGGAAAGCTGATAGTACCCTTCTTCTAGGGCCATTTCCTTCACCTTTTCTGGCATGTTCAATTTCATTTCTTGATAAAGGATTTCCGTTCCACGACCCCAGTTGTCTCCAAAAACATATAGTTCTTTATCGAAGTTTTCGATAACAGATACCGTTGCATCTTCACCGATTTCGGCACGGATTTCTTCTCCTGCTTCTTTCGCTCGTGTTTTGAAGTCATCCACCCAGTTTTGCGCTTCTTTTTCTTTGTTTAGTAGTTTTCCAACTTCAACATGCTGCGTTAAGTAATCCACTTTTCCATACGTATAAGCAACAGTAGGAGCAATTTCCCCAAGCTTATCAAGGTTGTTTGTATTTGATGCCGCGATAATTAAATCTGGATCAAGTTCAATAATTTTTTCTAAATCCTGGTCAGATATTTCCTCTGCGTCTTTAATATATTCTTGATAACGAGGATTTGCTTTCGCCCAAGAATCTACACCAACAATATTCGTATCAAGCGCCATCACGTTACCGGCTACGAATGAGTTAAGCACCACCACACGCTGTGGGTTTGCTGGAACTTCAATTGGACCAGTTTCTGCTTCATAGGTAATTGTTTCAGAGGAGGAACCTTCTCCTTCTTTTGAGTCATTGTTATTGCCTGCATTATTAGAAGTATTTCCGCACGCACTAACTACCAGTAAGAGCAGGAATACGAATGGTATCATTAATTTTTTCATCGTTGTTTTCTCCTTTAAGTAGATGATA
Source organism: Bacillus sp. THAF10 (assembly GCF_009363695.1). NCBI lineage: Bacteria > Bacillati > Bacillota > Bacilli > Caryophanales > Bacillaceae > Bacillus > Bacillus sp. THAF10. The sequence goes on along the minus strand of NZ_CP045403.1, from coordinate 3,958,652 downwards.
GGTCAAGCACATTGGTTTATGTGTTCTCGGGTCACGCCCGATAACAGCGTCAATCTGAAAAACTTGTCTGAGGACTTCTGGGGTAATGACTTCCTCACAGTTTCCGGCCTTCATGATGTTGCCATCTTTTAGCGCAATCAAGTAGTCCGCAAAGCGAGCAGCCTGGTTCAAGTCATGAAGCACCATGATGATGGTACGCTCTTGCTCCCTGTTCAGCTTTTGTAACAGCTCCAATACCTCAAGCTGGTGGGCCATATCTAGGTAAGTGGTTGGCTCATCAAGGAAAATAATCTCGGTTTCTTGGGCAAGGGCCATCGCAATCCAAACGCGCTGCCTTTGTCCGCCGGAAAGGGCGTCAACAGAACGATACTTGAATTCGGTGGTACCTGTTACCTCTAAAGCCCAATCAATGACCTCATAATCCTTTTTCGTCAAACGTCCAAAGCCCTTTTGATATGGAAAACGACCATAGGAAACAAGCTCACCAACCGTTAATCCGCTTACACTTTCAGGTGTTTGCGGGAGAATGGCAATCTTTTTCGCGAGTGACTTCGTGTTTTCTTTTGCAATCTCCTGACCATCGAGCACAATGCTTCCAGATTGATGCGCGATAATTCGCGTGATTGCTTTAAGTAGGGTGGACTTCCCGCATCCATTGGAACCTATAATGGTGGTAATTTGTTTGTCAGGGATTTCGACTGTGAGATCGTTGATGATGGAGCGTTCACCATAGCCGATGCATAGGTCTTTCGTATGTAGGCGAACCATAATGTTACCCCCCAGTTCAGCATAAGTTTACATTAAATGATAATGATTATCAGTTTCGTTACATCTATTACTATAAGACTACTGAGAATCATTGTCAATGACAAATTGGTGGAAAAAAATAGCCCTCTACCATGTTAGGGTAGGGGGATGGAAATATGGGAAGAGCGAGGGTGGACATGCAAGCTAAGGAACTGTGGGAGAATCGGCGTGGAGAATTTTAAAGAATATTGTCGAGTGGCTGATAATTGGTGAGTTTTGGCTGATAAACAGGTCATTTCGGCTGATAAACGCTCAATCCGGCTGATAAACGTTCATTTCGGCTGATAAATCCACAAACCGACCATTCCCCCTCTAGCTGACAAAGCTTCCGCAACCCAAGCCAACAAAAAAAACCACCCCATTGACTCATGGGGCGGTTCGGTCGCACTCTACCATTCACGCGGCTCATAATCCAGCTCCGCAAACAGCGCACGCTTTTCTTTTTTCGTTAAATCACGCCATTGGCCCATCGGCAGGTTTCCTAAATGAATATTCATGATGCGGGTACGGACCAAACGCACCACTTCATAACCAAGCTCGGCACACATGCGGCGAATCTGCCTATTCAAGCCTTGCGTCAAAATGATCTTAAACTCAAACTTGGACAGCTGCTCAACCTCACAAGGCAACGTCTTCGTGTCTAGAATTCGAACGCCTTCAGACATGTTCTTCACAAACTCAGCGGTAATTGGCTTATCAACCGAAACAATGTATTCTTTTTCATGCTTGTTCTCTGGTCGAAGAATCTCATTAATGATGTCACCGTCATTGGTTAGCAAAATCAACCCTTCCGATTCTTTATCTAAGCGCCCGATGTGAGACAAACGCAGCGGATGATTGACAAGGTCGATGATGTTTCCCTTCACACTTTTTTCGGTAGTGGAAGTGATGCCGACCGGTTTATTGAGGGCAATGTAGACATTATCGCGGGCAATTCGAATGACTTGGCCATTTACCAAGACCTCGTCACCTGGATTCACCTGTCCGCCGATTTTCGCCACACGGCCATTTATTTTTACTTTACCTTCTTCTATTAATTTATCTGCTCCGCGACGAGAAGCGACGCCAGAGTCACTAATGAATTTATTAATACGCATTAAACATCCGTCCTTACATTAAAGGTTCTCAACAACATTCATTGTACTATAAGAAAATACCACCTTACAAATAGGCAAGATAGAATGCGATTGTAAAAAAAATTGCCCCGCAGACTCGATTTCACTTTGCAAAAATAAACAACGTCTTTCCTATGTAATTTTTACCATTTTTTCAAAAGAAAAAAATAGAAACCCAGTATTTATCTGCAAATATTCGACATTTTTCTTATCTAGGACCTTTTATTCATGAAAATATGTTCATCTTTAAAAAACATATATTGAAAAATTAATAGATTAAGAATATAGTAATGTTAGTAAGGGTTTTCAATTTACTAATATTTTTAAATTTTGGGGGAGTTAAGACATGAAAAAGGGTTTTATTGCAACGATCATCATGGTTTTAACAACGATGATCTTTTTAGTAGGTTGCGGTACAGACAAGTCTAACGGTTCTGGTTCTACTGGAGATGGAAGCGGTTCTGATTTGAAGGTTGGTATGGTAACTGACGCGGGGACAATTGACGACAAATCTTTTAACCAAGGTACTTGGGAAGGTATTAAACAAGCGAAAAAGGATTTCGGTATCACAGAGAAATACTTACAGCCTGCAGGTACAACAGAAGCAAACTACATGCAAGAGATTACAAACCTGTATGATGCAGACTTTAAATTTATCGTTACGCCTGGATTCAAATTTGAAACAGCTATTTTCCAAGCGCAAAGCCAATTTGAAGATGCAAAATTCGTTCTTATCGATGGATCTCCACACAATGGTGATTTCAGCCCTGTAGTAGGTGAAAACACAGTATCTATTTTCTTTGCTGAGCACGAAGCTGGTTTCTTAGCTGGTGTTGCAACAGCTCTTGAATTAAAAGAAGGCGAAGCTGGATTTATCGGTGGAATGGAAATTCCTCCAGTTCAAAAATTCAACTGGGGCTTCCAACAAGGTGTTGCTTATGCTAACGAGAACTTAGATACAAATGTAAGCATTAAAGCAGAAAACGTTATCTACCAAGGTACGTTTGACGATGTAAACGCTGGTAAACAAATTGCAGCAGCGATGTTCGACCGCGGTGTGAAAGTAATTTTCGCAGCAGCTGGTGGTGTAGGTGTTGGTGCAATTGACGAAGCGAAAACTCGTGTATCTGGTGGAGAAGAAGTATGGATGGTTGGAGTCGACGTTGACCAATACGAAGATGGAAAAATGGACAACGGCGAATCTGTTATCTTAACTTCTGCTATGAAGAGAATTGACGTAGCTGCTATTGATATGATTAAAGCAGAAATCGATGGAGAATTCCCAGGTGGAGAAACATTAACGTTTAACGCTGAAAACGATGGTGTTGGTCTTCCTGAAGAAAATCCAAACTTAAGTGAAGAAACAACTAAGAAAGTAGACGAAATCTTCGAAATGATCAAGTCTGGTGACATCGCAGTATCTCATGAGCAAGGCGATCTTATCAAGTAATATAAAGTAACACCTGGCAATAAGATGCTTCAATAAAAAAAAGGCGGGTTGTCCCGCCTTTTTTACTGCCTATATTAGAGGTTAGTTGTCTGTCCTCTTGGGATAAATTTTTTAAAAAGGGAGAATAACTCGATGGACTATGTAGTGGAGATGCTCAATATCCGGAAAGAGTTTACTGGAATAATTGCCAATGATGATATTACACTTCGTCTGAAGCAAGGGGAAATTCATGCCCTACTTGGTGAAAATGGTGCGGGGAAATCAACGCTGATGGCAATCCTTTTCGGAATGTATCAACCGGATAGAGGGTCTATTAAAATCAATGGCAAAGAAACGAAAATAGCCAATCCTAACGTCGCGACAAAGCTTGGAATTGGTATGGTGCATCAGCACTTTAAACTGGTTAGTAATTTTACCGTGACAGAGAATATTATGCTTGGCTCTGAATTGCATAACATGTATGTGCTTGATAAAAAAACTGCCAGCAAAAAAATTGAGGACCTATCTAAAAAATACGGCTTGAATGTCGATCCTCATGCCAAAATTGAAGATATTTCCGTTGGGATGCAGCAGCGTGTAGAAATCCTTAAAATGCTTTACCGCCAAGCGGATGTGTTAATTTTAGACGAGCCAACAGCAGTACTTACTCCTCAAGAAATAGAAGAGCTCGGCAAAATCCTTAAAAACTTAATTGCAGAGGGTAAATCAATCATCATTATCACCCACAAGCTGAAAGAAATTAAGGCGATGGCAGACCGTTGCACCGTTATCAGAAGAGGAAAGACAATTGGCACTGTGAACGTAGCAGAAACAAGTAAAGAGCAAATGGCCGAAATGATGGTTGGCCGTGAAGTTAATTTCAAGGTTAGCAAAAAAGAAGCAACCCCAGGGGAAGTCGTTCTAAAGATGGACAATGTTTCCGTTAAACGCGGAAAAGACGTGGTTGCGCTGAAAAACATGACCTTAGAGCTTAAAAAAGGAGAAATCCTTGGTATTGCAGGGGTTGATGGAAACGGTCAAGCAGAAATTGTGGAAAGCATCACAGGCTTAAAGCAGGCTGACTCCGGAACCATCCTTTTTGAAGGCAAAGATATCACAAAAATGCCGGTTCGCTCCAGAATTGCGAGCGGAATTGCGCATATTCCAGAGGACCGTCATAAGCATGGTCTCGTCCTTGACTATACGATTGAAGAAAACATGGTCCTAGAGCTGTATCATAAAAAACCTTTCTCCAAGCGCGGATTCCTTAATTTCCAAGCAATCAGAAAGCATGCGGATAATATTATCCAAAGCTTTGATGTACGTTCTGGTGAAGGCGCAAAATCGATTGCGAGATCACTTTCCGGTGGGAACCAGCAAAAAGCGGTAATTGGTCGTGAAATAGAACTGGACCCAACCTTGCTGATTGCCGTTCAGCCAACACGTGGCTTGGACGTTGGTTCAATCGAATACATTCACAGCAGACTTGTCGAGCAGCGCGATAAAGGAAAAGCCGTGCTACTTGTATCCTTAGAATTAGATGAAGTAATCAATGTTTCCGATCGCATTGCTGTCGTGAACAATGGCCAACTAGTTGGTATCGTAAACGCAAAAGAAACAAACGAAAACGAACTTGGTCTGATGATGGCAGGCGTGACGAAGGGGGAAGAATAATGAGAAATGGCATCATCTCGTTACTTGCTGTCCTTTTCGGTTTAATTGCAGGTGCGATTCTAATGGCCGCCACAGGCAACAACCCTGTGGAAGGCTATAAATTTCTGTTTGAAGGCGGACTTAAGAACATTTCCCGTATTGGAAACACGTTAGCAACCGCAACGCCGCTCATTTTTACTGGTTTATCGGTAGCCTTTGCTTTCCGTACTGGTTTGTTTAATATCGGAGCAGCTGGACAAATGCTCTTCGGAGGCTTTTGTGCCGTTGCAGTCGGCTTAACATTCGACGACTTATCCAGACCATTACTACTTTTGCTTATGGTAGCGGCTGGTTTCCTTGGTGGAGCGCTTTGGGCGTTCATTCCTGGTTTATTAAAAGCGAAATTTAACGTGCATGAGGTAGTATCCACTATCATGATGAACTGGATTGCTTACTGGACGATTTATTACGCTGTACCAACTTATTTTAAAGGAGAGTTTTTGGAAACAGAATCCAGAAAACTTCCAGAAGTCGCGTCATTGCGCACACCGTTCTTAACGGAATTATTCGGTGGTTCTTACATTAACTTAGGCTTATTTATTGCTGCCATTGCAGTTATCGTATTCTCTTTTATCATCAATAAAACAACGCTAGGCTACGAGTTAAAAGCAGTAGGATTTAACCGTGATTCTGCAGAGTACGCAGGAATCGCAGTGAACAGAAGTATCGTAACATCCATGGTTATTGCCGGTGGGTTAGCAGGTCTTGGTGGAGTTGCCTTCTACACAGGGAACGCAACAAGCATCCAAATCGGTATTTTACCAACGCAAGGCTTTGATGGAATTGCCGTCGCGCTTCTAGGTGCAAACACTGGTGTTGGTGTGTTGTTAGCCGCGATTTTCTTTGGTCTTCTTTACTCTGGACGCGGATTTATGAATGCAATGACCGATATCCCACCAGAAATCGCGGACTCTATCATCGCGATTATCATCTATTTCGCAGCAACTAGCATTCTAATAGACCGTATGATTCGTTACTTCATGAACAAAAAGAAAAACAAAAAGCCGGTCGTTCCGCAAAATACGGCTCAAAAGAAGGAGGAGGTATAAGGTATGTGGACAATCATTCAGCAAATAGCTCCGTATGCGATTATCTTTACCATCCCTCTTTTGATTACCGCACTGGGAGCACTATTCAGTGAACGAAGCGGTGTCGTAAACATCGGATTAGAAGGTTTAATGGTCATTGGGGCATTTACAGGGGCGCTAGTGGTCCTTAAAATGCAAGCAGTAATGTCAGGTCCAAAAGCAATCTGGATTGGCCTTGCACTCGCAACCTTAATGGGACTCTTGTTCTCGCTCTTACATGCTTTTGCAAGTATTAACCTTCATGCTAATCAAATCATCAGTGGTACTGCCATCAACATGATCGCTGCTGCCATCACAGTATTCTTAGCACGTAACATTACAGGTAGCGGAAACATTCAGGTTAGCACATTAAAACCGTTTAATATCCCGTTCTTATCGGATATCCCGATTATCGGAAGTTTGTTTTTCACAAGAACGTATGCAACAACATGGCTTGTACTCGCAATTCTGCTGTTAAGTGCCTTCGTGCTTTATAAAACACCATTCGGTTTGCGCCTGCGTTCTTGCGGGGAGCACCCACACGCAGCAGAAGCAGCTGGGATTAGCGTAAGTAAGATGCGCTATATTGGTGTGATGATTTCCGGAGCATTCTCTGGTCTTGGTGGTGCGGTTTATATGATCACTACCGGTGGGGAATTCAGCGGAACAGTTGCAGGCCTTGGTTTCTTGGCCCTTGCATCCTTGATTTTCGGTCAGTGGAAGCCACTTGGCATTCTGGCTGCAACGTTGTTCTTCGGTTTTGCAACAACCGTTGCAAACGTGTCCCAGGTAATTCCAACATTGGCTGTCATTCCGCCAGTATTCTTGAAGGTATTCCCGTACGTGGTTACCCTAATTGCTCTAGTAATCTTTTCAAAATCATCCCAAGCTCCTAAGGCTGTTGGTGAGCCGTTTGATTCTGGAAAAAGGTAATAAGATGTTTGCTTGCACGCACCCGACTGATCGGGTGCGTGTTTTTTTGATTTTTGTGAGGTTATTGCGAGGGAGGAGGGTGGATGAGGGCAATGGGGAGGGTGTATTAGGACAATGGGTCGGGTGGATAAAGGTTGGTTGTCTTCATAGAGGTTGTATGAGGACAATGGGACGGGTGGATAAAGGTTGGTTGTCTTCATAGAGGTCGTATGAGGACAATGGGCCGGGTGGATAAGGGTTGGTTGTCTTCATAGAGGTCGTATCCATACAACGGCGAGCGAAAACTAGTTTAATAGTCTTCATATAACACCAATGGCCCCCAACCGAAGCAACCCACCCTTCTTATAAATAACATAGCTCCCTTTAACCCCTGCCACATCAACTAATCCCCACACAATTAAAACAATTCAAAATAAAAATTATTGACAGAATTTTCGCTAGGATTATAATAGAGTTAACATATGTTCACGAACAACTTTACAAAAGTTTAGTAAAGCGCTTACAGGAGAGCCTATCTATGAAAATTCAACAAGAATCCCGATAATAACAAGCACTTTCGTAACAAACCAAGTGAACATAATTTTAAAATCGGGTGAAGTAGCATGCAAAATGAAAAAATAGCCCGTTTAGTAGAAGTGGCTAAAATGTATTATCTGTTTAACTACAGCCAACAGGAAATTGCCAAAAAGCTTGGGGTATCACGACCTACTGTTTCAAGGCTCTTAGACCAGGCAAAGCAAGATGGTGTCGTACATATTAAGATTTGCGACCCAACCGAAGATATGACCAGCTTAGCCTTACAGCTAAAAGAGAAATTCAGCCTAAAAGATTGCGTCGTCACTTCCTCTCCTGCTTATGAAGACAATCATATAAAAGAAAAGCTTGGCGAGGCGGCAGCCGAATACTTATACACCATCGTCAAAAACGGCGATACAATCGGCATCACCTGGGGAACAACGCTTTATCAGCTCTCCCTAAAGCTAAGTCCAAAAAATGTGCAGGATGTGGAGATTGTCCAATTAAATGGTGGGGTGAGTTACTCGGAGCTGAACACGCACGCCTCTGATATCATCAATGGACTTGCGGCAGCCTTTCACACAACACCGCACTTCCTTCCGGTACCGGCCGTGGTCGATCATCCTGTCGTCAAGCAAGCGATTGTCGCGGACCGCCATATCAACAAGGCTCTCGAGCTTGGCAAACAAGCGAACATTGCCGTTTACACAGTCGGTGAAGTGGGAGAACAATCCACGCTCATGCGGGCGGGCTACTTCCTGGAAAGTGATGTAGAAACGTTAAAGAACAACAAAACGGTGGCTGATATTTGCTCACGTTTTATTGACATGAACGGGCATATCAGTAATCAATCCTTAAATGCACGAACGATTGGGATTGAGCTTTCCCAGCTTGCTGAAAAAGAATATAGCATTCTAGTGGCAGGTGGAAACAAGAAAGTAGAAGGAATACTTGGTGCTCTAAATGGTCAGTATGCGAATGTTTTAATTACTGACCAATACACAGCAAAAGCACTGTTGGAAATGGAGGAGAACAAAGATGGAGCGAGCGAGTATCAAGGCGCTGGTCCAAGAGGTGGTGCGTAACACCCTCCAGGCATCAAAAAAACAGGTGCAGATTGCCGTTTCCAACCGGCATATCCACCTGTCCCCTCAGCATGTGGAGAGGCTTTTTGGCAGAGGCTATGAGCTAAAAAAACAAAAGGATCTTTCCCAGCCTAACCAATTTGCTGCAAAAGAGACTGTCACGCTTATTGGGCCAAAAGGCAGAATCCAACATGTCAGGGTGTTAGGTCCTGCAAGAGGGAATACGCAAGTGGAAATCTCTCTTTTTGATGGCTATACCTTGGGAGTAAAAGCCCCTATCAGGCAATCAGGAGACATAAAAGGCTCGGCACCCATCACCATTCAGGGGCCAAGAGGGCAGCTACAACTAGAAGAAGGGTTGATTTGTGCTTCTCGTCATATTCACATGCACCCACAGGACGCAGATCGCTTCGGCGTGAAGGATGGGGATATGGTCGATATCAAAGTCGAAGGCGAGCGTGGCATAACTTTTTCCAACACCTTAATCAGAGTTTCTGAGAAATATAAGCTCGAAATGCATATCGATCTCGATGAAGCAAACGCAGCAAACATTCGCAATGGTCAGCTTGGAGAAATGACAGCGGTTTATTGCGCTCCAACGAAGGATGGGGGGGTGTAGCTGTGGATGTAAGGGAGACAGTTAAGACATTAGTGAAACAGGCGGTGGCAGCATACCTAGAAGCAAATCAGGAATCGCTGCAATCATCCAAACCAGCAATAACGATTCTCTTAACCTATCATGCTTCCAATCCAGACGAAATTTTGAAAGCGATTACTTCGATTGAAGAAGCTTTTAACATAACGCTCGTAGCATCAAAGGAATGGAGCGCGCGTTTGAATGAAAAGGAAGCACTTCCAATCGAAGATATGCCACAATACGAGCTGCAAAAGCTCTGGAGAGAAACTGATCTTCTCATCCTGCCAGTCGCGTCATTTGGGCTAGTTTCAAAGCTTGCCCTAATGATGGATGATGACAAGGCTGTGAAAACAGCGGTTGGATTTCAGCTGCTCGGCAAGCCAGTGATTATCGCAAAGGATGAGGTGGAGCTTGGGGTGTACCAGCAGGTGTTGGCACCTTATTCCGTTCAGGAAAAGCTCCAAGATTATATCCGGACGCTTCAAAAGGATAAGGTCAAGCTAGTACCGTTAACGCAGCTTACGAAAACTGCAACAGAAGAGCTTTCACAGCTAAAAGAAAGGCAACCGCTCATTCTCGCAAAGCATATAGAAAGTGCAAGTAGAGAGCGATTGAGTGAAGTTACCGTTCCGAAAAACAGCAAAATCACGCCTGTTGCAAAGGATATGGCAAGAGAACTCAAGGTTAAGATCCATAAAGAAACATGATGCTCCTTGAAAGGAGGCCAAGCATTAATGATCATCGCGAAAGTGGTCGGCTCGATTGTTGCCACAACGAAAGCAGAAAAGCTAACCGGGAAAAAACTGCTGATTGTTACACCTTTAGATATGAAAAGTATCGAAGAGGATGGCAAGCCTTTAGTAGCTATTGATACGGTTGGTTCTGGTATTGGGGAAGTGGTGCTGGTGGTCAGCGGAAGCTCTGCTCGCCAAACAGAAGCAACTACGGGAGTACCCGTGGATGCTGCCATTGTGGGGATTGTCGACCAGATTGAAATTCAAGGAAATCTTACCTTTTCAAAAGGAGGTAGTTAAGCTTGCAAATTAAAGAAAGTGATATCAAGCAAATGGTTGCAGAAGTGCTCGCACAGCTTGATGGGACACAAAAAGAAATAGGAACACAAGCTCACCAGCCAAGCGACATCGCTCTAGGCAACGGTGTGTTTCAAACCGTGGACGAAGCGGCTGATGCGGCAACAGAGGCGTGGGACAAGCTTCGCGTAACCTCACTTGAAACAAGAAAGAGAATGATTGAAAACATGCGGAACGTCAGTCGTCAGCATGCAGAAGAACTGGCAAAGCTTGCGGTCGAGGAAACTGGTCTTGGCCGAGTAGAAGATAAAATTGCCAAAAATCTGCTTGCAGCGGATAAAACACCGGGTGTGGAAGACATTGTCGCAACCACATACTCTGGTGACGGTGGATTGACTTTAGTGGAATATTCGCCTATGGGTGTGTACGGAGCCATTACGCCATCCACTAATCCAGCAGCCACCATCATTAATAACTCTATTTCACTTGTAGCTGCCGGAAACGCGGTTGTTTTCAATCCACATCCAAGCGCAAAACGAGTGTCTATCCGTGCGATGCAATTACTAAATGACGCAATCGTAGCGGCAGGTGGACCAGAGAATGTTCTTACCTCCGTTGCGAGTCCAAATATTGAGACCTCTAACGCGGTAATGAAGCATCCAAAGGTAAGGGCGCTCGTGGTTACTGGTGGCGGTATTGTTGTTCAGGCAGCAATGGCAGCAGGCAAAAAAGTTATTGCAGCAGGGCCTGGTAACCCACCGGTTGTGGTCGATGAAACAGCAATCATTCCAAAAGCCGCGAAGGATATTGTCACAGGCGCAAGCTTTGATAACAATGTGCTTTGTACGGCGGAAAAAGAAGTGTTTGTCGTAGAAAGTGTTGCAAACTCCCTAAAGAGCGAGATGACTAAAAACGGTGCCATCGAACTAAAAGGCTACCAGTTAGACAAGCTTTTAGAAAAAGTGCTAGTGAAAAAGGGAGACAAGCACTATCCTAACCGCGATTTTATCGGGAAAAACGCTTCCGTTCTACTTGAAGCAGCCGGTATCAAAGCGGACGCGAACACGAAGCTCATTATTGCAGAAACAAAAGGAGATCATCCTTTGGTTCATACAGAAATGCTGATGCCAATTCTGCCAATTGTCAGGGTAAAAGACGTCGATACGGCCATTTCGCTTGCGGTAAAAGCAGAGAAGGGGAACCGTCATACGGCCATCATGCATTCACAAAACATTAGCAATCTCACAAAAATGGCAAAAGAAATTCAAGCGACTATTTTTGTGAAAAATGGTCCGTCAGTATCTGGACTAGGTTATCAAAGCGAAGGGTTTACCACCCTCACCATTGCTGGCCCAACTGGCGAAGGCTTGACCTCAGCCAAAACCTTCACCCGTCAACGACGCTGTGTGCTGGTAGACGGCTTTAGAATTGTTTAGGAGGAATAGGTAGATGGCCGAATTAGAACAAGTATCTCAAGAAAGCCAACAAACGAAAGCCCCTAAAAAAAGAACAAAGAAACAACCAAAATCAAATAAAACAGAAGATATCCAAGGAGGAATTCAAATGAGTCAAGAAGCATTAGGAATGATCGAAACAAAAGGTCTTATCGGAGCAATCGAAGCAGCAGACGCAATGGTGAAAGCTGCAAATGTAACACTAGTAGGAAAAGAGTTCGTTGGCGGAGGCCTTGTAACAGTAATGGTTCGCGGTGATGTTGGCGCAGTGAAAGCAGCAACAGAAGCAGGAGCAGATGCAGCAGGTCGCGTTGGTCACTTAATCTCTGTACATGTGATTCCACGTCCAAACACAGAAGTAAACGGAATTTTACCGGTAGCGAAATAGGTTGTAGCGTATGGATTCTTCCATCAAAAACTACATCAAACAATTGGTACAGGAGGCAGTGAACAATTCTTTCTCACACCAGACTAACCAAACGGGAAGAAAGCCTCTTGTCGTGGCCAATTGGAAAATGAACAAAAATCTTCAGGAAGCCCTGAGCTTTGTACAAGATATTGAGGTCGAGGAGGGAGCAGAGGTTATCCTTTGTCCTCCAGCTCCACTTCTTTATCCAGTCGCCCAAGCGTCAACCCTACAAGCAAAATCGCTTCACATCGGTGCGCAAAACGTTCACCAGGAAGCGAGCGGTGCCTACACGGGTGAGATAGCGGGAAGCCTCCTGAAGGATATTGGCTGCAAGTACACACTTATTGGTCACTCCGAAAGACGGCAGTATTTTCAGGAAGATGACCAAACCATCAACCAAAAAGTGAAACGCGCACTAGAGGAAGGGTTAATACCGATTATCTGCATCGGGGAAACCTTAGCGGATAAACAGCAAAGCTTAACCGAAAAAGTCCTAACCACCCAGCTGTTAGGTGCATTAGACGACATTAGCCTCACGGATGTTGTGCTCGCCTATGAACCAGTTTGGGCAATTGGAACCGGAGAATCGGCAACAGCTCAGGATGCTCAAGCGATCCACAGCTACATCAGGGCCGTTCTCACCCATATTGATCCGCAAACTGCAGACAATGTATCCATCCTGTACGGTGGATCCGTGAATGAAAAAAATGCGAAGGAATACGCTGAGCAGCCTGACATCGACGGCGTTCTCGTCGGCGGCGCCAGCCTGAAGGTGGATTCTTTTCAGAAAATAATCAGTTCCTTTGCCAAAGGAGAATAAACAATGAAAAAAGTTGCAATTGGTAGCGACCATGGTGGCTACGAGCTAAAGGAAACGTTAAAAACGTACCTAACAGAGCTTGGCTATGAGTACCTCGACTTTGGCTGCAAGGCGAACGAATCCGTTGACTACCCAGACATCGCGTTTCTAGTCGGCGAATGCGTTGCAACCAACTCCGACTATGTTGGCATCATGATTGATGGTGTTGGCGTTGGGAGCGGCATGGTTCTGAACAAGATTCCAGGTGTCCGCGGGGCAGTGTGCTGGGATTTATCATCAGTCATCAACAGCCGCGAGCATAACAATGCCAACGTCTTGTCGATTGGTGGTCAATTTATCGGAGAAGGCCTTGCCAAGCAATTGGTGAAAACATGGCTGGAAACAGATTTTGCAGGCGGCAGACACGATCGCCGCGTCACCAAAGTAATGGAAATTGAAAGTCGTTTTATAAAACGCTGAAAGCAGGTTTAAACATGTTTGTAGCAAAAGTGATTGGCAATATGATCTGTACACATAAAGACGAAAACTTAAAAGGGTTAAAGCTTTTAATCGTCCAACCAGTAGACGATCAGCTGCAGGATAAAGGTAAACCACTTGTTGCTATTGATACCATCGGTCAATCAGGAGAAGGGGATCTTGTGTATCTTGCCAAGAGCCGCGAATCCTCGCTCCCTTTAAAGAACAGAGAAATCGTCCCATCAGATGCAGGAATTCTTGGAATCATCGACTATTACAATGTAAAACGAATGGAGGAAATATAAATGAGTAACGCATTAGGCATGATCGAAACTAAAGGTTTAGTAGGTGCTATTGAAGCAGCAGACGCAATGATGAAGGCAGCAAACGTATCTCTAGTAGGAAAAGTACAAGTTGGCGGCGGTTTAATCACTGTTTTAGTACGTGGAGATGTTGGCGCAGTGAAAGCAGCAACAGAAGCAGGAGCTGACGCAGCGCAACGTGTTGGTGAATTTTTATCTGTACACGTCATCCCAAGACCACATTCTGATATCGAAAAAATCCTTCCAACTAACCTATGAAACTAGCAAAGGTCGTTGGAAATGTCGTATCGACGATCAAAACACCGACACATCAAAACAAAAAGCTCATGGTGGTCGTCCCCGTAGATGAAAAAGGGGAAAAATGCGGAGATGCCATGATTGCCCTTGACCGCTTTCATGCCGGGGTGGACGACTATGTGCTTATTTTAGAAGAAGGCGGCTCGGCAAGAGAAATATTAGGTGATGCAAACGGCGCATTTGATGCTGTCATTGCCGGGATTGTCGACCGATTACAATAATGCGAGGTGAACACAATGCAAATGGAAGCATTGGTGGAACAGATTACAAATCAGATTATGGAACAGCTGACCAATAAACAAAAGCTTGCAGAAGGAACGCCCGCAGCTTCCGCACAACAAGCAACCGCACCAAAAAGTTACACAAATGCAGCAAGCAGCCTAGTGACAGGACCATCTGTTGCCAGAATGATTGACCATACTTTACTTAAGCCAGAAAGCACAAAAGAGCAAATTGTAAAGCTTTGTGAAGAAGCAAAGGAACACAACTTTGCAACAGTTTGCGTAAATCCATTTTGGGTACAAACAGCAGCTCAAGAGCTAAAAGGCTCTAAGGTTGGAATCACAACCGTTGTTGGCTTCCCGCTTGGTGCAACAAACAGCTATGTAAAAGTGGCCGAAACAAGAGATGCCATCGCAAGTGGCGCAACGGAAATCGATATGGTCATGAACATCGGCGCGCTAAAATCCGGTGACTTCGAAACGGTGAAAAAAGACATTGAAGCAGTGGTTCTCGCTGCAAAAGGCCACGCACCAGTAAAAGTGATCATCGAAACAGGCTTCTTAGAAAACGAAGAAAAGAAAAAAGCGTGTATTCTTGCGAAAATGGCAGGCGCTGACTTTGTTAAAACATCCACAGGCTTTGGACCAGGTTGCGCAACAGCAGAAGACATCAAACTAATGCGTGAAGCAGTAGGACCAGACATGGGCGTAAAAGCATCCGCATGCGTTCGCGACCTAGATACGGCCCGCAAGCTAATTGAAGCAGGCGCAACTCGTATCGGCGCAAGCTCCAGCATTGCCATCATCACAGGTGGTAAGGGGACTGGATACTAATATAAAAGTAATTAGGTAAGTGTTAATAGAGAAATAGTTACCAGCTGTTGATTGCACCAAAAGTCGGAAACAGAGCGGCGTGCTTGAGCCTCCCAGGGCATAGCCTGAGGAGGCTCCTCAAGGCCGTCCATAGGAAAGCGAAGCCTCATGAGAAAAACAACAGCGTCTCCATACACAACCTAATCTGACAGAACACCATACAGAGGAATCTTAGTTGGTGTTCTGTTATTTTTTCTATTGTAATACTCTGAAAATTCTTATATAATAATATGTAATCGCTTACACAATAGCCAGAGGAGGATTTACATGAAACATATCGCTAACCAACTAAAGAATGCACGAACAAGACAGGATATTGAAATAGATCAACTGGCAGCACTAACTGGCCTACCTGCAGACACCATCGCAGCAATTGAAGCTGGAACACTTGATGTGCAAATCTCCACTCTAAGTAAACTTTCAGAAATATTACGATGCTCCTTTTCAATAGGAGATTTGTCTATATAAGATCTCGGAGAAACCAGAGGAAGCTCTGGTTTCTTTTTTTATCTTTAAAAGGAGGGGAGTTCTGAAATTTAACTATCGCCAGATTATTTCTATTTTCGCCAGAATAATAAAATAATCGCTGAATTATCTCGCTTTTAGCCAAAATAACAAAATAATCGCTGAATTATCTCGCTTTTCGCTGATTAACGTAAATTTCCGCTGAATCGCGTTCCTTCCTCCCCGGCCCAAACCTTTCATTCCCTCAACCTCTACTCCAAACAGAGGTAATTTTGCAAAAAACATACAAAAAATTATCTAAACCTTTAAAAACCTGCCATAATAAAAGAAACAAAGTGAAGGAGTATCCCCATGCACACTGTCGAACAGCAAAAAGCCATTGATATCGTGATTGACTACATAGAAAAAAATTTAGAAAGCACACTTTCCCTACAAACACTCGCAGCCGTCTCCACCTATTCACCCTATCATTTTCAACGCATCTTTAAAGCTGCCATTGGAGAAACACCTGCCAACTACATAAAGCGCCTCCGAATGGAAAAAGCAGCGCATTTACTCATTTATGAATATTCCATCCCTGTCACGCAAATTGCCTTGATCTGTGGATTTTCCTCGCTTTCTTATTTTACCTCCTCCTTTCAATCCTACTTTGAAATGAGTCCAAGCAAGTGGCGAGAAGGTGGTTATCTTCAGCATTTCCCAAGGGAGTACGCAGATCATAGCAAGATTTCTAAACTAAACCGCAATATGCAGCAAGAAAAGTCCTATTCTACAAAGTATAATAGGTTTCAGTGGCTGAACCTTGAAAAAGTAAAGGTTACTGAGTTTCCTGTGTGCACAACGGTGAAAAGACAAAGCATTGGCTCCTACACTCAAGGAATACCAGAAGTCTGGGAAGATCTCTATCGCTTGGGAAGTGCTCATGAACTTATCGATAAGACGTCTTTGCTATTCGGTATTCCGAAGAATAATCCTTACATTACTCCTCCAGAAAAAAGTAGATATGAATGCCATCTTGCCATTTCTAGCAAGGATGCCATTCAAGGGGAAAATATTTCCACTTTTGCAGGGGGCAAGCATGTGGTCTATGAATTTGAGGAAGCGGTAGAGTACGAAAATCGAAAAATGCTTATAGAGTGCTATTCAGAGCTCTATAGCTTTTGGCTACCGGGGAGTGGCTATAAATATCTTGATAACCCCATCGAATTGGTGGAACTAACAAACGTTCAAGGCAGCTTAGAGGTTAGAAGTAAAATTAAAGCAATTGCTTTGGCTATTGAGCCGAAGTAGGAAAGGAATAAAAAATGGAAATCATCGACTTAAATTTAATAGCAATTTTAGCAGGAGCTGTGCTCTACGCTGTATACGGAGGTATTTACTACTCGGTAGTACTCGGGAAAAAGAAAGAATTCATCCAATCAGAAGGACCAATTAAATACATGGTAGCCGTACTGGTTGCCATCCTAAGCTCTGGCATCATGAATGTCCTCATTGGAGCTTCAGGAGCAATTGGATTAGGAGAAGGTCTGTTTCTTGGTCTACTGGTAGGATTGGTTATCACCCTTGTGTATTTAAAAAACATGCTTTTTGGACTAATGAGCAAAAAGGCATTTCTCATCGCAATCGGCGATCATCTCGTCATTTTCACATTGCTTGGCGGCCTACACGGCTTACTAAATTAACAAAAGAAACGCAAAAATGTGTGACAACTGCACATTTTTGCGTTTTTTATTTTTTTTTGAAACAATTTCACCTGCACAATCGTCCAACAATTGCTCTAAAGAGAAAGAGGCGAGGTAACGTGAAAGAAAAAGAGAGAGATTTTTTACTGGAGAAAGCCATGGTGGAGTATGGGGATCAGTTGACGAGACTAGCATACTCCTATGTTAAAGACGCGGACATGGCAAAAGACTTGGTGCAAAACACATTTATAAAATGCTACACCACCATAGAAACTTTCAGGCATGAATCAACATTAAAAACCTGGTTGTACCGAATAACCATCAATGAGTGTAAAGATTATCTTAAAAGCTGGTCGTATAAAAAGTTTTTGTTGCTTGAGCTATACAACAGCAACAATAATAGCTCGTTATCTCCAGAAGAGGTAGCAATAAAGAATTGGGAAAAAGGCAGAGTAAAAAGTACGATTTTCTCCTTACCTCCAAAATATCGTGAAATTATTTTCTTATATTATTATGAAGAGCTAACAATGGAGGAAATATCAACGCTGCTAGGGTTACCGATTAGTACTGTTAAAACCAGAATTAGGCGTGGAAAAGATAGGTTGAAACAGACCATTGAAAGGAAAGAAATCAATGAATAATGATAAAAAAGAAATGGAATCTATCTTTGAAGGCTTTGATGAAGTGAAATTCGATTCTAATGATCGAAAGAAGGTATTTAACACCTTAAAAAACAAAAGGGATAAAAAATTTCCTTTTACCCGTCTCAAGCCAATACTGATAAGCTCTTTATTCGGCTTGGTAGCAACTGTTTTGTTTTTTAGTATTTTTACTGATTTTAATAAGGAAGATCGACAAAGTGCTGAAAATAGTGAAAAACATCAAACAGGTTTTCTGTTTATTTCAAATGAAAATTATCGAACATCTTTGATTTTTGTATTGTCGTATAGCCCAAATACGGAATCTTTAAATGTTTTATCAGTTCCTAAAAGTTTAAAAGTACCCTTATATGATGCTGATGGAAATTATAGGAGCAGTGATAAAGTCTTACATGCTTATGGCTATGGTGGGGCAAACGGAACTAAGGAAACCTTGAAGAATCATTTCACTCAAAGCCCACCCGATTTTTACATGGAGCTAACAGAATCAGAATTTATTGGTTTCATTGATTCCATTGGTAATGGAGAAGAGGTATTGGCTGCTCTTTTAAAGAGGGACCAGGCACCAATGAATGAATTGGAAATGGCCGAAGAGGAGCATTACCAAGTTCTAAGCGATCTACTAGAGCGAACAATTGCAAGAGACAAAGAAAAAAGTCTGTTGGGAGTTAACTTACCTGATGAAATAAAGATAGATTCAATCCAGGTTGCGAGAATGCTAGAAGCTGAAATTTCAAACGAATTATTTTTTTACACCTTGGAAGAGGACGAATTACACGAAATTAGAAATAGTCTAAAACAATAAGACGTGAGGGTATTACAATGAGCAATTTTTCTAGAAACCAAAAAAGAGTAATAAGACGGAAAAAATTTATATGTTTACTGTTACTAATTCCAGCTGTAATGATTTCAGCCTTGTTTCTCTATGGATATTTCCAATATAAAAATGCTTATGATAACAATATCAGGGAGACTGTTTTAGCTCGCTCCGATATTGAGTTTAACGGTGCGGTGAGTAGCGACCAAAAATATAATGTATTGCTTCTAGGTACTGACGCGAGAAATGGTGAAAATTCGAGGGCTGATACCATTATGGTTGCTCAATTTGATCAAAAAGCGAATAAAAGTAAATTAATTTCAATCATGCGGGATTCCTACGTAGAGATTCCAGGTCACGGTTTTAACAAAATAAATGCTGCTTATGCCAATGGAGGAGTGGAAACTTTAAGAGAAACACTTCAACATAATTTTGATATTGATATCCATTACTATGTAATCATCAACTTCACCGGCTTCTCTAAAGTGGTTGATACAGCTTTTCCAGATGGAGTGGAAATTGACGTAGAAAAAGATATGTCTAAAGGCATCAATAATAGTTTGGCGGCAGGCTTTAGTACATTGAATGGCGAACAACTATTAGACTATGTGAGGTTCAGGCAAGATGAAGAAAGCGACTTTGGAAGAGTGCGCAGACAACAAGAAGTCCTCAAAGTATTGAGCAGTGAATTCTCGGAAATAAATAATCTTGTAAAACTTCCAAAAGTGATTGGAACTATTTCACCCTACGTTAAAACAAACCTCGATACTAAGCTATTACTCTCAATGGGACAGACTTTTCTGATTGAGGAGCAGAAGAGAATAGAAACCCTAAGAGTCCCTTTGGACGATACCTATACTGATGAAAGATATGAACATGCGGGATTAGTCCTCGAATTAGACTTAGAAACAAATAAAGCGGCTATAGACGATTTCCTAAATGAATAGTTTGTATAACTAAAAGAACGTGACAAAACAAAGGATTGTCTCTTTAACTGTTTCCGTTACCTATAAAAATGCCTATCAATCTGTATGCTAAGGCGATGTTTTTGCACCTCTATTTGCAACTTAACAATACGCATGGTAAGACCCCAATACACCTTCAATTTAGGAGGGAAATTCAGAAGGATAAGTGGGATTTTATGTTAAAATAAAATTTAACATATGCGTTATTCCGTTATAGGGCAGTATTATTGAATAAGGATTTTGCAATATTAATAAGTTTCTACTAAGCATTTTATAGGGGAGAGCAATAAATAAGATGAAACAAGTCTTTGAAAAAGTAATATATTTTATTTTTACTTTATTTATTTTTACCGTGTTATGGAAATTAATGGCGGTTTTATGGGACGCTTTTGTGCCTTGGAATTATAAAACTGACTTACTAGGACTTTTTGTGGTAACACCACTACTAATAGCAGCGGCTTTTATTTTATCAAGCTTGTCTTTTAAGATTATAAAGAGTTCAAAATAATAAGCCCTTACTGCATTCTCTTGAGCGATTGCAGCACTGTTGATTGCTCCTTACATATGAATAGGCTAGGTTACTTGAACAAGCTTGTAACTTTATGTCGTTAGAATCGTAGGAGTATTAAGTAAGAATTCATAGATAAACAATGATATTGATAGGGGAATTGAAATGGAATTAATAGTTGGAATAGCTATAGTACTAATTGTGTTTTTTTCTTCAAGCATAATTGAAAAAAGGTTAAAAAGCATAGAAAAACAAAACAATCGTGTAATAGAAATACTCGAAGAAATTAGAGATAAAAAATAAATTGTTATTCCACTAAATAGGAGCGATTATTGAATAATCCTCTACCAAGATATACGATTTAAAACTCAGTTCATTTTGGAGCTGGGTTCTTTTTTTGCTTTATTTATTGGTGTAATGACTCCTTTGAAAATTATGCAGAAAAAACGTGAAATAAAACTACAAAAATTACATTGATTTATGAAACTTTATTTTATAGAATAGAAGTAAGAAATATCTGAAAATGAGGAAATGCGATGAATAGTGAATTGGTTTTCATTCAGGAGAGCTTACATACGTTTAAGCCGACCGAACGGAAGGTAGCGGAGTTTATCCTTAGAAATCCAGATGAAGTCATGAATATCTCCATCCAAAAGCTTGCAGAACGAGCAGAGGTGAGTGAAGCGACGATCATCCGGCTTTCTCGTTCGTTAAAATGCAGAGGCTTTAAAGAGCTGAAGCTAAAAATTGCTTATGATCTTGCGAAATCCAAAGCCGAGAAAAAACTTGAGGGCTATGAGGATATTCCAAGAGACGATTCTATCGCGTCGATGATTCAGTCTGTTTCCCGAAACAACATCCAGGCGATTGAAAACACGGTCGATGTGTTAGATGGCGAGGAGCTGCAAAAGGCGATTGACCTCCTCTCTAAAGCAAGAGTCATTGCGGTATATGGGATTGGAGCATCTGGGTTAGTCGCCATGGACTTTAAGCAAAAGCTTACGCGAATTAACAGATGGTGTGAGGCAGCTTATGACAAGGATACACAGGTGACGATTGCGGCAAATCTCTCGAGAGCAGATGTGGCATTTGGCATATCCTATAGCGGTCAAACGAAGGATATTATCGATTCGTTAAAGGTTGCAAAGGAGAATGGCGCAAAAGTGATTACGTTGACAAGAAGTGGAACAAATCCAACCTCTTCCCTTGCGGACGTGAAGCTTCATACAACAAGCTTAGAGCGCAATGTCCGAAGCGGTGCCACGAGCTCCCGAATTGCGCAGCTAAATGTGATCGATGTGTTATTTTTCGGCGTAATGAAGCTTGACCAGGAACGAAATATAAAAGCCTTGGACAAAACGCGCAAGGCAGTGGGGGCTTCTAAACAAAATGTATAAGGAATACCTTCAAAAGCTTGTCGCAGACCGAGACATCCCTGGTGGTGTACTCTTTGTCCTTCAAAAAAAGCAGCCCATATTCTATGAGGCAATAGGAAGTTTTACAGGAGCAAATCTAAAAAACTATCAGATAACGAAAGATACACTTTTTGATGTGGCTTCTCTGACAAAGGTAGTGGCAACCCTGCCTGCTAGCTTATATTTGATGGCTGAGGGCGCCCTTAGTTTAGAGGCACAGGTAAAGCATTTTCTACCAGACTTTCGCCATGATGGCATCACAATTGGGCATCTGCTTACTCATAGGTCTGGGCTTTCCCCTGATTTACCTTTTAAGGACAGAGGTTCTCAGCGGGATGTGCTGGAAGGTATCTACATGCAAGAGCTCGCACACAAGCCTGGAAGCCAAGTTGCCTACAGCGATCTTGGCATGATTCTACTAGGAAAAATTATTGAAAAGGCAAGTGGGGAGAGGTTGGATGCTTTTGTAGAGCAGCGCATTTTTACTCCATGGGGACTGAAAAATTCCCATTTCCATCTACCAGAAAATTTGAAAGCGCTTGCTGCCTCTACTGAAAAATATCAATCTAGCTTTATTCAAGGCGAGGTACATGATGAAAAAGCCTTCCAACTTGGAGGGGTGAGTGGCAGTGCTGGATTGTTTTCAACCGCACAAGACATCTCCACATTTGCTCATCATTTTTTATATCCGGAGGAGCAGAGCGTCATTCCTGCTGCCTGGATGCGCAAGGCAACCCAGCATGTTCAAGGGAACAGAGGGCTTGGCTTTGAGGTTTGGAATGGGGAAGGGGACCCGCTATCATGCGGAGCGCATTGGCCTGTTGGTTCTTTCGGCCACACCGGCTTTACCGGCACAAGTATCTGGATGTCGCCGCAGGATGAACTGGTGGTTGTTTTTTTAACCAATAGCGTTCATTACGGGCGCTCCTTAAAAATTCGTACCATCCGCAAGAAATTACATTCGTTGATTTACTCCGCTACTACAGGGGAGATGTCATAAATTTATTAATGATAACAAGGGGGATGTACAGTGAAGGGGTTAAGTAAAGTTTGGTTGCTTAGTTTGATGGCGATTATGTTGGTCGTTTCTTCTGCTTGTTCCAACGATACAGGCGGAAACAATAGTGATGGGGATGAAGTTACGCTTACGATTGGAAGCTGGCGTACAGAGGACACGGAGAATTATAAGAAGGTTATTGCAGCGTTTAACGAAAAGCACCCTGATATTAAAGTTGAATTTAAGCCGTCTAAAAATACGGAGTATAACACCATTTTAAATACCTCTTTGCAAGCAGAGGAAGGTCCGGACATCATCCACCTTCGTCCATATGCACCAGGTCTTGAGCTTGCAAAAGCAGGCTATATTGAGCCAATCGATGGTCTAAACGGATTGGATAACTTCCCAGAATCTACCCTAAAGGCATCTCAAAGTGCAGATGGGAAACAATATGGCGTACCTTTAAACCTAAGTACTACGCAAGTATTTTACAACAAAGCAATTTTTGAAGAGCATGGTATTGAAGAGCCAAAAACGTGGGATGAGTTCATCGCGATTAATGAAAAATTATTAGATGAAGGCGTAACTCCAATTGCATTAGGAACGAAAGAAGGCTGGTTGCTTTCTCTAACACATGGTATTTTCGGTCCAGCTCACTGGGGTGGGAATGCTTTTGTAGATAAAATTTCTAAAGGCGAAACGGATTTCACAAGCCCAGAGTTCAAGAAATCTGTGCAAGCTATGGAAGACTTGAAGAAATACTTCCCGAAAAATTCTGAAGGACTTGGCATGGAAGATATTCGTACCCTATTCTTTACGGGCCAAGCAGCAATGTTCCCGCTTGGAAGCTGGGAAATTGAAGTGGTCCGTGGCATGAATCCTGACCTTGATTTTGGTTTCTTCCCAATGCCGTCCGCAACAGGTGGCGACCCTACGATTACTTCATGGGTAGATGGTTCTTTTGGTATCAATGCGAACTCTGAGCATAAGGAAGAAGCAAAGAAATTCTTAGAGTTCTTAACAACAAAAGAGTTTGGAGACCTGTTTACGAAAGAGTTCAAAATGATCAGTGCCAATCCAGAAGTACAATCGGACGATGAGCTGGTGAATAGCTTAAGTGAGGCAGTAAACCAATATTCTACTCCGTACATGATGCTTGTTCATTTTGCTGGTGGGAACCCAACAACAAAGGTGACCATTGAAACAGAATTACAAGGCATGTACATCGGCGACCAAACGGTAGATGGCGTGGTGGAAAAAGTACAAGAAAGTGCAGAAAGCTGGTTTGAGCCGTTTAAATAATAAATTACCAAGGTGGCGGGAAATATGCAGATTGAAACTAGCACACCCATAGTGAAAGAGAAGAAAACTAGGAATTGGAAAAGATGGGGGATCCATCTTTTCCCGATTCCCGCCCTGCTAATTTTTAGTATTTTCATTGTTTATCCCCTTGTTGCAGCCTTGTCCTATAGCTTTTACGACTGGAACGGCATCAGCAGGGGTGCGTTTATTGGTCTGCAAAACTTTGTGGACCTGTTTACCCTCCAGCCATTTAGCGACAGGTTTTGGAATGCTGCGCAGCACAACCTTCTTTATTTTGTGGTCCAAATGATTGTTCAAAATGGCATTGCCTTCCTACTGGCGTTTATTATTTATAAAAAAATCAAGGGGGCAGAGTTCCTCAAGATTGCTTATTTTTTGCCAAGGCTACTGTCTGTCATTGTCGTAGGCTTTCTGTGGAAGCTGATTTTGAACCCGAATTTTGGGGCATTAAATGTGTTGCTAGGGAAATTTGGCCTCGAAGATCTCCAAAAAGCATGGCTAGGCGATCCGGACACCGCGCTCATGGCTATTATTCTCGTAAACTGTTGGTTTGGGATTGGCTTTGCGATGTTGATTTTCCTTGCAGGCTTACAGAACATTCCGAAAGAGCTAATGGAGGCGGCCACACTAGACGGAGCAAACGGGCCAAAAATGCTCACAAAAATTATTTTACCGCTAATGGTACCGTCAATCATGATTATGACTGTATTGACGTTTATTCAGTCCTTTGAGGCGTTTGAACTGGTATATGCCATGCAAGGGTCACAAGGAGAGCCATATTTCTCCACAGATACCCTGGCTGTATTTTTCTATCGTCTTGCCTTTGGAGGCGGGGCAGGGGACTCTACCGCAGTAGGACTTGGGTCCGCACTTGCTGTTGTGTTGTTCCTCTTTATCGCAACATGTACAGCACTACTACTTAAACTGATGCAGAAAAAACAAGTGGAAATGTAGGTGATTGAAGGTGAAACAGACAATATGGACAAGACCGCTTTACTACACGATTGCCTTTGTATTTGCCACCATCAGCTTGTATCCGATCGTCTTAATGGTGCTGTCATCGTTTAAGCCGAGCGCAGAAATTTTTATGAATCCACTGTCTCTTCCGAAAAGTTTTAGCCTTGATACGTACCGCAGGCTGATGGAGGAAGTGCCTTTTATGACCTATTTTTATAATAGCGTCATTGTCAGTGTGATTTCTGTGCTTCTTATCCTTATCACGACGTCACTTGCGGCATTTTATATTGCAAGATATACATTTTGGTGGAACAATCTGCTCTTCTTCTTTTTCCTGATGGGCATGATGATTCCAATCAAGTTGGGAATTGTTCCGTTATTTATTTTGATGAAAGATTTAGGATTATTAAATTCTTTATGGTCACTAATTTTCATGTACACCGCGCAGGGTATCCCGTTATCGATTCTTATTTTGACAGGCTTTTTCCGAACGATGCCAGTGGAGCTCGAGGAAGCGGCACGCATGGATGGTGCAACAGATCTCCGCATACTGTGGAGCGTCCTGTTGCCTCTCATCAGACCAGCGCTTGGTACTGTCATGATTATCAACTTTATCAGCTCATGGAATGACTTTTTCTTTCCGCTAATATTTATTACAGATGACTTGAAAAAGACAATCCCCGTTGGAATGCTTTCTCTCTTTGGAGAATATTCCGCGGACTGGGGGACACTATTTGCAGGCTTAACGCTATCCTCCCTTCCTATGATTATCTTGTTCTTCGTCGCATCTAAACAATTTATGGACGGCCTGACAGCAGGGGCTGTGAAATAAACTGTGGGCTTATCAGGAAAGGAGGTTGGAAATGAACGAACTGAATCCAACGTACTTAACAGAAATGAAAAATCAACACTCTGAAAACCTTCATGATTTCTCCACCATGGAAATCATCCAGGTTATGAACCAAGAAGATAAAAAAGTTGCCTCTGTGGTAGAGAAAGCTCTTCCTCAAATTGCTGCAGCCATTGATCGCATCACCAAAGCGCTAGAAGGGGGTGGCAGGCTCTTTTACATCGGTGCAGGCACAAGCGGTAGGCTCGGCGTGTTAGACGCCTCAGAATGCCCGCCAACGTTCGGAGTGCCAGGCTCTCTTGTGAACGGACTGATTGCAGGCGGAGAGCAAGCCATCCGCTATCCGATTGAAAACGCCGAGGATGATGAGAAGGCTGGAGAGGACGCGGTGGTTGGGCAGCTGACGAGCCAGGACGTTTTGGTTGGTATCGCTTCAAGCGGCAGAACACCTTATGTTTTAGGAGCAATAAAAAAGGCGAAGTCTCTTGGAATTCCGACAGTGGGAATCTCATGCAATACCGGCTCTGAATTATGCCAGTTGTCTGACTTTCCAATTGAAGTGCCAGTCGGTCCGGAAGTGGTAACAGGCTCCACAAGGCTTAAGGCAGGCACCGCACAAAAAATGGTGCTTAATATGATTACGACCGCGGTGATGATCAAACTAGGGAAGGTGTATCAGAACCTGATGGTCAACGTCCAGGCTACGAATGAAAAGCTTCGCAACCGTTCAATCTCTATTATTTGCGATATAACAGGCGCAGATGAAGATACTGCTCGAAAAATGAACCTCAAGGCCAATGGGGACACACGAGTGGCCATCTTAATGATTTTGTACGGAGTTAGTGTTCGGGAGGCGGAGGAGGCTATTCAAGCCAGCAACGGACATTTTCCGAAGGCTGTGCGCGCACTTGCGAAGGGTAAATAATCTTTTGGTCGTCCTCTTTATGGGGGCGGCTTTTTTTATTGAAGGCAAAAGTTACCCCTAGCTACCAATCACGGTTAGTTCGCGTGAGCTTTCTAGATAAATGGGAACCTTTGATGCATTTTTAAAAAGGTTTGGAGGTAACGGAGGAAGCTTGCGAGATAAAGGGGCAACCTTTCGAGCAAAAGCGCAAAACTTTGGAAATACCGTACCTGGACAACCCCCTATATAGGACAATATCCCCCTTTTCCCTCTCGTACCAAAAAACCCCAATTTTCTTGTTTTCCCTTCCTCTACATGGGGTACTCTAAACAGGTAGCTATTTTTTCCAAGAAGCATTACATAACCTCATAAAGGAGTGGAATGGCGAATTGAGTAAAAAAGTGAATGAGCAAAGCAAGCACGAGCAACTAGAACAGTACCGTACAGACGACGAAAACAAAACGATGACCACCAACCAAGGAGTCAAGGTCTCAGAGGACGAATTTTCCCTAAAGGCTGGAGACCGTGGACCCACACTCATGGAGGATTTCCACTTTAGAGAAAAAATGACTCACTTTGATCATGAGCGGATACCAGAGCGAGTTGTTCATGCAAGAGGCTTTGCCGCACATGGCGAATTTGAACTTTACGAATCAATGGCAGAGTATACAAAAGCAGGTTTTCTGCAGGACCCTGCCGTTAAAACACCTGTTTTTGTACGCTTTTCCACGGTTGCCGGGTCTAGGGGGTCTGCGGAAACGGTCCGAGATGCCCGCGGTTTTGCCACGAAATTTTACACAGAAGAAGGGAACTATGACCTTGTCGGAAACAACATTCCTGTATTCTTCATTCAGGATTCGATTAAGTTCCCAGACCTTGTACATGCCCTTAAACCAGAGCCACATAATGAGATGCCACAAGCGGCGTCGGCACATGATACGTTTTGGGATTTTGTCGCTAACAATCAGGAATCTGCACATATGGTGATGTGGACGATGTCTGACCGGGCAATCCCCCGCAGCTTCAGAATGATGGAGGGCTTTGGTGTCCACACCTTCCGTTTCGTCAATAAGGAAGGCAAGGCTCACTTTGTGAAATTCCACTGGAAACCTGTGCTCGGCACCCACTCTCTTGTCTGGGACGAGGCCCAAAAAATTAACGGAAAAGACCCCGATTTTCATCGCCGAGACCTTTGGGAGTCGATTGACAATGGTGATTATCCGGAATACGAGCTTGGCGTACAGCTTTTAGCAGAAGAGGACGAGTTCGCATTCGATTTCGATATTTTAGATCCAACAAAGCTATGGCCGGAAGAGGACATTCCTGTGAAAGTCATTGGGAAATTGACCTTGAACCGCAATGTGGACAATGTGTTTGCAGAAACAGAACAAGTTGCATTCCACCCAGGGCATGTCGTGCCGGGCATTGATTTCTCCAATGACCCGCTACTTCAGGGCCGGTTATTTTCCTATACAGACACACAATTAATTCGTCTTGGTGGTCCTAATTTTCACGAACTGCCAATTAACAGACCTGTTTGTCCTTTCCACAACAACCAACGTGATGGCTATGGCCGGCAAACGATAAACAAGGGGCCTGTTAGCTATCATAAGAACTCATTAGCTTCTAACACCCCCGCACCTGCTAGTGAAGAGGAGGGCGGCTATGTTCACTACCAGGAAAAAGTGGAAGGGAGAAAGGTGAGAAGCCGTAGTGACAGCTTTAAGGACCATTTCTCTCAGGCAACCTTGTTCTGGAATAGCATGAGCCAGCCTGAAAAAGAACATATCAAATCTGCCTTTAGCTTTGAGTTAGGAAAGGTAAAGAGTAAATCCGTTCAACAGCAGGTAGTCGATATGTTTGCAAATGTCAGCTTAGATCTAGCCCAGGAAGTAGCAGAGGCTATCGGTGCAACCACACCGAATGTGCAAGCTTCCAACGTGACTAAATCTTCTCCAGCACTCAGTCAGGAAAATACGAATAAATTAGCAGCGACAAGGAAGGTTGGCGTGATTATTGCCAACGAGTATAACTGTAAGGAAGTTTCCCCGATTTTAGAAGGGCTAAAAGCAGAAGGACTGCAACCTGAGCTAATTAGCTCCAAGCTTGGAACAGTAACGGGTATTGGTGGGATGGAATTGGAAGTCGACCACACCTTTTTAACCTGTGATTCGGTACTTTTTGATGCGCTCTATGTGGTTGGAGGAAAGGCAACCGATAAAAAGTTTGACAGGGAAACCACTTACTTTGTACAAGAAGCCTTTGACCACTATAAGCCAATTGGAGCTACGCATGATGGCGTGCAGTGGCTGGAGAACCTTGAACTGCAAGGTGCAGCAGGAGTGATCACGGAAGACACTACTGAAGGCTTTGTGCCAAAATTCTCAGAAGCAGTAGCAGCTCATCGCTTCTGGAGTAGGGACGTCGGGTAAGAAAGAAGAAAGACTGTCAGAATTATTTTCTCTGACAGTCTTTTTATTGCTCATCCGAACAGCTTTCTGTTCCCCATTTGCATAAGGATTTCATGGTTGGTTGCAGGGTCATGGCGGCTTCTGTAAGCTCATACTCAACATGCAATGTTTTTCCAGGGTATTCTGTTCGTTTCACCATGCCTAGCTGTTCTAAATCCCGTAACTGATCTGTTAAAACTTTCCGATTTATCTCTGGAATTTCTCTTTCTAATTCAGAAAATCGCTTTGGTCCATTTTCAAGCGCGCAATATACTTGAGGTCGCCACTTACCACCAATTACGTCTAACGCCCGGTTTACCGGGAAATTTGTCGGTTTCACGTGAAACATCGCCCCTTTTGTAGTTACTTAAAAGTACGTACTTCCATTCATAATAATATTATTTTACCCTAACACTAGTAGCAAATAAAAAGTATTAGGAGGAATTTTTTATGCGATATCCACGAACTTTTTCACATATTGGTTTATCTGTTCCAAATTTAGAAGATGCAGTCAAGTTTTACACAGAAGTAATGGGCTGGTATGTAATCATGGAACCAGCAGAAGTGGTGGAGGATGATTCTCCAATTGGTGTGATGTGTACAGATGTGTTTGGTGAGGGCTGGGGTAAGTTCCGAATCGCCCATTTATCTACAGGTGACAAAATAGGCGTCGAGCTGTTTGAGTTTCCAAACAATGAAAAACCGAAAAACAATTTTGAATACTGGAAGACAGGAATCTTTCATTATTGTGTCCAAGACTCTGACATAGAGGGTCTAGCAAAGAAAATTGTCGAGCATGGCGGAAAACAACGTATGCCAATTCGCGAATATTACCCAGGTGATAAGCCGTTCCGCATGGTATATTGCGAGGACCCATTTGGGAATTTAGTCGAAATTTACTCTCATTCTTATGAATTAACCTATTCTGAGGGAGCATATTAATTTTTTGGAGATGAAAAAAATGAATGCATGGCTACTAACAAAAGCAGGAAGCTTAGATAATCTTGTTTGGGGAGAAATCGATACACCGATGCCAGAAGCGGGAGAACTACTTGTAAAAGTAAAGGCTGTTGCTTTAAACCCTGTTGATTATAAGGTTGCGATCAATGGAAATCCTGCCTGGTCCTATCCACATATCGTTGGAGTGGACCTTGCAGGAGAAGTGGTTGAAATCGGGCAGGACGTAGTAGACTTTAAGGCTGGAGATCGCGTAGCCGTTCATACAAACCTTTCCCAAAAAGGTGCATTCGCGGAGTTTGCTGCGGTTGACGCTAGAGCAACAGCCCTCATTCCAGATGGTGTATCCCTTGAAGATGCTGCGGCCATCCTTTGCGCAGGAATGACGGCATATGAAGCGGTAGTACAAAAGTTAAATACCACGCATAAACAAAATATTTTAATTCATGCTGGTGCTGGAGGAGTTGGTGGCTTTGCCATTCAACTAGCAAAGCTCCAAGGCTTACATGTGTTTACAACAGCCTCAAGTGAAAACCACGAATGGGTAAAAAATTTAGGAGCAGATGTAGCCATAGATTATCACAAAGAAGATGTAACAGAACGTATTTTGGCAGAAACAAATGGGAGAGGTGCGGACCTGATTTTAAATACTGTTGGGCGCGAAGTAGCGACGGAGGATGTAAATCGTCTAGCATTCTCCGGGCATCTCGCATACATTGCAGGAGCACCAGATTTATCTAATGTAAAACCATTTTCCTTATCCCCATCCATCCATGAGGTAGCATTAGGCGCGGCTCATGCTAGTAAGGACGAGAGGGCAATCAGAAATCTCGCTTTTATGGCAGAGAAGTTAATGGAACTGGTCCAAGAAAACAAGCTTAACACTTTAATATCGAATGTAATTGAGCGTGAAAGCTTAGTGGAGGGGCTAAAAGCACTCCAAGGCAGGCATGTTCGCGGGAAAATAATCGTGAAAATGTAATCGGAGTTGACAATCCTGGTGTAACAAGTGAAATAAATCCCCCTTTCCGAAAATATACTGTCATAGAGCAGTAAAGGAAAGGGGGACTTTTATATGCCGAAAATAGAAGTTAGTTCAGGTGTTGAGCTAGTTTATGATGATCATGGAGATGGCACGCCTGTTCTTTTTATCCACGGTGTCTGGATGAGTAGGAAATTTTTTAAAGAACAGCTACCATACTTCAGTAAGGATTTTCGCGCCATCACTGTCGATTTAAGGGGGCATGGGGACTCTTCGAAGGTTCAGGAAGGACATACTATCGCCACCTATGCCAAAGACCTTCACAGCTTTATTCAAAAGTTGGCACTCATGGACGTGGTGTTGGTTGGCTGGTCGATGGGGGCCTTTGTGATTTGGGAGTATTTAAATCAGTTTGGTGAAGAAAATGTCAAAGGGACCGTCATTGTGGATGAGTTAGCCTCTGATTTCAAGTGGCCTGACTTTGAAATTGGTGCCTTTGACCTTGCTACCTTGACTCATTTTATGCGCGAGGTTCAGGATAATCGTGAGGAGTTTTTGAAGGGATTTATTCCGTTAATGTTTAAGGATGATGTTAGTGCTGACGACATGAAATGGATGTTAGAGGAGACCACAAAGCCTCCGGCAGGTGTAGCGAGCGCCATTTTATTTGATCAATCCATCGTCGACTATCGTTCCGTATTCCCTAGCCTTACCACGCCAACGTTACTCTGCTTTGGCAAAGAGGAGAAGCTGATTCCAATCGCTGCCGGAGAGCACCTTCATGACTCCATAAAAAATAGCAAGCTCGTTCTTTTTGAAAACAGCTGTCACTGTCCTTTCCTAGAAGAAGTGGAAGCTTTTAACAAGGAAGTTGCGAATTTTATAAAGTCACTTTAGAAGAGGGCATTGTGAAAGATGTTGAAAAGATAAAAAAAGTTTTCCAGCTGTAGATTGGCGAAATCCATTGACTGGAGACCCCCAGGCGCAAAGCCTGAGGAGGCTCAGGACGCGGAGCCATATTCAGAAATCTACAACGGTGTTTAATGAGCCTGATAGCCATTTGCTGTCAGGCTCTTTCTGTTTTACAATTGAACTATCTAATTTTTCTGAAAAAAGAGGTGAAGTAACCTGAAAGAGCTAGCGAGTTTTCCATACCCGTTTACAAGCGACACTTATAGATATTCTAATAACTCCATTCCATTGAATCCTCCCTCAAGTGTAGAAATCACCGATAACTATCAAAAAGAAATAGAGCTAAAAAGATCATTATTGCAACACCATACCAGCCGCTGTTTTCATGCCTTTCCGCATACCAAACAAGCGCAATGGGAAGCGTTAGAATTGGTGATAGAACATCTTACCACTTTTTACCCTGCCCATTTTTCTATCAAAAAGGAAGGGGATATATGGACATTTGAGAATAAAATATTAGATGAAAAGGTGACGTTCTGCTTTGGTGATGACTCGGAAATGGAGCATCCGCTTAATTTTATTGGCAGGCACGTACAGGAGGACCTCATTCTCATGCTACAAAAGGACAGCGATCTGTTCCTAGATGCCGGGCAACTTTGCTTTCCGGCGAATTGGTCGATTGCCTTCAACCATGGTATGAGCTTTAGAGACCTGCACTTTCCGATACCTGGCTTTAAAGAGGAAGGTCTGGATGAGCGAATACTGAGGTTTTTGTTAAAGCTTGAGGCAGGTAATCCTTGGTGGCGAAAGAACTGGTCGCTAATGGCAGGGAACAGGCTGGATACCTCTTTAGAGACATTTGCAGAATGGGGAAAATTGCGAGGACAAGTGACAGCTGACAATGCCGGGCACCTTGTACATGTAAGAGTGGAGGTACAGAAGTTATTTCGATTACCGGGCACGCATTCTATCCTTTTCACCATCCACACGCACTTGCTTTCTCTAGAAAAGCTAATCGCTAATCCGGCCTGGCATCGACAATTCTATCAAATCATAAAAGAACTACCAGCAAGCATAGCAGAATATAAGGGGATTTCATTATACCGAGATAGTGTTTTAGCTTATTTAGAAAAATACATGGAGAGAAAAGGATGAAAGATGTTTTTACTTCTCCTGTTTTTGTACCTGGAAAAAGAAAGTATATTCTGATAGCAAAAGATAATAATGATCCATTGCTTCTAAAAATAATAGATGCGTTAAAAAGAACAAATAGTCCCTTTGAGCAGTGGGTATATTGTGACGAAAAGCCATTAGAATTAGTTGATGTTATCAAACTTCAAAAGGTTGGCACCTATTTTTATATAGCTTTGAATCAGCAAGCAATCTCTATATTGAGACCGAGCTTAAGAGGTATTGGGCTTACATCAGGTGAAGTGCAGTATATCACTACTGTTGCTAAAGAGAAAACGGTTTTCTGTAGCCGTTGCCACGAAATTTTTTCTGTCCAAGAGATTGGGAGGGGAGAGGTGTCGTGCCCTGCTTGTCAATTAAGATTAGAGGTATCCGAACATTTTTCTACAATAAAAAATGCCTATATGGGTTATGTAGCAGCCAGTGAGTTAAAGGAGTAGATTTGTTTGAGTCAAGAGAACTATATTGATGTATACATAAACAAAATTATAGAAGAGACTTCTAGCATCAAACGCTTTGTTTTGAAGGCAGTGGATGGTGGATTTCTGCCTCGTTTTAGTCCTGGTTCCCACATCATTCTTAACCTAGCAACCAATCAAGGGGTGATAGATAGAAGGTACTCCCTTGTAAATGATCCTGCCCAAAGAGACGCATACGAAATTGCTGTTAAGCTGACAAGTGACTCAAAAGGGGGGTCCTCCTACTTGCATCATCAAGCTGCTGAAGGTGATAGGCTGCAAATAAGCTTACCTAAAAACTATTTCACAATAAGTTCTTCTGGCACTCATCATGTCTTTTATGCGGCTGGGATTGGCATTACTCCCTTTCTTTCCATGATGCATACATTGAAGAGGGAAGGGCACTCCTTTGAACTCCATTATGCAGCACGTTCCATAAAGGAGTGTGCGTTTTATCCGTATTTAATTACTCATTTTGCTGACCATGTATCGTTTTATTTTTCTAATCAACAACATCGGTTAACAACTCGGAGCTTACATGATCACTTGATTGGGACACATGTTTATTTTTGTGGTCCACCTGCCTTTATTTCCATTTTCATTAAGCAAGCAACAGAGATTGGCTTTCCGGCCACTCACATTCATTATGAGCATTTTACTCCCCCAATTAGCTCGGAGCAGGGAGAGGCATTTACAATAATATTGAACAATGGAGAACACATCAAAGTAAAGGAAGATATCTCTGTTTTGGATACCTTACTTGCTGCAGGATATTATGTCCCTTCTTCCTGTAAAATTGGCCGCTGTGGAACTTGTGAAATTAAAGTGAAGGCTGGTTCTGTACTTCATTTGGATGATTTTCTCTCAGAAGAAGAGAGACGAGAGAATGAAACGATGATTACTTGTGTGTCGAGGTGCAGTGATAATTTACTAGAATTGGATATTTAATCAGAGGAATAAAAGGGATAATATGGTTGAAATATTAAAGTTTACAAAAATCGTCTACAAGTATACAAAATGTATACGGTTGTAAACGTAATTGGTTTACATGTATACAAACACGTAAACATGCTGGTATATATGGATGTGTACAGTTTATGTAAACAGGTATACCTAAAATGTAGACATGTTTGCAAAGTAAACACAGTTGTAAACGTTTTTTACACTTTCATTACTTTTACGATGAAGGATTGATTAGTGGAAGAACTTTAGGTACGCTTAAATTATACTTACTAGATTTTTTTACTACTTAAGGAAATCAATATTGAATAGAGGAAAAGAAAGGAAGATGTCAAATGAGTAAATCTAGAATCGCGGCAATTGATGTTGGTAACGACTCTATTAAAGCTATTTTTGGAAAACTAGAATCAGAATTGAATATTCCAAACGTAATTGCTAGAGATATTGAAGATCGTCC
This sequence comes from Bacillus sp. THAF10, assembly GCF_009363695.1. Classification (NCBI taxonomy): domain Bacteria; kingdom Bacillati; phylum Bacillota; class Bacilli; order Caryophanales; family Bacillaceae; genus Bacillus; species Bacillus sp. THAF10. Next base: position 3,923,557 of record NZ_CP045403.1, on the reverse strand, counting down.
TGTAATTGGAATTGAGGAGCTTGATAATAAGGATCCCCTTGATGGCATCCATGTTCGTGTACACTCCCCTGCCCTGATGGACAACAATGCCATTTATCGTATTGGTAATCTAGCAACAAAAAGTAAGAATGCAACTGAGCTAGATCCAGGGAGCAGTAAATCTGAAGAAGACCAAACATTAGTGATGCTATTTGCGACGTTGGCGTTGGATGCAGTTCATGCGCAAAATGAAAAAGTTTTTCCTCGTAATAAAAATGTCGTTGATGCTAACTATACGTTAGGTACTGGATTACCGCTTCGAGAAGTGAAGGAAGGCAAGGATGCTGGGTATCGTTCAAAATTACTAGGCTCTGTGCACCAAGTAGAGTTTTTGGTAACACCAAAATACCAAGGCATGAAAGTGAACATCAAGTTCGATGAAATCAAGGTTTATCCAGAAGGCTTTGCTGCGTACATCAACTTAGTTTTAGATAATGATGGAAATATCATTAACAAAGACCTCATTGATAAGCGTATTTTAATTCAAGATATCGGTGGTCTTTCAACGGATATTGCTGTCATTAAAAACCGCAATGTGGATGACGATAAAGCGCAAGGCTTTAACCTTGGTGTATCAGAAGCGCTAGAGCAAATTAGGGAAGAAATTTTGTCCAAGCATGGTGTGGAGCTGGACAGCCGCTCGGATGTAGTGGAGATTATTACGAAGAAGAATGATCGTAATCACATTATGGTACGTGGAAGCAGAACGAGCGTACATGATATTACAGATCGCATTCTGCTTGATTTGGCGAAAAAGCAATATCGATTGCTTAGAAACGTATGGCAGAAGAATTCTCAATCAGAAATTTGCTATTTTGTTGGCGGCGGTTCAACGGTTTTAAAAGAATACTTAAAAACCTTAAACAATAACCTAGATGGGTATAATATTGACTTTTTCGAGGATGAAAAGGAAAGCATTTGGATGATGGCGAATGCTTATTACAAATTGATTTCTGACTTTGTGAAGAAAAACAACAAAGAGAAAGAGTCGAAAGAACAAAAACCAGTGAAAGCATAATTAGGGTGATGGGATGAAGAAAACAAATGCTAGTCAGGGGATTCAGCGCGGACAAGCTCTTTCCTTCCGCATTCCCTCTGACACACCAGACCACCTGATTAAACATTTACAGCGGCTTAAGGAAACGGAACGACGTAATTTTTCAAGCAAAATTGCCGACTTTGTCCTACAAGGCGTAACACAATCACATGCTAGGGAAAAAGAGACCATTTCGATCCCGCTTCCTAAAAGCTTATCAAAAAGCCAGCGGGATTGGCTGAAGCATCAGCATTCAGAGGCCTTGTTAGGCAATATTGTCTACCAGCTTCTTTCAGATCCAGTGCGTGCAACCAGCATCCTAGCAGCAATGAACAGTAACTCAACTGACATCGATCAGGCGCTATATTTGCAAGGCGAATCCATGTATACAGATGATTCATCACCATCAGAGAAACTGGAGGCTAGTTCCCCTATCTCTGAAGTAGAGGATGATTTAGAAGCCATCGATTGGGACGCAGCACTTCAGGAACAAGCTTCCACAGAAGAAAAAGAAGAGCTAGAGGTCGAGGATGTCGACAAACTGCTCGGAGATTTTTTATCACATATGAATAAATAGTACTAAAATGAAGAAACGCGAGAGAAATTATTATCTCGCGTTTTTGTATTCTATTTTTCTTATTTAAAGTAGTTTCTAGCTGGTGATTGGAGCAAATGGCGGAGACTCCGGAGAAAAGAAGCGATTGACTGGAGACCCCACAGGCGCAGCCGAGGACGCTCGCAACTCGCCCCGCTGACGCGGAGCCATTTTGCGGAAATCACCAGCGGACTTACATTTAGTTTTTAAATGAAAAACCATTCGAATTTCCATCTTTTCCCGGGAAATAATTTTTTCAAACGAAAATAGTAAAATGATGAGTATTTGTTTGGGAAAAAGGGTATAAGATAATGGTCCAAAAAACGCAAAGACTTACGAACTATATACAAGATGATAGAAAAAAAATACACATCACTTTGCATTTGAAAGTGCTCATTATTAGCCAGTAAAAAATGGTGAATGATTGGTGGGGGATAATATGACACAGGAAAACAAATTAATCAGTAAAACGTATTTTGAAACGTTACTCTTGGATGTAGAGACAAAGCATCCCGTGCAAGCTCTCGGGGAAGCGTTTTTGGCCGAACAAGAAAATGAAGTGGCCGACCTATCCTTTATCCGCTTTGCTCAAGGTGAGGTTTATTTTCACAGCAAAGATTACGAAAGTGCTATCTTTAAATGGGAAAATGTTCACAATGAGCTAGGGCCATGGGCGAAAAAGAACATCGCCGATTCCTATTTTGAGCTTGGAATGCTCGTGGATGCGGAAGACATATACTCCAAAATTACGACAGACAACTCTACGCTTAAAATTGAAGTTGCTCTCCAACTATTCACTCTCTATATCCAACGAGGGAAGCTTGAACATGCCTATAAAAATATTAAAAAGGCTATAGCCATCAACCCTGACTATCCACATGTTACACAAACAGCCCGTACGTTTTATGAAGAGCAGGATGACCGTCAGCATGCGATCGAGCTTGCGGTGCATGAGTCCATAAGAACGCGTTCAGAGGCTTGGTACGACTGCTTGCTGAGCTATATTGATGCAGGCTATGCAACAGAATTTAGTCCAAGCTATTTCCAAGAAGTTCTTCATGTGCTACTAGAAGAGAATAAGCAAAAGTTTGAAAGCCTAGTAGCAGCCCTATGGCAAAATTACGATAATCACCCTCAATATTTAGAATGGGTGAAAACCGCAAATGGCATTTTTACCTCGCTTGAGAGGGATTCAGAAGTATCATGGACAAAGGTAGAAGGACTGCACCAACGCACGTATTTATCCTTAATTGAAGGCAAATATTTGATTAAGGAATTACAAGGAATTGTACCGGACTTACTAGGCAACTGGCTGAAGGTATCAAACAGATCAAAATCTCTATTTGCATCTGCAGCAGTAATGTCCTGGAACGAGGTTTTTCCAACAGCATTATCGGCTCACGTCTTGGAGGATGCTGAAAACCGCATTTTCCATTACGAGCACGACAGCATCCAGGTTAATTACACGGTGGAGTTATTCAAAACATTGATAGAATGGGCCAAAAATAATCATTTGGTTGTTGCTCATCAGAAAAAATGGTTGTTTTCTCAGCTCAGTAACCTAAACCGAAAACATCTTGTTGTAACAGGGACTGTCCAGAACGGAAAATCATCCTTTATTAATTCCCTCATCGGCGAGAAATTGTTAGGGGAGGAGACTGCCCCAGTGTTTGTTAGCTCGGATGGGGACATTGCAGAAATGAACGAAATTACGCTCGATGAAACCACTGCTCTAGGAGAGATTACCGACCATCGACTAGGGTCCATTATTGACCTGAAATGGCCATCAGCATTCCTAGAAGATCAAGAGTACTCCTTGATCAGCACACCTGAGTTTGAAGGCCAGAATGTGGAAGGAAATGAAACAATGAAATACATTCCACTTTCGGATGGATTGCTGTACATTTTAGATGCTCAAACACCATTTACCGAAGAAGAGCTAAAAGTGCTTGTGAAAATTAAAGAGCGTGCACCGGAAATTCCTGTACACTTTGTGCTAAACAAAATGGACACAGCTTTCCATGAAGCCGAAGCAACGCAAATCGTCGAGGAAGCGAAGCACCGCATCAACGAGTTTTTCCCTGATGCGAGAGTGTTCCCTTATTCTTCCCTACGTTCTGCGAGCAAGCAGCATCAGAATCTTGCTCATTTTATGGAAACAAACTTCAAGCTTCGCAGTAAAGCAGTGGAAGAGCGTCGTACCTCTAAGCTATTGCAGTTGATTCGCTCTACTTTAACAGAGCTTCTCAACAGCAGAATTGCGATGGAGGACAATTTAAAAGGGACAGTAGATTTTCATGAGGACATCTTAAGCCGCCTGAGTGGATTTATCCATCACATGCATGATACAGAAGCGGAAAAAATTCAAAGCATCACAGAAGGGTACCGCGCTGTTACGATTGAAATGAAACGAGAGGCCATGAAGACGATTCCTAAGCTGCTTCGTGAATGCTCAAGCTATGTGAAGGAAGACAGTAATTTCAAAACGCTTCATCTCGAATTAAACGAGCGAATGAACGAAACCATCGCTACGTATATGCATTCAGACCTCTTACCAAGGCTGCGTCAGGAGCTGCAACTATGGTTAGATACCTCTAACCGCGAGCTCAAGGACAGCCAGGAATACTTGCAAGGCATGAGCGACACCTTCAATGCCTTGTACAAAGAGGAAAAAATGAAGCTTGTTTGCGATTTTAAAGTAATGGAAGACTGGCGTAGGGACATCAACCGAATTCTAAGCAGGGTGGAAGTGGAGAAACAAAACATCCTGAATCGTCCAAATACGACTCAATACCTGCTAAAAGGTGCCGGTCGTTTGTTCGGCTCGCTGCAACAAAGCAACCAGCTTCTCTTTACTCAGTATAAAAAATACATTGAAAACGAACGCTTCACTGACGTTGCAGAGGATGTAGTCAATAAATTCTTCCTTGAATTCGATCTGTTTGAAAAAGCGCTTAAAGCAGACATCAACCTGTTCTACGAGGGAGCATTCCTCGATTTAAACCATACAGTCGAGGAAACAGAAGCAACCATTGCCCATGCCAACAAAAAGCTAGAACAAATGCAAGCAAGCCCTGAGCGCTATTACGACCCGCTAAAACTGTTTGAAGTGCGCTTGCTTCAATACGAGTTTATGGTGAAGGCGTGCGAAGATAACGCGTATATTCCAACGCATTAATAGAAAAGGAAAACCCCTAATCCATTTTGGATTTGGGGTTTTTTGTTCATGTGTCATATCAATACATAGTGGCAACAAAATTTACGAAAACAGCTTTTTATTAAGCTCTTTTCTAAAAGATTGTTGCTAAAACTTAAGAAAAAGTTGGCTTTAAGCCTTTTTCCAATCTTCGAGCTAAGAAAAATTGCCACGTGTTTAAAACTCCTCCACGAAAAGAGCACGACAGCAACGTTGATTACGTGTTGCTTAACTACACTCAGTAGCAACAAAGTTTACGAAAACAGCCTTATATTAAGATCCTTCCCTCAACATATACTGATAGGACTTAGATTCCTCCACCATCCCCATTTCAAGATAGAGCTTAGACAGCCACTTGATAGAGCTAGCATTTGATGGATCAAGCTCTAACTCCCAGTTAAAGCATTCTACAGCCTCTGATAGCTGTTTAAATTCATAGTACATTTCTCCAAGTGCATACATTTGGTCTGGATCGTTTTTTAAGGAGGCCATTTTTTTTATTTTCTTTAGGATTGGAATTCCTGGATACTTTGCACAGTAAGGTGAAATCCATTGCTCTGTATAATCCAATCCTTTGATGGTAAGCAGGTTTGGCACGACGATTTGAAAAAGCGCCTGAACTTGAGTAGGTGTGATGTCAGCATCAAAATGGAAGGAAAGCTCTGAAAGCCAGTTGGGGTGTTCCGCCCATTTTACATGTTGCATCGCCTCTTGAATGTATGGCAAATCTTTATCGGAAATAGGAGCTTTATTTTTTGTAAGCAGGATTAAAAGGTCTTCGTAGCGCTCGGATTGTTTCAGTAAACCTAATAAATCGCGGTACAACCCTTCATGATACTCCTCTCTATGTCGCAGTATATAGCTGAGAAACTTCACTTTTTCTTCCGTACTTGTGCTTTTAGAGAAACACGAAATCATTTGCTTATAGGTATCAAAGTCATCAGGTGTACTTTTAGTAAGGGAGTAGGAATATAGGGACAATCGTTCCATTTGCCTGCCTTCTTTTTGCAATTTTTCTTGAAGAAGGGCAAGGTATTCCGCTTGTTCGATATGATTGTAGCAGTATTGCTCCACATACAGTGGATCTTTGGGTAGTAAGGAAGAGGGATTGGAAGTATAAAGGGATTGATAGGACTGATATTGAAGGCTTTTTGACATTTCTTGTGCCCATTTATTGGTCGGATACGTTTCTGTAAGTAGTCGGAGAAGTTGATACGTGAGGAGCAGTTTGCCTTCTCTACGGTATTGTTGGGCAAACTCTTTTATCACGTTGATGATTTTTTCTTTTTTCATAAAGGCGTCGAAAATAGAAAGGATAACGGAAGCTTCAAGTGGTGAGTATTTCTTTTGTATTTTTTCCCAAAGTGGAGTAAATGCAGGGAATGTGTGAAGTCGATTGTTCGTGAGTAAATAGGCTAAAAGTGGATGATCTGGAGAAAAATGAATGCCTTTTTGCAAAATAGAGCTGAGTTTTGATTTTCTCTTCATTTTTGCTGTGCATTTTCCAGTAAGGTAGGATGTTTTATAGAAAAATAAATAGTAGCATTCTGTGTAATTTTCATTAAAGGCTTCGACAACTTGAAATCCCTGATACATATACACGTTACTAGGCTTGAGGAGCAATTGCTTTTTCTCATGCTGAATGGTAATGGTCATATTATTTGTCATATAATTCCCTCCTAATTGGTCGTACACCTATTTAAGAGATTGCTTACTAAGAGTGTACCATGAAAAAGGAAAAAAGAAAAAAGAGGACGACCAAAGGCCATCCTCTCAATCATATATTTTAAGGGGGAGTCGAAATAAATTTATAGGGTGGTACTAGGGGTCATATCTTTGACAACAAGAATAATTTTTCCTTGATCTAGCTTTTCCTCTAGCTGTTCCGCCTCTGGTGCGGAAAAACCTAGCTCTTTAAACTGGGCACGGAGCTCGTCCCCTTTGCTGCGGAAAATATTTTTCACATACGTATCCATACCAACTTCACCGGCGCCGACAGTATTAGCATCAGCATTATCAGCTATCCGATTCGTACGGTCATCATCATGTGTAATGATATAAATGTTATCATCATGGACACCTTGTGCTTTTAGCTCTTGTACTGCTCCTACTACTTGTTCGTCATTTTGAAACTCTTTATAGGTTGGTTTCATTTTTTATCGCCTCCTTGGTTATGTAATTTTGATACCCGGCTGACAGAAAGTGAAACATGTCTTTATGCCTTTTTTTAAAATAATTCTTTCCGAACGTCAAATACTAGCTACAAAGCTTAAAGATTTGGAGGCGGATGGATTGATTTATGATTGCGTGATAATAGGAGGCGGAATCGCAGGGCTTCAAGCAGCCATTCAGCTAGGTAGATATAATTATCAAGTGCTTGTGGTAGATAGCAACAATGGGAGGTCAACCTTATGCAAGTGCTACCATAACCTGCTCGGGTGGCCGAAGGGAGTTAGTGGCGATACGTTAAGAAAGCTTGGTAGGGAGCAAGCAGAAGAACTAAATGTTCACTTTCAGCAAGAGAAGGTGAAGGAAATCATAAAAATGGATGATATTTTTCAAGTCAAATCCACCAATAACAACGAATATCAAACAAAAACGCTTCTCCTTGCCACAGGAGTTAAAGACAATCTTCCTCCTTTTCCAAAGCTACAACCTTGCCTAGGCAAGTCTGTATTTGTTTGCCCGGATTGTGATGGGTATGCCACATCCGATAAGCCAACCATTGTTTTAGGGAAGGGGAAAGCAGGCGTAACTATGGCGCTAGCGCTCACACACTGGACGACAAGGATTACCTACATAAATCTTCAAGAGTCCTTAGAAGTAGCGCTCCAAAATGAACTTTTACAGAAAGACATTAAGCTCATTTCAAGTGAAGTTTCCGAGGCTGTTGTTAAAAACGATGCGTTTCAAGGAGTAATCTTAGCTAGCGGGCAAGTCATCGAAGCTCCAACCGCTTTCCTTGCTATGGGAGGAAATAAGGTGAATTCAGACCTTGCCATGCAGCTTGGAGTGGAGCTTGAAAAAAATAAACACATAAAAGTAGATCCAAGAACAAAAGAGACAAGTGTAAAAAACGTTTGGGCAGCAGGGGATGTGGTGGCACACTCTGAGCAGGTGGCGATTGCGATGGGAGATGGGGTTCAGGCCGCCATCTGGATTCATAAAAGCTTGAAGAAGAAAAAGTAAGGGCCACTAATCTTACAAAGCAGGCTTAGAGGAAATATTAGGTTGACAGGGATTTGTCCAAGTGCGTAACATGAGATGTAAAGGGTTACATAAACTTATGCGAGTGAGTGGAAATAGTAGCTAATAGACGTTAGACCTTCCATTTATCCGGCTAGGAGGAGAAATAATGGAACAGAAGAAACTGACAGATTATGAGAAATACATTCGCACGGACGAGTTACTTGGGCTTCAAAAAAGTGATGCAGAGCTGTGCTGTGACGATGAATTAACCTTCCAAATGATCCATCAAATTGCGGAACTGCATTTCAAGCTAATCATCCAGTACATCCACCTGGCAGACAAAAACATGCAAAAGAATGAGGTTTTGCCAGCCGTACATCAGCTGCAAAGAGTCAACATGCACCTTAAGCAGCTACCACCAGTCTTTGATATGGTGAAAGTAATCAGCCCGCGTGACTACCACACGATTCGTTTAGCATTAGGCCGTGGCAGTGGGCAGGATTCCCCAGGCTTTAACGAAATTCTGCGTCTAGGACCAACCCTGTGGGATCCATTTGAGCACCTGTTACAAGTTAAGCAGCTCACGCCATTTATGCTTCATCAGGCTGCTAAAGACAATTACGAGTTATTCCTGTTAATGCAGGAGCTTATTGCGTTTGATGAAAACTTCCAAACCTTCCGTAAGCAGCATATTCAGCTTGTGCGCCGCATGATCGGACTGAATACAAAGAGTCTCAAGGGTATCCCAGCACAAGCGTTGGAAAAGGGCGCGAAATTTGAATTTTATCCAAAGCTTTGGGAGGCCGTGTGCGAGCTGACGGACTGGACCGGGTCAAGTTATGATCCAAAGCCACTTTAATAGGGAATGATGATAGAGGGAAGTCTGCTGGAGGTTGGCAGGCTTCTTTTTTTTGGAGTTTAGGTAGTAAATTGGAGGGGAACGGCGTTGCGAGCGAATATCCATGTTTGGTAGCGAAAATTAAGATTTGTGAGCGAAAATCTTAATTTAGTAGCGATATTCAGAATTTGCGAGCGAAAATTCCAATTTACGAGCGAAAAACAGGATTTGCGAGCGAATTCAAAATTTCGGAAAAAACCACGTTCAAACTTTTCAGCTCCACTCCAGACCCCCAACCCCAACTTCCAAATAACCCACTCCTCTCCCAAAAAAAAGCGGCCGCCCCTTATGGTGACGACCACTCTCAAATTTCTATTCCGCTTTCTCCGCCCATTCCTCAACATTCCAAACCTTCGTTACCCAATCCTCATAGAAGCTAGGTTCGTGACATACGAGCAGAACGGTACCTTTATATTCCTTGATCGCGCGCTTCAATTCTTCCTTCGCCACCACATCCAAGTGGTTGGTCGGCTCGTCAAACAGCAGCCAGTTGCTTTCGTGCATCATCAGCTTGCACAAACGAACCTTTGCTTGTTCGCCTCCTGATAGCTGACTCAACGGACGAGTAATGTGTTCATTTTTCAATCCGCAACGCGCCAGTACTGCACGCACTTGATGCTGGTCTAGTGCCGGAAACTCATTCCACACATCATCGATCGGCGTAACATCCTTCGCTTTTACCTCTTGTTCAAAATAAGAAGGGAAGAGGAAGTCGCCACGTACGACTGAACCACCAAGTGGATCTATTTTTCCTAAAATCGTTTTTAGCAACGTCGATTTTCCAACCCCGTTACAACCGACAATGGCAATTTTGTCGCCACGCTCGATTTCCATCGAAAGCTTTGGCAGCAATGGGTGAGCATAACCGATTTCAAGGTCCTTCGCTTCCACCACATAACGGCTGCTTGCGCGGGACTCCTTAAAACCAAATGTAGGCTTCGCCGCAGTTTCCGGACGGTCAATTCGCTCCATGCGATCGAGCTGCTTTTGACGACTTTTCGCACGACCAGTCGTGGAGTAACGCGCTTTATTTTTCGCAATAAAATCCTCTTGCTTTTTAATGAATTCCTTTTGCTTTTCATAGGCGTTGATATGTTGATTTTTGTTGATTTCCGCAAGCTCCAAGAACTTTTCATAGGACGCTGTGTAGCGGTTCATTTTCGAAAATTCCAAGTGGAAAATTACGTCCACGACCCCATTCATGAACTCTGTGTCATGGGAAATCAGCAAAAATGCGTGTGGGTATTCCTTCAGGTAACCGCTGAGCCACTTAATGTGCTCCACATCCAAGTAGTTGGTTGGCTCATCTAACAGCAATACTTTCGGTTGCTCTAACAACAGCTTCGCTAGTAGTACTTTCGTTCGCTGTCCACCACTTAGCGCTGCAACATCGCGGTCGAGTCCAATCGCATCAAGCCCAAGTCCGCGAGCAGCCTCTTCTACTTTTATATCAAGATTATAGAATCCACCTGCGTCTAAATGATCTTGGATTTCGCCCATTTGCTCCAGCAGCTCTTCCAATTCTTCTGGTGTGGCAGTTCCCATTTTATCGGTAATGGCATTTAGCTCTTTTTCTTTTTCATAGAGTGGCAAAAATGCATCGCGCAGCACATCGCGCATTGTTTTTCCTGGTGTCAACACCGTATGCTGATCCAAATAGCCGTATTCTACGCCCGGTGTCCACTCCACGCGGCCTGTATCATAAACGATTTCTCCTGTAACGATGTTCATTAGGGTGGATTTCCCAACCCCGTTCGCTCCTACAAGGCCAACATGCTCCCCAGCCAAAAGGCGGAAGGTTACATCCTTAAATAACGTACGATCTCCAAAGCTGTGACTTAACCCATCTACTGTTAGTAAACTCATTTTTCTCTTCCATCCTATCCTAAAAAATATCTATCTCTCATCATACTAAAATTTACAAGGAATGGCTATGAGCGAAACGAAGAAGTTTCTTCCTTTTTGACTACCGACCCTCATTATGTAAAGATTAGAGCAGAGAAAGCTGGAAGGGATTGTTACGATGTCAAAAACCGTTGTACTTGCAGAGAAACCCTCTGTAGGGAGAGATATAGCAAGAGTATTAAAATGCCATAAAAAAGGTAATGGATTTTTAGAAGGCGACAACTATATTGTCACTTGGGCGCTTGGACACCTAGTCACCCTAGCTGACCCAGAGGCTTATGATGTGAAATTTAAAAGCTGGAAACTAGAAGACCTGCCAATGCTGCCAAATGAATCAAAGCTTGTGGTCATCAAGCAAACAGGCAAGCAGTATAGCGCGGTGAAAGCACAGCTTACCCGAAAAGACGTCAAGGACATCGTTATCGCAACCGATGCTGGACGTGAAGGAGAGCTAGTTGCTCGTTGGATTCTCGAAAAAGCGCGTGTCCAAAAGCCTGTTAAACGACTTTGGATTTCCTCTGTCACAGACAAAGCGATTAAGGAAGGCTTTGCCCGCCTGCGTGACGGGAAAGAATACGTCAACCTTTATTACTCGGCAGTAGCCCGTGCGGAAGCGGACTGGGTGGTAGGGATGAACGCCACTCGTGCGCTCACTACCAAGCACAACGCTCAGTTATCCTGTGGTCGCGTGCAAACGCCAACACTTGCGATGATTTTGAAAAGAGAAGAAGAGATGAAGAGCTTCGTTCCAAAAGAATACTTTGGATTAAAAGCCTATACGGAAAACGGCTTCCAGCTTGTTTGGCAGGATGCGAAAACGAAGGAACGAAGAACATTTCATCAAGCAAAAGTGGACGAACTTTTTCAAAAACTGAAAAATAGTGATGCCTCTGTCAACGATATCCAAAAAACGGAGAAAAAGTCGTACGCTCCGGCATTGTATGACCTTACAGAGCTTCAGCGCGATGCCAACCGAATTTTCGGCTATTCTGCAAAAGAAACACTCTCTATTTTGCAGCGCCTGTATGAGCAGTATAAAATTGTCACCTATCCTCGTACCGACTCCAGATTCCTATCCACCGATATGGTCGATACGCTAAAGGAAAGGGTCGAGGCGATACGTGCGCATTCCTATAAAACGATTGCATCAAAGCTACTCACTCAACCAATCAAAGCCAACAAATCGTTTGTGAATAACGAAAAGGTTACCGACCACCATGCGATTATTCCAACGGAGGAAACGGTATTGTTAAGCAAGCTTTCTGACAAGGAATACAAAATTTTCGACTTGATTGTGAAGCGATTCCTTGCTGTATTGCTACCGCCATTCCGCTATGAGCAAACGACCGTTACGGCAATGATGGGCCAAGAGCAGTTTGTGGCAAAAGGTAAAACGGTCATTGCCCAAGGATGGAAAGAGGTTTTCGGTTCCATCGAAGAGCAGGAGGAAGGTGCGGACGGTTATGCAGATCAGCTGTTACCTAGCTTGTCTGTTGGCGATCGTTTATCTATAAAAAAGGTGGAAATCACGACCGGAAAAACAAAGCCACCCGAACCATTTAACGAAGGAACACTCCTGTCAGCAATGGAAAACCCTGCGAAGTATATGGAAAATACCGACCAGAGTCTTGCGAAAACACTCGGAGAAACAGGTGGAATCGGAACGGTGGCTACCAGAGCCGACATCATTGAAAAATTGTTCAATAGCTTCCTGATGGAAAAGCGCGGCAAAGGGCTTCACACAACTTCCAAAGGTCGACAGCTGTTGAATCTCGCTCCAGAGGATTTACGCTCGCCAGCACTAACCGCAGAGTGGGAGCAAAAGCTCGGACTAATTGCAAAGGGCAAGCTGAAAAAGGAAGCGTTCATCAGTGAAATGAAAGCTTACGCCAAGCAAATTGTTCATGAAATTAAAAATTCTGATGAAAAATTCAAGCATGATAATCTGACTGGCAAACGCTGTCCAGATTGCGACAAGCCTATGCTAGAGGTGAACGGCAAAAAAGGCAAAATGCTTGTTTGTCAGGACCGCGAGTGTGGCCATCGCAAAAATGTTTCAAAAGTAACCAATGCTCGTTGTCCTCAATGTCGTAAAAAGTTAGAACTGCGCGGTGAGGGAGAAGGGCAAATGTTTGCATGTGTCTGCGGTCACCGCGAAAAGCTCAGCACCTTCCAAGAGCGTCGCAAGAAAAATGCCAACCAAAAGGCGTCTAAGCGTGACGTGAATCAGTATATGAAAAAGCAACACAAGGATGAGCCAGTGAATACCGCGCTAGCGGATGCGTTGGCGAAGCTGAAGTTGAATAAAGATTAATATTTGTTGCCTCTAGCGCGATGAGAGCCGCACCTGATAAGATTGGGTGCGGTTTTTTTTATGTTGAGTTGGTGGTAGACTTAAGGGACAATCCACCCCCAATTTAACTATCGCCAGATTATGTTGATTTTCGCCAGAATAGTAGAATAATCGCTGAATTATCTCGGTTTTCGCCAGAATAAAAATATAAACGCCAGATTATCTTCATTTTCGCTTAATTCCACAAATTTTCGCTGAATCGCCTTTTTTCAGCCCCTCAAGGTTATCCCGTCCCCTCCATTTCCCCTACATACACAGATTGTTTTGCTCAAAAGAAGAAAAAGTTACCTAAAATCATTTCAAAAACAGCCATTACTGCAGCAGAAGACTTATCATAGCACCCATTTTTCCTCCAACAAGCTAGGCTTTCACCCATCTCCATCCTCCTGCATATCGTAAGAGGGAAGTGTTATGGTGATATAACCTACCAGCAAAGGAGTGTTGGAACTTGGCAGGGAAAATTCTCAATTATTACGCCGGTGGCAATACGGCACGTGGATTTTATAGCTTATATGAGTCGAACATAGAGGGATTGGATCGGGTATTTATTTTAAAAGGTGGCCCTGGAACCGGGAAGTCTTCCTTAATCAAAAAAATAGCAAAAAGTTGGAATGAAAAAGGGTACGATATTGAACTCTTGCATTGTTCTTCGGATACATCATCGGTGGACGGCGTGATCATACGAAAGCTCGGAATAGGGATTGTGGATGGCACGGCGCCGCATGTTATTGAACCAAAGGCGCCAGGAGCGGTCGAGGAGTATGTGAATCTTGGGGAGGCCTGGGACTCTAATTTTCTGAAGAAGCACAAAGAGGAAATCATCCACTTAGCTTCAAAGAAAAAGAATGCTTTCCAAACGGCATATCAAACCTTCGCGAGAGCGTTAAAAATACATGATGATTGGGAAAGATACTATATTCATAACATGAATTTTGCGGAGGCAAATAAGCTGACAGAGGAACTGAAGGAAAAGCTTTTTCAAAATAAGATTCTCCACAAAAAAGCCGATGTCAGACATCGATTTCTCGGTGCGGCAACACCAGCAGGAGCAAAGGATTTTGTTCCAAATTTAACGGAAGGTCTTACACACCGTTATTTTATCAAGGGTCGTCCTGGCTCTGGGAAATCCACTATGCTGAAAAAGCTAGCAAAGACGGCAGAAGAAAAGGGCTTTAATTGTGAGATTTATCATTGTGGCTTTGACCCGTATAGCCTTGATATGATAATTTGCCGTGAGCTTGGGTTCGCGATTTTTGACAGCACAGCGCCACATGAATATTTTCCTGGTCAAGAAGGGGACGCCATTGTGGATATGTATGAGAGAACCATTAGAAGTGGTACGGATGAGCGATATGAGCACGAGCTTGCACTTGTGAAGGGTCGTTATACAGAAACGATGCAAGCGGCGATTGGCAAGCTTACAGAGGCAAAGAGCTGGCATGCAAGCTTAGAAGAAATTTATGTGCAGGCAATGGACTATAGCGTGGTGGATGCGTGGACAGAAAGAATCATGTCCGAAATTCGCGCGATAGAAGGTAGTATACAAACAACGAAAAACGTATAAGTAAACAATCAAAAAAGCGTGGACAGCTGCTATGAGCCTGTCCACGCTTTTACAATTTCCCTGGAAATGCGTCAATATTCGACTTATCCCTCTATTATAACCTCTACACCAAAATGATCCGAGACTACCGGTCTGTTTTTCCCGTTAAATACGACACGAGAAGAGGCAACTGGAACGGGATTACTTGCCAATATTAAATCAATACGCAGGTCCTGTTCATTCTCATCCCAGCCAGCAATCTTCCCTCGAACCGTTACGCCGCTGTCTTTTTCAGCAGCTAAAAGATAGGTATCATGAAGTCCGAATGTCTCGGTCAAATACGTATACCCTTCCCCCTTAATCTCAGCGGTATTATTGAAATCGCCCATTAAGAAAAAGGGTTCAGAGCTCCGAACGTAATCAAGGAGCTGATCCATTTGATGCTTTGCCGGCTCCTCTTCATCCTGCCACCAGCCGAGATGACAGCTGAAAAAGGAGAGATCCTGACCGCTAAACTCTATCGTTGTACCAACAATTTTACGCGTCTTCCAAAAGTCCGTATCGTTACTTTTTGTAATAAAGAAGGAATGGACCGCTTTAATAGGATGTCTCGTCAGAATAGCCAAGCCTTCCTCAAATGTATCGTACCCCATATGGGCAAAGTCCCACACGAGCTCGTAATCGGTAACGCCGATTTTCTCAAGCTCCTGCTGCAGGACTAGTCCATAGTTATCAGCCTTAATATTGTCTGTAACAATGTTCGCATCGATGCTTTGACTAACCTCTTGAAGAGCGATGACATCGTATGCTTCATCCTTTATGGCGTGGGCAAGCTGCTGTATTTTCTCCATCTGGTTCTCTTCCTGCCAAGAATGACAGTTTAAGGTTAGTAGTTTCATGTTTTACGCTCCTAACAAGTCTTGGATGTCAGACTTAATAACGTCCGCTTTTGGTCCGTAAATCGCTTGAACGCCTCGATCCTTTACAATGAGACCAAGTGCGCCTTTGTCCTTCCAAGCAGTCTCGCTAGCAACAAGCTCTCTATCCTTTACCGTTACGCGAAGGCGAGTCATACACGCATCAACATCTTCAATATTTGCTGCTCCACCAAGTAACTCAATGATAGCAGGAGCTAGGGAGTCAGCGGACACATTTGCTGCAGCAGATGTTCCTTCTTCCTGCTCGATATAGTTTCCGTTACGCCCTGGAGTAGGGAAGTTGAATTTCTTGATCATAAAGTTTGCAACCGCAAAGTTTAAGCCGAAGAAAACAAGACACGCAAGCACAAAATTTAAAAGGTCAAGCCACAAACCAGCTTTTACAATCATGGGTGTCCGAGTTAATAACTCAATAAAGCCGAAAGCATGGACACGAATATCAATTATATCAACAATGGCAAACGCAAGTCCTGTCATAATCGCATAGATGACATATAGCACAGGCGCAGCAAACATAAACATAAATTCAATAGGTTCTGTTACCCCTGTTAAAAATACAGCAAGTCCTGCAGAGAAGAACATAGATTTGTATTTTTTGCGCTTATCCTTATCTACATTGCGATACATCGCATAAGCAATTCCGATAAGTGCCGCACAAGAAAGAATCATTTGCCCAACCTTAAATCGAGCAGGAACTACCTCACGTAGCAACGCTTCATATGATTCTGTATCACCAGCTGCAAGGAAATTATTCAAATCAGCAATCCATGCTAACCAAAGTGGGTCTTGTCCAGATACAACGGAGCCAGCGCTTCCGCCAGTTAAAATCGTGTACGTACCGCCAAGGGATGTATAGTTCATAGGCACCGTAAGCATATGGTGCAAGCCGAATGGCAACAAGAGTCGCTCTAAAGCACCAAATATAAAAGGTGCAATGATTGGCGCACTATTTCTTGAAGATGCAATCCACACTCCAAAATCGTTCAATAATCCTTGAATAAATGGCCACACAACTGCCAATACAACTGCCGCGATAACCGATCCCCCAATTACCACAAATGGAACAAATCTTTTTCCGTTAAAGAAGGAAAGGGAATCTGGTAATTTATTATAGTTATAAAACTTATTAAATAGATTCGCACCTAAGAAACCGGCGATAATCCCAACAAACACTCCCATGTTAAGGGCAGGAGCACCAAGGACAGATGTAAAATAATCACCAACCACCAACTCTTGTCCGAAAAGGGAAGTGAAGGTCGCTTCCGGGTCCTGAAGCATGTCATTATTTACTCCAAAAATAGCCCCAGTAATACGGTTAATAAGAATGAATGCAATAAGAGCAGCAAAGGCTCCGCCAGCGCGCTCCTTCGCCCATGATCCACCGATGGCCACAGCGAACAAAATATGCAGGTTGGTGATAATACCCCAACCGATATCCTCCATCACTCTTGCAATCGTTTGCACAATTGTGATGTCGCCACCCGTCATGGCAACAAGCTTACCAAACGAAATCATAATTCCGGCAGCAGGCATTACAGCTACCACTACTAGCAATGCTTTCCCGAATTTCTGCCAAAAATCAAAAGACAAAAGATTCTTCATGTTAACAGCCTTCTTTCATTGTGAAGTTATATTTTCTTAAGCAGCGTCCAGCTCCATGCGCCTGAGACTAGCAAATTTCCCACGTCACCTTAAGATAAGGAAACACGAAAAAGCTATCACTCTTCGTGTTTTCTTTATCTCATACGACTCAGTGCAACGAGCCGCAGCAACTAGACAAAGTTTGTACGTCTCAAAGCGGGCGCATTCCGCTTTTGATGTGAAAACGAATTCATTTTTGTGCAAAGGACGTTACTTGTGGTGCAACCGTTTGCATTCTCCTATTCTATGAAATATCCACTCCAATTGCAAGAGGAAAATAATATTATCTATGAAATTAACATATCGGACCCCAATAGGTAAAATGTTATATTTGGAAAACAAAAGTGAGGAAGGAATTTTTAAAACGCAAACTTTGTTGCTATTGCGTATAGTTAAGCGACACGAGATGAACGCTGCTGTCATGCTCTTTTTGTAGAGGCAGTTTTAAATAAGTGTCCATTTTTTCTTCGCTTACCGATTGGAAAAAGTCTTAAAGCTGCCTTTTACCTTATATTTAGCACCAACCTTTTAGAAAAGAGCTTAATAAAAAAACCTATACATGGCAGCAAATTCCTAGTACACTATTGTCGTACTTTTAACTGAAGGTTGGTTACGTAAACTACTTGCTACTGCTTATAGGTAATGCACGCGAGATCAAAGTCGCTTTCGTTTTCTTATCGTTGACGAAAATTTAAACACGTGGCAATTTTTCTTCTCATAAAGATTGGAAAAGTCTTAAAGCGAACTTTTTCCAGGTTTATAGCACCAACCTTTTAGGAAAGAGACTACCTGAAAAAAAGGAGAATTTAATATATATGAAATGGATTATTAGTGTTATTTTAGGAAGCTTGCTTGTTTTAGTTGCTTGTTCTGATGATACGTTAAAAACAGAATCAGAACCCGCTACCTCCACAAGTGAAAAGGAAAATGGGGAAGATCATATCAATTACTTAATGAACCTGCAGATGGAAATGATCTCAGTCGTGAGAAAGCATGTAAAAACGGTTTCCGCTTATGAGGTATCTCAAGGGGAGACTGGTGACCGAGATGAAGCAGTACAAGCAAGTAATCGCATTGCAAACGAATTAAGGGGAATTGAAGTTCCTGCCGAAATTAATTCTGCACTTCAAACGGATATGAAGGATTCGATTGAGCTTTTGGCGCTTTATTTTGAGGAACGTGCTGCGGCGATTAGCTCAGGTGAAGACAAAGCAGATATGGAAGCTGCATTAGGTGAATTTCATGAAAAAATTGGTGCCACGTTTGAAAGCGTCGGCCTCCTCGCTCCTAATTTTGGAAAAGATCTTTATTAAAAAGACACTTTTCGATAAAAATTATTGGAGGCTGGGACAAAAGTGTTTTAGCCTAAGTAAAAACCGAACTGATTTGAGTATTTGATCAAATCAGTTCGGTTTTTTTTAGTATTAAAATATGCTTTTACTCTTTAGACGACACCAGCGGTTGATTGGAGAGCAAGACGTAGACTCCTGCTTAAAGAAGTGGCCAATGTGAGACCCCGCAGGCGATGCCGAGGAGGCTCACGGGTCACCCGCGGAAAGCGAAGTCTTGCACGGAAATCAATAGCGGTATTTAATGTCGGCATTACTATTGTTCGTCTTTTTGTTTGTGTTTTTAAGTTTTGTCCCAGCCTTTTTTTATGTTAAGGAAATTGTGGATAGGGGGAATATCCGCAGAAATGGGAGTTTATCCTTCAAAACGAAGGACTTATCCGCAAAAAAACAAATTTCAGCAAAGTTGCCCTACCATGAATAGTCCAATGTGTTATTTAGGCACACGAAAGACTTGTCGAAACCCTAGTTTCGTGATAGGATTAATTTAAATTAATTTAATAGTAAGACTTCTTATCGAGAGAGGTGGAGGGACTGGCCCTGTGAAACCCGGCAACCACACGTATGTGTAGGTGCTAAATCCAGCAAGACAAACGTTCTTGAGAGATAAGCAGATGTGACGGTTTTATACTCAAACTTCTTCTTATCGGAGAAGTTTTTTGTTTGTCAAAAAGACAATGCAGAAGGGGCGAAGAGCGATGAGGTTTGGGTTTTGGCTGCCGATATTTGGTGGGTGGCTACGGAATGTGGAGGATGAGCAAATGCCTCCCACGTTTGAGTATGCAAAGAAAGTGATACAGCAAGCGGAAAAGCTTGGCTATGATACGACGCTGATTGCTGAATTGTTTTTAAATGATATTAAAGGACCTGAGGAAGATATGCTGGAGGCTTGGTCGACGGCAGCTGCGCTTGCTGCAGTGACGGAAAAAATGGAAATTATGACTGCGATTCGTCCCGGCTTTCATAACCCTGCCATAGCTGCAAAGGCAGCGGCAAATATCGACCACATTAGTAATGGACGTTTCACCCTCAATGTTGTGTCAGCGTGGTGGGAAGAGGAAGCTCGTCAATATGGGGCGATTTTTACCGAGCATGATGAACGCTATGATCGCACAAAAGAATTTATTGATGTGTTAAAGGGCCTGTGGACGGAGGATTCCTTTAGCTACGAAGGACAATTTTATCAGCTCAAGGACACCAAGCTATTTCCAAAGCCTGTGCAACGGCCAAATCCGATTCTTTATGCTGGTGGAGAAAGTCCAAAGGGCAAGGAGGTTATCACGTCGCATTGTGATGCCTATGTGATGCATGGCGGCACAGCGGAAGAGGTCTCTGTAAAAATCACTGAGATGAAATCTAGAAGAGAACAAGCGAATATGCTCCCTTTTCAATCCTTTGGTATGGCGGCTTATGTGATTTGCCGTGACACGGAGGAAGAAGCGCAAGAGGAGCTAGCCAGAATTACGCATGTAAAAGAATCAGCTGCCTACGCGGGCTTCAAAGATTTCACAAGTAAATCCCAGCTGGAGCAACAAATACAGCTTCAGGATTATTCGGTATCAAACCGTGGACTGCGACCAAATTTAGTCGGTACACCAGAACAAATTGCTGCAAGAATAAAAGAATACGAGACTGTAGGCGTTGATTTGCTCTTGCTTCAATTTTCCCCACAGCTGGAGGAAATGGAGCGCTTTGCGAACCAAGTGATGCCCCTTGTTAACAAAAAATAGAATGATTGAAACAACTTATGCAGAAATTGGAGGCGGACACCGTGAAGAAGATTTATATTATTCATGAAAATAGAGAATGGACCACTCACCTTACCAATCGCTTGGAGGAGCTTGGACTACCCTATGAAGAGTGGCATTTGAATGAGGGGATCGTGCCTTTGACAGAGGCACCACCAGAAGGGATTTTTTATAACCGGATGAGTGCTTCCTCGCACACGAGAAACCATCGTTTTGCTCCGGAACTGACTGGTGCGGTATTAAGCTGGTTGGAATTCCATGATAGAAAAGTTTGGAATGGCAGCAGGGCACTACAATTAGAATTAAGTAAAGTGAATCAATATACTGCACTTGAAAAAGCTGGGGTGAAAACACCGAAAACGATTGCGGCAGTTGGAAAGGAAAACATTCTAGATGCGGCAAAGAGAATTGGCACAACCTCCTTTATCACGAAGCATAATCGCGCAGGAAAAGGGCTTGGGGTGCAATTATTCCATTCCACAGCTGCCTTAGAAGAATACCTTCAAGGTCCGAATTTTGAAGAGCCTGTGGACGGGATTACCCTCATTCAGGAATACATCGAGGCCCCAGAGCCGTATATCACGCGCTGTGAGTTTATTGGTGGGAAATTTGTCTATGCAGTACAGGTGGATACGTCTGAAGGCTTTGAGCTGTGCCCAGCAGATGCTTGCCAAATCGGAGATCTCTTTTGCCCAGTTGGAGAAGAGGTCGAGGAAAAACCAAAGTTCCAAATTATTGATCGCTTTAACGATCCAATCCTTGAAAAATATGAACAGTTTTTGCAAGACAATGACATCCAAGTGGCGGGCATTGAATTTATCCGTAACAAAAACGGTGAGATTTTCACCTATGACGTGAACACCAACACAAACTACAATGCAGATGCAGAAAAAGCTGCCGGAAGATTCGGTATGCTCGAGCTTGCGACACTGTTAGGTCACGAGCTAGTAAAGGTTAGCGAAAAAACGCTACACCCTCAAAAGTAAACAAAAAAGCCTGCGACGTCTTGTGGAACGTCCAGGCTTTTTTATGTTTAAAAGAAGAATAAATGTGCCATTAATGCGATAACTGGCAGCGTGATGAGGGTACGTAAAATAAAGATAACAAAAAGCTCCCATAGTGATACAGGTACTTTCGATCCTAAAATAACCCCACCTACCTCAGAAAGATAAATAAGCTGAGTGACGGACACTGCTGCAATTACAAAGCGTGTCAGTTCACTTGGAATGTCTGTTGCCAGTACAGATGGCAGGAACATATCCGCAAAACCAACAATCATCGATTCAGATGCTAATTGGGCATCTGGTATTTGTAGAAGCTGTAATAGAGGAATAAACGGCATCCCAAGCCATGTGAATAGCGGAGTGAATTCCGCTAAAATTAATGCGATAGTTCCAAATGCCATCACGATTGGCGCTACACCCATCCACATATCAAGGACGTTGCGGAAGCCATCACGGAAGAACGCTCCAACACTTTTATTTTGAGAAGCGCGTTCTACCGCTTGTTTATACCCCCATTTTAGTGGAGAGTAGCCAGATGGAATTAGTTCTTTATCACTCTGTTCTTCCCCGTTGTAGTAAGTATCAGGCTTTCTGGATAAAGGCGGAATTCTAGGCATGATAATGGCTGCGACTAATCCTGCCACTGCGACAGTAATATAGAACGGTACAAACATGTTTCCTAATTTCACTTGAGAAATAACAACAAGACTAAAGGTGATGGAAACAACAGAAAAGGTTGTCCCGATTACGGCAGCTTCCCGTTTCGTATAAAAGCCTTCCTCATATTGCTTACTTGTTAACAAAACTCCAATTGTTCCGTCTCCCAACCAAGATGCAAGTGCATCGATGGAGGAGCGTCCAGGTAGCTTGAAAACTGGTCGCATAAGCTTTGTAAGCAGTGCTCCGAAAAGCTCTAATAGACCAAAGTTTAAGAGCAATGGTAAAAATAATCCTGCAAAAAAGAAAACGGTAAGAAGGATTGGAAGTAGATCAAATAATAAAAGTCCACCAGTATATTCGTTCCATACTGCCTCAGGACCTAATTTAAACAAGGTCATAATCGCAAGTACCATCGCAAGCACTCTTACAACAGTCCAGAAAATAGAAACATTTAGTAGTGAGTTGAAAAAGCTCTCTCGTTTTGCAAAGGATGGCTGTGCCAACTTTGTAATAAGGGTGGCAACTGCAGTGATGGTAATAATGGCGGTCATAATATAGGGAATGCTGTCACCGAGCAAGTTTCCGAGAAATTCAGAAAGAATAGCAATCGGGATAGTAATGTCGCCATTATACTTCACCGGAAACATAAATAATAAAATTCCAATTAAGGAAGGAAAGAAAAATTTAGCTTTGTCTGCTGTTTGATAAGAACCGTTGTTTTTCAATGTCAAAATCTCCTTATGCGTAAATATGCAACGTTTGTTATTTTAATACATTTTGTGATTTTTTCAAAGGTAGTTCTTGGAATTATGTATAAATCCTCACAACTTTACCCTTTTTCATGTTGGTGTAAACCTTTTCAAAAAAATTTAATTAGCAAAATCAAGAATCTCGAGTTCCTTATGCTTTCGTAGATCAATAAAATGGTCGTCCACTTTAATAATTGGAAGGTGTGGTTCATCTGCATGAATAAAAATAATTTCAGCAAGCTGTCCGTTGTTCAAAATGACCACTTCACGCAGGTGATTAGATAGGATATAGCGAACAAACGGGTAGACGATCGCTGGGTTCAAACGATTAAAACTGGCCTCTTGAATCAGGATTTTCGTGGTGACAAATAAATTCTGCTTCGGTCTATAGCTTCTTTCAGAGGATAGAGCATCATACATATCCGCTACAGAAAGGATTTGTACTAAATACGGAATCTTCGTATGCTTAATGCCAGTAGGATACCCGCTTCCGTCTAGCCGCTCATGGTGAAGGAGCGCCCCTTGTAGAATATGTGGATCAATGGACTTATTTTTTCTAAGTAATTCATACCCATAGGTAGTATGCTTTTGAATTTCTTTCCACTCTTTTTCCGTTAAGCGCCCAGGCTTTTGAATAATTTCTTTATCAATAAGCAGCTTTCCAACGTCATGAAACAAGCCCATTTGACTAAGAAGACGAATGTTATTTTTATCTAGTCCTTGCAACTTACCGATTAGGGAAGAATAAATGCCAACATTTAAGCTGTGCGTATACGTGTAATTGTCATAACACTTCACCTGCTCAATGTACCGTATAAACATGGGATCATCCATTAGCTTATCAATGATGGGGGAGAGCATCTCATGAACATCCTCTAAAGGAGGCAAGCTGTTGTTTTCTAGAGTGGTGAAAATAGACTGAAAGGACTCCACACTTGTTTCATACATCGCTTTAACATGGTGAAAATACTCTTTTGATAAGTGATGAGGCTCGTCCAATAAAAAGTCATGGTCAAAATAATAGTCATGATTTTGTAGATTTGCCACATGATTTTTGTTAAGGACGGTCCCCTTTTTTAATAACAAATTCCCTGAAATCGAATAGATATCGTTTTTCAAGATCTTCCCTATATGATTGGAGGAAATTTTCATAGATTTCTACCTCATCCATTTAATAAATACCTGATTCCTTAGCTTTATTATAAAGGAATATGCCAAGTAGCAACAGGATTAATTTTACTGTTAAGAATTTTTAGATAAATATTCTCTTAGTATAATGTTTGAAATAGGAAGAAAAGTTATTTAGGATAGGAATTATTCTAGAGAGGTAGGTGAATCGAATTGGTAAAATGTATTGCAATCGATATGGACGGAACATTATTAAACCATAATCATGTGGTGAGTGAAGAAAATGCAGATGCCATAAAGCTAGCGCAAAAAAATGGTGTAGAGGTAGTTATTGCCACGGGACGCTCCTATTTGGAGGCGAAGGATGTGCTGCATGAAGCAGGCATTCAAACACCAATCATTTGTGTAAATGGTGCAGAAGCAAGGAATGTACAGGGAGATGTAGTTTCTACAAACACTTTAGAAAATCAACAGGTGAAGCAAATTGCGGAGATTTTGGAAAAGCATGATGTTTATTATGAGCTTTACACGGGATCTGGTACGTATTCCAAGGACTATGATAAAGCCATCGCCACGATTGTAGATATTTTCATGTCGGTAAACCAAAACAACAACTATGAGGAAGTCTTAAAAGCAGCAAAGGAACGAATGGACGAAGGAAATTTGAAGCTTGTGGACAGCTTTGATCAAGTTTTAGAGGACAAAAACACAACGGTATATAAGCTGCTTGCCTTCTCCCTTGATAAAGACAATCGTGAAGCAGCCCGAGCAGAGCTAGAAAATCTTAGCTTCGTTGCAGTGAGTTCTTCTGGTAAAGACAACTTGGAAATTACAAGTATCGATGCTCAAAAAGGAATCGCATTAACACACTTCACAGGTGAAAGAGGAATTTCGATGTCCGATACGATGGCCATTGGGGACAACTACAACGATGTTTCCATGTTTGAACGAGTGGGCCGTGCTGTCGCAATGGGCAATGCCCCAGACGGTGTAAAAGCCACAGCCCATCTAGAAACGGAGACCAACATTAATAGCGGCGTTGCCAAAGCGATTATGGAAGTTCTAGCATCAACAGAGTACCAGGCTACCTGAGTGGAGCTGGTGCTTTTTTTGTTTGCATGGAACCGATTTAGGTGAGGTCTCTACATGAGAGAAGAGGTTTTTGAAGTCTAGAGGGATTCTCTACATCAAAAACGGCGAAAAACATGAGAAATTTGATGTCTAAAGATGCCCTCAACATCAACAACAACAAGAGACATAAATTTTTTCAACATCAAGCAATGCTGTTTTTCCATCATATCCCATAAAAATTACCATTGAGCCCCTCTCTTTCTATCCTTTATAATGGACTAGTTGCACCGAAAAGAATTGATGCATACACCATACATATGACGATAGAAAAGGGGGTCCCGCCGTATGAAGTTTCGTGCTTCGGCTGTGCAATATCCATTGCACACTATTTCCAGCTTTGAGGAGTTTGCTAATTCAGTGATTCATTATGTAAAGACGGCTGCTGAATTTGATGCGAATTTTGTGTTGTTTCCTGAATTTTTTACCACTCAACTTATCTCGTTTCCTGTTGAGGGGAGGACGCAGACCATTCATGATTTGCCAAACTACACCGAATCCTATCGCCAGCTTTTTAGTGGCATAGCTATACAAACGGGAATGCACATTATTGGCGGGACCCATATCATTGAAAAAGAAGGAAAGCTGTACAACGCGGCGCACCTGTTTTATCCAGATGGACGAATAGCGACTCAGGTGAAGCTGCACCTGACACCTACGGAGGTTTATGAGTGGGGACTGACTCCTGGTGAGGACCTGCAAATTTTCCACACGGATTACGGGACCATTTCGCTCTTAACTTGCTATGACATCGAGTTTCCGGAGGTTGTTCGAATGGTAAAGGCGATGGGAGCTGATGTGGTATTCTGTCCATCTTGTACCGATGACCGCCACGGGTTCCATCGCGTGCGCTATTCCTGTCATGCGCGCACCATTGAAAACCAAATTTATGTGGTCACAACCGGAACGATTGGCTCCTTGCCAACGGTTGATTTCATGCGTGGAAACTTCGGGCAGGCTGCGATTATTTCTCCAAATGATGTGCCATTTCCACCAGGAGGACTTGTTGCAGAAGGGGAACTCAACACCGACATGATCATCACTGGTGACCTGGACCTAGCGCTACTTCACAAGGTGCGTGAAAGTGGTTCGGTAACCACATGGAGAGATCGACGCTCTGATTTGTATCCCGATTGGGAGAAGCTTGTGAACGGAATCTCCACATATTAATTGACAAATCGGACTATGTGCCGTACCTTATAAACATAAATTAATACCAACAGGATTGTGACTGGTAATGCAGGCAAGACCTAATACGTGCTTTTTTAGTGAGCATTCGTATTGGGTCTTTTTTCGTTTTTGCACAATTCAGAACCCTTATAGGAGGAGAAACGATGTCATTTTTTAAAAAGCTTTTTGGTAAAGAAGAAGTGAAAACAGAGGAAACCTTGGTCGCACCGATTACCGGTAAAATTGTTCCACTAGAAGAGGTGCCAGACCCGGTTTTTGCTCAAAAAATGATGGGCGACGGCATTGCCATTGAGCCAACAGAAGGAACGGTAGTATCGCCTGTAAAGGGTGAAATCATTCAGTTCTTCCCAACAAAACATGCCATTGGTATTAAATCAGAAACAGGTGTTGAGGTGCTTATTCATGTTGGACTAGAAACAGTCAGCATGAAGGGAGAAGGCTTTGAAGGACTTGTGGAAGTAGGCGACAAGGTGGAGGTTGGCACACCGCTATTAACCTTCGACATTGCCCTTATAAAAGAAAAAGCAAAAAGCATTGTGACGCCAGTAATCCTTACGAACGGAGATGTAATGGAAAGCGTGACAAAGCATGCTGGAGAGTCTGCGGTCAAAGGCGAAACCACACTTATCGACTGGAAGGTTAAGGCGTAAGCACTCCTCATTTCCGCTCTATTTTGCATATGGAGACATGCACAGACTTTGTAACACCGCAAAGTCTCCGTTATAATGTAGGAAAATAGAGCGGTAGAGTTGGGGAGCGACAAAAGTGAAGATAAGTAAAATACTGAACAATAACGCGGTAGTGGTAAAAGACGACGCGCAAGAAAAAATTGTGATGGGACTTGGAGTAGGCTTCCAAAAGCGCAAGAATGACCTTGTGGACCGAGGCAAAATTGAAAAAATCTTTGTCATGAAAGAGGAAAGCGACAAATTTCAAGAGCTCTTGTCGACCCTTCCTGTTGAGCATATTGATGTGGCAGAGGACATTATCAGCTACGCTGAGGGAAAGCTGATGGTACCACTTAGCAACCATATTCATATATCGCTAACAGACCATCTTTCTTTTGCCATCGAACGGTTAGAAAAGGGCTACACCATCCAAAATAAGCTGCTAAACGAAATTAAGGTGCTATATAAGCCGGAGTTCGAAATTGGCTTGTGGGCACAGCAACATATTAAAGACAAGCTAGGCGTTATGATTCCTGATGATGAAGTCGGGCATATTGCGTTGCATCTTCATACCGCTAAAATGGGCAGCAAAAGCATGGAAAATACGATGCAGCTCGCGACCATCATTCGTGAGGCCATTGAGATTATGGAAAAAGACTTTGACATGGAAATAGGCGAGAACTCTGTCAATTATCAGCGACTCCTTACGCATCTCCGTTTTGCCATCAACAGAGTCGAAGAGGGAGAGCCCTTTCATTCCATGGACCCCGACATGCTTCAGCTGTTGCGGGAAAAGTTTGCCGTTTCGTTTCAAACAGCCCAGAAAATTGCGGACTATCTTGAAGAGGAATACAAGATCCATTTTCCGCTATCTGAGGTGGGATATATCAGCCTCCACATCCAGCGCTTAACGGAAAAATAGAGCATATAAAGCTTGTATGAGAGAAAATGTAAACGGATACGGAGCATGTAAACTAAATAACGAGTGCGATAGTTGAGGATTGTGACTGGTCATGCAGGCAAGACCTGAAGTCAGCCGGAAAGAAGGGAGATTCTCCCTTTGCTTTCTGGTGGCTTTAGGTCTTTTTTATTGGGCGGTGCTGGAGTGAAGAAAAGGTGTGCGGATTGCAATGGGAGTGGTGGGGGTATACCGCCTTTGAAAGGAGCAACAAATTGGGGTTTCGCTCTTAAAATAAAAGTTTCGCTCGCAAAATCCACTTTTCGCTCGTAAATCTAAATTTTCGCTCGTAAAATCGATTTTTCGCTCTTAAATCTCAAAAATCGCTCTTAAGACGACAGAAATACCTGTAGGGGGTATGATGTGCACCATCCGCCATCCCCCACTTTCCACACCTAATCAAAAATACTGTCTAGAGAGGTGCCTTAACATGAACTATAAACAAATTGCAGAAGACTTACTCCCGCTTTTAGGCGGAAAAGAAAATGTTATAAGTGCCACACACTGTGCAACTCGGCTGCGTCTTGTGCTTAAAGACGATGAAGTAGCATCCGCAAACAGAGAACAGCTGGAAGAGTTAGACGGAGTGAAAGGAGCGTTTGCAAGCTCGGGTCAGTTTCAGGTTATTTTCGGAACTGGGATTGTCAATAAAGTGTATGCAGAATTTGCTCAAGCTTCCGGGCTGAACGACCAAACTTCCGAACAGGTAGATCACCAAGCGGCAGCAAAAAAGAAATTAAATCCGTTTGCCCGCTTTGCCAGAACGTTATCTAATATTTTCGTGCCTATCATTCCTGCCATTGTCGCAAGTGGACTTTTGATGGGACTCCTTGGCATGGTAACGACCTTTGGCTGGGTAGAAAATGATAGTGCACTTGTTGTGATGCTGAATATGTTTAGTAGTGCTGCATTTATCATCCTTCCGATTTTACTCGGGTTTAGTGCAGCGAAGGAATTCGGCGGCAATTCCTATCTTGGTGCAGTAATTGGGGGCATCATGACCCACCCAGAACTTTTAAATCCGTGGGGTCTGGCGGATGCCAAGCCCGAAACGATGGACTTTTATGGGTTAGACGTGGCGCTATTAGGCTATCAGGGGACGGTTGTTCCTGTTTTGCTCGCTGTTTATGTTATGAGCTTGATAGAAAAAACCATACGTAAAATGGTGCCCGCTGCAATTGATTTGCTTGTCACTCCTTTTGTGACGGTGATTTTGACTGGTTTCATTACGTTGCTTGCGATTGGTCCTTTAGGAAATGGGATAGGATCTGGCATTACCGTTGTGCTAAATTTTATTTATGAAAATGGAAGTGTGCTTGCTGGGTTGATTTTTGGAGGCTTGTATTCACTCATTGTGATTACTGGGGTCCATCATAGCTTTCATGCCATTGAAGCAGGGCTGCTTGCCGATTTAGGGATTAATTATTTGCTTCCAATCTGGTCGATGGCTAATGTGGCTCAAGGCGGAGCTGGTCTTGCGGTTTATTTTTTAGCGAAACGTGCGAAGACAAAGGAAATTGCACTTCCGGCTGCCTTGTCAGCCTTCCTTGGAATAACAGAGCCAGTGATTTTCGGTGTAAACTTAAGATATCGTAAGCCATTTATCGGAGCGGCCATCGGCGGAGCGCTTGGCGGGGCATACGTTGTTTTAACAAATGTCGTAGCCAATGCTTACGGGTTAACAGGTATTCCGATGATTGCGATCCTCGTTGAATTTGGAACCATGAATATTGTGAATTATTTAATCGGATTTGCCATTGCGGTTATCTCAGCATTTGTGGCGACGTGGCTGCTAGGTATTAGCGAAGAAAAACCGGCAGAACGCTCGGATGCTAGCAAATAAAAAGCAAGGGGGAGTTTTCACATGAAAAGAGGCATTATTTCATTAGGAGAAGCACTAATCGATTTTATTCCGTTAGATCAAGAGAATGTAACCTATCAAAAAAGTCCTGGAGGCGCACCGGCAAATGTAGCAGTTGGCGTGGCCAGGCTTGACCTACCATCGACCTTTATTGGAAAAGTGGGAGACGATGTGCTTGGTAGGTTTCTTGCTACAACCCTAGAGAGTTATGGTGTGAATACAGATTCTCTCATTCTAACAAAGGATACCCGCACCGGTGTGGTATTTGTCACACTAGAGGATGGAGAGCGTAGCTTTGATTTTTATATAGATCCTAGTGCAGACAGATTCCTAGAGGAAAAAGACATTAGGCCAGAACTTATTGAGCAGCACCGAATTCTTCATTTTGGCTCCATTTCCCTTATAAGCGAGCCAGCTAGAAGTGCAACGAAAAAGGCCGTAGCACTTGCGAAAGAAAAAGGAGTCCTCGTCTCCTATGACCCGAACCTTCGCCTTGGGCTTTGGGAAACGGAAGAGGCTGCCCGTACGCAAATCATCTCCATGCTACCTTACGCAGATGTGCTAAAGCTATCAGAGGAAGAGCTTGCTTTTATTACTGGAGAAGAAGAGATTTCTAGTGGTGTAGAGGCGCTCGCTAAATATGATATTTCTTTAATTTTTGTGACCTTAGGAGCAGAAGGAAGCTATGTGTTTACTAAAGAGGGTAACGAGCATGTTCCTGCCCGCAAAGTAAAGGCTGTGGACACTACAGGTGCAGGGGATGCCTTTGTGTCTGCGATGTTGTATATGGTACATGAATATGAAAAAAACCTTTCGGACATCACGGTGACAGATGCTGTTCAGATGGCTAGATTTGCTAGTGTTTCCGGCTCCCTTGCTGCTTCAGAAAAAGGAGCCATGACGGCATTGCCAACGCTAGAGCAAGTTCAATCCATTCTGGAAAGATAAAGGAGTTTTCCAACATGACAGAAAAAGAACAGGAACTTATACGGCAAGCAGAGGAGCAAGTGAAAAGCCATCAAACAATAGTGGAAAGTGATCCTTACCGATTGCACTTTCACTTAATGCCACCTGTTGGCTTGTTAAATGATCCAAATGGTTTCATTCAGTGGAATGGAAGCTATCATCTGTTTTATCAATGGATGCCGTTTAAGACAGGGCATGGCGCAAAGTTTTGGGGACATTATTCCTCAGAGGATTTGGCAACCTGGAAGCATGAACCGATTGCGCTTGCACCAAGTGAAGCGTATGAGAAAAATGGCTGCTATTCCGGGAGCGCTGTGGAACATAACGGGCAAATGGTTCTTTTTTATACAGGAAATGTGAAGGATGCCAAAGGGAACCGCGAAACGTATCAGTGTATGGCGGTGTCAAACGACGGAAACACCTTTCAGAAGCTTGGACCAGTTGTGGAGCTTCCTCGTGATTATACCGCTCATTTTCGTGATCCAAAGGTGTGGAAGCGTGATGATTATTGGTACATGGTTGTGGGAGCACAAAGCAAGGAGCGAAAAGGACAGGTAGCCTTGCTTGTATCCACTGATTTAACAAAGTGGGAGCATGTAGGGCCAATCGCTGGTTCGAACCTGAATGGTCTTGGTGACTTTGGCTATATGTGGGAGTGTCCGGATATGTTTTCTCTAGGTGGGGTGGATGTTTTGGTGGTATCGCCGCAAGGTCTTTCTAAAGAGGGCTGGAAGTACCAAAATGTCTACCAGGCTGGTTATTTTATCGGAAGCTTAGATTATGAGGATGTTCGTTTTACCCATGGCGAGT
Source organism: Bacillus sp. THAF10 (assembly GCF_009363695.1). Classification (NCBI taxonomy): domain Bacteria; kingdom Bacillati; phylum Bacillota; class Bacilli; order Caryophanales; family Bacillaceae; genus Bacillus; species Bacillus sp. THAF10. The sequence continues at coordinate 3,892,004 of NZ_CP045403.1, read as the reverse complement.
TTGTAGAGCTTGATCGGGGCTTTGAATTTTATGCCCCACAAACAACAGTGGATACGAATGGACGCAGATTGATGGTTGGCTGGATGGGGGTGCCGGAGCAACATGAGGACAAGCATCCGACCATAAGGCACCATTGGATTCATGCCTTAACGCTTCCTCGTGAGCTAACCTTTCAAAACGGACGCCTTCTACAAAATCCAGTTGCAGAGTTAGAGCATCTCCGAAAAGGGGAAGCGACGGTGCATAGAAACATTGCTCTATCACCTAACCAACTGGAGCTAAGCGGGGTACATGGCGAAGTGCTAGAGATGGAGCTGGAATTTGCTCCGAGCTTAGACTGGTTTTTGCTAAGCATCTCTGATACGGCAAAAGTTACGTATAGTAAAGAGGAAGAAATGATACATCTTCACAGGCTAAGTTTTGTTGATGGAAGCTGGGAAAAACGAAGCTGTGCCCTTTCGTCCTTATCCTCCATGAGAATTTTTAAGGACACATCCTCTCTCGAACTGTTTATCAATCAAGGGGAAGAAGTATTTACCGCCAGAATCTTTCCTCCTTTAACGTCCAAACAGAGCATTGTTTTTTCAGGCGGTGGAGAAATCGTAAATCTCAAAAAATGGGAGCTTGCATACGCAATAAAAGAATGAATATCGGGCATTGGGGGACGCTAAAAAGAAGCTATCATTGGCTTCTTTTTTTGGTTTTATAAGGAGGATTTTGCTGTGGCGCTGGTCATCTATCTCATTCTTACTTGGTTATTTGGAGCAATTTTTTTGTTTCAACGAAAAAAACTAATTTTCATTGAAAACTTGTTATTATTCCTATTTTTCTTGTTTGTAAATAAGACCGTGTTAACGCTAATCAGCTTGAACCTAGGTCTAATCTTCTATAATAAGGAGCCTGCCTTGTTTCTATGCTTTTGGCTACATAGAAATATTCTAGCTCCAATTCTTCTGATGATCTTTGCAAATGCTGCCTTTCAAAATAAAATAGGGCGCGTGATGGTGTATGGATTGATAACCATGCTTGTAAGACTTTCCTTAGAAGCATTGGGAATACAGCTAAATATCATTCAGTTTCACATGTGGTCATACACCATGACATCAATTGTTTCTATTGTTTATATTTCAGGGACCCTTTTTTTAGTAAGGGCATACCGGCATTTATTAATAAAAGACGAAATGGTGAGGGGATAGTATGGCACCTAACCCAACAATTAATTATGATTTTTACTTTAATTCCAATGAGTTGTTTATTCTGCTATCTCTTATAGGAGGATACGCCCTTATCTATTTTTTACCGAAAAGATTTCCCTTGTCACTAACGTTGTTATTTTTAGTAATTGGCATTAATAGTGGCATCATTTTTGACCATACCATTAGTATTCCACCGTTTGATTTTTATGATGTGAATGATAGCACCTACTTTGAATTGTTTGATTTTATTTCCTATCTTCAATATGGCCCCTATGGCTATCTATTCTTTTATTTTCACAGCCTTCTTAAGGTAAAAGGCTACTATAATTTACTGTATATTATCGTGTGGTCGCTCATTGCGATGCTAACAGAGGGGCTTGCTGCGTATTTTGGGGTATTTCACTATAAAAAGGGCTACATTTTCATGTATTCGTTTCCGTTCTATTTTTATGTGCAAAGCATCACGCTGGCACTTTATATGTTTATTATGAAAAAATCGTTTATTCCAGCAAAATACCCTCCACACCAGTAGGAGGGAGGGGAGTAGACCGCTGTAGATTTCCGCAAAATGGCTCCGCGTTCGCGGAGCGATTTGTAAGCCTCCTCGGCTCAAAAAGCCTGCGGGGTCTCCAGTCAATCGCTTCTTTCCCGCTGGAATCTACATCTACGGCTGGATGTTACTTTATCATCAACAAGCCTATTTAAATCCAAATACAAAAAATTATAAAAGCAAGAATGCGAGCGAAATGATGGCACCGCTCACAAAGAGAACAATAACACAAAAGCCCATGATGTCTTTGGCTTTTAGGCCGGCAATCGCCAACGCTGGTAATGCCCAGAATGGCTGAATCATGTTCGTCCACGCATCACCCCAAGATACAGCGAGGGCTGTTTTGGCAAAAGAAACATCCATCGTCTGAGCGGCATCTAGCATAACTGGTGCCTGTACTGCCCATTGCCCGCCACCAGAAGGCACGAAGAAGTTTACCACTCCAGCACTTAAAAAGGCAAAGAAATGGAAGGTATGCTCATTGGAAATGCTAACGAACGCTTTAGACATCACCGCTGCCAGCCCAGCATCTCCAGACCCCGTCATCATTCCCATAATTCCAGCATAAAACGGAAATTGAATAATAATTCCACTTGATCCCTTCACAGCGTTCACCACAGCGTCAAGGAAGTTTTTCGGACGCCAGTGGAACAAGATACCTAGGAACAAGAATAAAAAATTGACGATATTTAAGTTCAGCTTAAAACCGTTACTTGTAAAGTAATAGAATAAGAAAATTAGACCCATACCAGACACAATAACAGAAAGCACCCAGCTATTCTCTAATCGTTCTGCCGGTGTCATCTCGGCACGATCCAAGGCTGCTGCCTGCATGGTGGAAGAATCCTCAAGTAGTGCAGGATCGACCGTAAAAGTCTCGTCCTTTGCAGGCATTAAAAAACGATTTAGGACAGGTAAGGTAATAAAAAGCGCACCGAGAATAATTAGGTTAAAAGAGGAAAAAATGGTTTGATCCGTCGAGATTACACCAATAACCCCTTCAGAAAAGTGACCCTCTGTTGCAATGGTTAGCGGGATGGATCCTGAGAAACCACCATGCCATACGAGGAAGCCACTGTATGCGCTTGCAATTAATAGCCGATAATCTACATTATCTACACGTTTTGCTAATTCTTTTGCAAAAAGCGCGCCGATAACAAGGCCAAAGCCCCAGTTAATCCAGCTTGCAATAATGGACACTACGGTAACAATGATGATCGCAGAGCCAGGTGATTTAGCGGTAGACGCTAACGAGCCTAGAAACCTTTTAAAAATCGGGCTGCTTGCTAGTACATGCCCTGTGACTAGAACGAGCACCATTTGCATCGAGAATTCCAGCAATCCCCAAAAGCCACCACCCCAAAACTGAACCATCTCTTTTGGTCCGCTTTCGGTAAAAATAAGGCCAAGCCCAAACACCACAAGCGTTAAAATGATGACAAAAAGAAACGGATCAGGCAAATAACGCTGCATGATGCGATTAAAAAATGAAATAATAGCTTTCACATAAACGCCCCCCTAAGTCAGAATTTTGTCGAAATAACCCCATCCCCTTATAGACTTCGATACTACCATGTTTTTTCCTGCTATTCAGAGAAGCGTTCATCGGTGGCAAAAATGGAATTATATGTTCATAGAAGGCTGTTTTCGCATACTTTGTTGCTACTGCGGATTGTTAAGACACCCGTAATCAACGTTGCTGTCGTGCTCTTTTCGTGGAGGTAGTTTTAAACATGTCGCAATTTATCTTCGCAGAAAGATTGGAAAAAGTCTTAAAAGCCAACTTTTTCTTAGGTTTTAGCAACAATCTTTAAGAAAAGAGCGTCATAAAAAAACCGACCGGATTCCTAACTCCCGGTCGGTTTAAGCTGTTACATTTTCTTTTTTCGTTGTAGCCCTGGCTCTCGCCGCACAGAGCGAATCATGGAATAGCAAATAAGGAGTAAGATCAACGTAAATGGCAGGGCGGACACAAGGGAAGCGGTTTGTAACCCCTCCAACCCACTAGCCATTAGAAGGACCGCGGCAATCGCAGCCATTAATGTACCCCAGATAATACGTAAGCCAAGTGGTGGAGTAAGTCTGCCGCCAGATGTCATCGTTCCTAGAATGTAGGTGGCCGAATCGGCTGAAGTAATCAAAAAGGTGAAAATTAATAGGATCGACACAATCGATAATAAAAAGCTAAATGGAAGCTCGGCAAAGGTAGCAAATAGGGCAGAGGTGATATCATCATTTACTGCCTGTGCAATCTCCGTTCCGCCAAACAAATCAAAATGAATGGCTGTGCCACCAAACACAGCAATCCAGAGCAGAGCAATCACGGGAGGAACAATGAGTACGCCAAACACAAACTCCCGAATTGTCCGGCCTCTTGAAACTCTCGCAATGAACGCACCAACAAACGGCGACCAGGCAATGGCCCATGCCCAATAGAAAATTGTCCAATCTCGCACCCACGTCCCTCCTTGATAGGGAGTGAGGCGCAAGCTAGTATTAATAAAATTGGAAATATAGTCTCCAATTCCAAGTGTAAAAGTATTTAAAATAAAGACCGTTGGACCAGCAAAAAACACAAATACCATCAGCAACAGTGCCAGTGCTAAATTCAAATTACTTAAATACTTGATTCCACGCTCGATTCCTGTTGTGGTTGATGCCAAATACAAAACAAGTAAAACAGCAATGATAATCAGCTGAACGACCGCGTTATTCGGTATATCAAAAACCACATGGAGCCCACCATTTATCTGGAGAATTCCAAGCCCAAGGGAGGTTGCTACCCCCATCACCGTGGCGATAACAGCAAGAATATCAATAGGCTTACGTATGTACGCGTGCTTTTTTTCTCCAAGTATTGGCTTTAGCGTAGTGGAAATTAAGCCATCCTCATTTTTTCGGAACTGAAAATAGCCAATTGCCAGTCCAACGATCGTAAAGACCGACCACTGACTAACTCCCCAATGAAAAAAGGAATATTGCATCGATAATCTTGCAGCGCTCTCTCCCAAAGCGTCTACAGTTTCACTTGGCGGAGTATAAAAATGACTCATTGGCTCTGCAATTCCCCAAAACACAAGCCCCACACCAAACCCGGCGCTAAAGAGCATCCCTATCCATGTGAAGAAAGGAAATTCCGGACGATCGTCATCCCTTCCTAAACGAATCTTTCCGTACTTCGTCAAAGCGATCCCAATACAAAAAATCACAAAAAGCAGGACGGATAATAAATAAAACCAACCAAAAGCGTATGTAGTAAAATCAAATAACTTTGTTGCCGTTGCACCGAAAGCTTTAGGAGCAACCGCCCCAATGACCACTAACATTGCCACAACAATGGCTGAAAACCAAAATACAATATCAAGTTTCCTCAACGTCTTTTCTCCCCTATCTCTCTATGAATTCAGCTGTTGTTATATCATTCCCTATCTCTAAACATTTACACTTTTACAAAAATGCCATTGACAAAGAGCCTGCTCTACCATTACGATAAGAAAAAAGTGAGTAATCACTCACTAAATGAAAAAGGAGGCTTCACATGACAGATTCCATCATTTCGGTTCAAAACCTCAGCATCTCTTTTGGTAAAACCAACGTGCTCCAAGATATTGATTTAACGGTTAAGAAAGGGGAGGTTTTTGGTCTATTAGGACCATCAGGGGCCGGTAAAACAACACTAGTAAAAGCAATAGCAGGACTTCAATCCATAAACAGTGGGGATGTGAAGGTAAATGACGTGAAGATGCCCAGCCTAAAGCTTACCGAAAATATTGGCTACATGGCTCAATCAGATGCACTTTACCTGGACTTGACCGCACATGAAAATCTAGCATTTTTTGCAACCTTGTACAACGTAACCGGAAAACGGCAAAAAGAGAGAATCGAGGAAGTAATGAACCTTGTAAATCTCTCAGAGCATCTCGAGAAACCAGTCCAAAAATACTCCGGTGGCATGAAGAGAAGACTGTCGCTCGCCATTGCTCTCTTGCATCAGCCGGAAATCCTCATTTTAGATGAGCCAACTGTCGGCATAGATCCTCTCCTCAGGCAGTCGATTTGGAAAGAGTTGAAGAGTTTGAGTGAACGAGGAACGACCGTAATAATTACCACACATGTCATGGATGAAGCCCAAAAATGTGACCGACTTGCTATGCTGCGAGACGGCAGGATTCTTGCAGTTGGCAGAGAGCAGGAGCTTATGAATAAAACGGGGGCATCCTCTATGGAAGAAGCCTTCTTAGTTTATGGAGGTGCTACCATATGAGAATACTAGCAGTAATGAAACGAATCCTACGGCAATTTTTTAGAGATAAACGAACATTAGGACTAATGATTGTCGCACCAATGTTAATACTAACTCTGTTACATGTCGTGTTGGGGGAAAGTGAACTAGAGCTGCATATAGGACTTACGGAGGAAAGTAAATTTTTGCAGGATAAGCTGGAGGCACAAGAGATTCAAACGACTATCCTTAAAGACGAGAAAGAAGGAAAGGAATTGGTGGAGGAAGGAACACTTGATGCTTACTATCAACCTGACAAGCTAGTGTTAGAAGGAAGCGACCCTGCCATTAACCGAGCAGTACTGCAGTTGCTAGAGCGAATCCAATCGATGCCTGCTCAAGAAAAAGAAGTGATGGCCAATATGGAAGTGGAATACGCATATGGATCGGATTCTATGGAAATGTTTGATAATACAGGTCCGTTTTTGATCGCCTTCTTTGTGTTCTTTTTTGTCTTTTTAATTGCAGGCGTTTCCTTTCTTCGAGAGCGAACAACAGGTACATTGGAGCGATTAATGGCCACCCCAATCAAGCGCTGGGAGCTAGTCCTAGGTTATATTGGAGGCTTTGGGATCTTCACCCTATTACAGTCAAGCATCATTGTCCTTTATGCGATTTACATCTTGGATATTCAAATGGCTGGCACCTTTGGGGCGGTCCTTGTTGTGACATTTACGGTCGCCATTACAGCTTTGTCCCTTGGGACGTTACTTTCTGCTTTTGCGCGGAATGAGCTGCAAATGATTCAATTTATCCCGCTTATTGTTGTTCCACAAGTGTTCTTTTCGGGATTGTTTTCCATGGATGGCATGCCACAATGGCTTCAAAAGCTTAGCCTCGGAATGCCTTTGACCTATGCAGGTGCAGCAATGAAGGATATTATGATAAGAGGAAAAGGAATACAGGATGTCTATGGCAGCTTACTATTGCTTGCAGCCTTTTCCCTATTATTTATCCTATTAAATATTAGAGCGTTAAAAAAATATCGCCCAACTTAAGTCATGAAACAGGAAAGGAGTTTGTATGACAGAGAAAGTGGAAAAGAAATTAAGCGAAAAACACCAAAAAATTCTAGAAGCAGCCATTGAAATGTTTGCTGAGAAAGGCTACGCTAACACCTCGACAAATGAAATCGCCAAAAGAGCAGGGGTGGCAGAAGGAACCATTTTTCGCCATTACAAAACGAAAAAAGATCTCCTTCTATCGATCGTGACGCCAACCATCGTGAAGTTTATTGCTCCTCATTTTGCAAAAGCTTTTTCAAAAGAGGTATTCGAGAGAGAGTATCAGAGCTATGAGGACTTTCTACGGAAATTTGCCTATAACCGCTATGAATTTTTAAAGCAACATTACTCGATTTTAAAAATTTTCATTCAGGAAGTGGCTTTTCATGAAGAGTTTCAGAAGCCCTTTATGGAGTTATTCCAAAAAGAAATACTTCCTCATTTTATCAGGGTCATCACGCATTTCCAGAAAAAAGGGGAACTAAAAGAATTACCGCCAGAAACGATCATCCGTTTTACTGTCACCACGATCGCTGGAACGATTCTCACCAAGCGCTTTCTTTCAAAGGACCTCGACTTTGATAGGGAACTAAACGAGGCGATCACCTTCCTAATGGCTGGATTGAAACCAGCCTAAGCTTTAAAGTGGCATAGTAGCCTCCTTGATGTGTAAAATGAAGAAAAACTAAAGGGAGGGCAACAAATGAACACAACGATTGAGACGCTTCTATCCCACCGTTCTATCCGAAAATTTCAGGATAAGGCGCTAACAGAAGAACAAATCAAAACAATCGTGGAATGTGCCCAAGCGGCTTCGACCTCCAGCTTTATTCAGGCATACTCCATCATTGGTATAAAAAATATCGAAACAAAAAAGAAGCTGGCAGAGCTTGCCGGTAACCAGCCCTATGTTGCTGAAAATGGTCATTTCTTCGTGTTTTGTGCTGACCTGCACCGTCACACCCTAATTGGTGATCTGGAAAACAAAGATGTGACAGAATCGGTGGAAAGTACAGAAAAGTTTATGGTGGCCGTCATTGATGCAGCCCTTGCGGCTCAAAATGCGACAGTTGCCGCAGAGTCCCTTGGGTTAGGCATCTGCTATATAGGCGGCCTGCGTACGAATATTAAAGAGGTCACAGAATTGCTGCATCTTCCTGCAAACACCATTCCGCTTTTTGGTCTTGCAGTAGGTTATCCCGCCCAGGATACTGCGATAAAACCACGACTTCCTTATCAGCACATTTATCATGAAGAGAGCTATCAAGCTGACGAAACCACCTATAAAAAGCAACTAGAGGAATACAACCAAACAATCTCTGCCTATTACCATGAACGCACACAAGGAAAACGAGCAGACACATGGTCAAGCCAAATGGCCCACATGCTAAGTCAGCCGAAAAGAATGAACATGAAAGATTTCATCCACCGCCAAGGGTTTGCAAAGAAGTAGACCCCTGGAAGAAATCTAGGCAAAAAGAAGGACAGTCCATCACGGGCTGTCCTTTTTCATGCTTTTGTAGGAGAGTCAATTGTTTCCTTTGTCCCTTTAAAGCACTACGAATGACTAGTATTGTTCAAGGTATGGAGTTTTTTTAATATTTTTATTATTTGGCTATCTTCTATAAGGTTGTTGCTGTTATCCAGGAAAAAGGCTGGTTTTAGACTTTTTCCTAGGAACATGTTTAAATCTCCCTTCACGAATAGAGCACGACAACAACGTTGCTTACGGGTTTTTTAAATATACGCTACAGCAACAAGGTTTGTAATAATAGCCAGAAATTAAAAACTCTGAACAAAAGATGAGGAGTTGGAGAGATGAACTGGAGAAAGCCTTTTATCGCCTTCTTAGCGATCTGGATGATGTTTGCTCTGGCATTACCAGCACAAGCGGTTAGTCCGCAAGCAATCGTACAGACGAAAGAAGCCGAACTATCAACAAGTATCTCAACTGTTTCCATGACAGAAACAAGACAAATGGAGGTCAGGTTCGACCTTAGCGAGCGAGTCCCCCTCGAAAACCTTGAGTGGACCTTTGGAGACAAACCGTTTGAGGATTGGAAAACATACAGCACAAAGGATAAAGACTATACAGGAGATCCCTTTATCACCTTTGCAGAAGCTCCGACCTATGAAGGAGATTCCACAACGGTGCGTGCTGTCCTCGAATTTGGCCTTTTATTCGGAACAGATAATCTTGCCCCAAGAAACATTAGGGTACTATACCCAGAATTTATCGGAACCTATGATTTAGCAGTGGAGAACACGGAATCTGACGAGGTTCTCAAGAAAGAAATTACATACAATGTTTATGATGAATATTTAACCTATGAACAGCTAAAACCTGAGCTGGATGAAATCACAGAGGCTGCGAATGCTGAAAATGATAGATTCATAGAATACAAGTCACTAGGACAATCGTATGAGGGGAGGGACATCCATTTTGTCACGCTTGCAAAGAATAGGGAAGCCGTCGACAAATACTTAAACGAAATCCTCCCTACCGCCCTTGAAAACCCTGCAGAGCTCCTGAAAAAAATCGAAGACGGAACAATGGGGGATTACCAGGTTCCAATTTGGTTTAACAATATTCATCCAGATGAAGTCGAAGGGGTGGACGCGCAGGTGGAGCTTTTCCGAAAGCTTGCTCATGAGAAAGAAATCACCTTTAAAACAGTAAATGCAGAAGGAGAAGAAGAGGAAATTACGTTGAACGTGGAAGAGGCATTGGATCACGTCATTTTCCTATTTAACTTCACCCACAATCCAGATGGACGTGCTCACAACACGCGTGCAAATTTAAACGGCTTTGACTTGAACAGGGATAACGCCTTTCAAACCCAACAAGAGTCTGTCTATGTCACCGAAGAAATTGCTAAATGGTCACCTTTATCCTTTTTAGACATGCATGGCTATGTGAGTGACTTTTTAATCGAGCCATGCACGCCGCCACATAACCCGAATTTTGAATATGACCTGCTTATAGATAATATGCTTGAACAGGCTCATGCGATGGGAGACGCTGGTGTCGCAAACTCTGATTATGAAACGTATGCCATCCCTTATGAGGACTATGAAAACGGCTGGGATGATATGACACCAGCGTACACAGCCATCTACTCCATGCTACATGGCTCTTTAGGACACACAATTGAAGTTCCTGGACTTAATCAGCAATCCCTGTATGCGATGGTTCATACTGGCCTTGGTGCCACCAACTTTGTTCTGGAGAATAAAGATGATTTGTTTAAGCAACAGCTTGAGCTATTCAAACGTGGCGTAGAAGGGGAAGACAACCGTGCAGTCGATGAACACCTTGTAAACCAAAACGGAGAATCCATCGGCCGTGACCGTGGCGACAACGAAAACTTCTTCCCAGACTATTACGTGCTACCGATGAATGATGAGCAAAAAAACAAATGGGAAGCTGCGGAAATGGTAGACTACCTTCTTCGCAATGGGGTAAAGGTGGAAAAAACTACTGCATCCGTTGAAGTAAATGGAGTGACCTACCCAGAGGGAACCTATATCGTCCCAATGAAGCAAGCAAAACGTGGATTTGCCAATGCTGTCCTCTATGAAGGTGATGACATATCTGACTGGAATGCGATGTATGATACCATTGCGATTAACTTCCCAGACCTTCGCGGTTTTACAGTAGAAGAAATTCGTTCCGCTGAAGATGCCTTTGCGAATGCTACCTCTGAAGTAGAGGATGCAGAATACCCAACCACTAGCATGGATGGCAAACGCGGACATTACGTGTTAAAAAATAGTAACAATGAAACAATCAAAGCGGTCAACGAGCTTCTTCGTGCAGGAAAGAAAGTGGGAGTAACAACCTCTGACGGGAAAGGCTACAGCAAAGGAGATTACGTGGTTCACCGCAAAGACTTACAACGAATAAAAGATACCTATTATCTTGAAGTTGGTCCATTAAAAAAGAAAGCAAAAATAGACAAGCTATCAGGAATGTCGAAAGTCGCCGTTGTTGGTAGCGGAGCAAGCCGTTTTGTCATCGAGCAGCTAGGCTTTGAGATTACGAGCGTGGAAGAGGCTGACGTCATTGTCGATGATTCCGGCCGAGTGGACAAAGAAAAGATTACTGAGGGGACCTCCTATATCGGAATAGGCGGCCGCGCACTTCAGGCCGTAAAACAAAGCGAGCTATTAGAAGGCTTTGATTTTGAGCGGACAAACTTCAGCCATGAAGGTCTGTTAAAAACAACCGTTAAAAATGATTCATTCGTGACCGCGGGTTATGGTGCAGAGGAAATCTTTTATGGAACAACCGGCTCCTGGATCACCGGTGTACCAGAGGGAGCGGATACATTAATTGAGGTTTCAGATGCGGAAGATTACTTCGTTGCCGGCTGGTGGCCAGGAAAAGAAAAGGTGAAAGGACAGGTCTGGGCCATCACATCACCCCTAGATCACGACGCAAACATCACTCTTTTTGCCAATGACCTTCTGTTCCGTGCCCACACCGAGCACAGCTACCGCCTATTAGCGAATGCTATATTGCTTGAGGATGTGAAAGAGAAGAAAAGGAAGAAAGACAAGTCCGATAGATAAAAAAAGAGGAAGAAGCTTCCAGAACGACTGGGAGCTTCTTTTTTTGCCGATAAGGGAGGGGGGTTTTACCGATAAAATGCATGCTTTTTGCTGATAAGCAGGTGATTTCTGCCGATGAACAGCCACATTCGCCGATATTGGTTGCATGCTCGCCGATAAGCACCCCGATCTCGCCGAAACCTGAGTGGCATCCTCCCATCTATCTCACGAGAAAAACCCTCCGAAACAACGGATACAGAAGATAACCAATATAAAAACCAATCACATTCAATAAAAGGTCATCCACATCCAGGCTCCCTCTATTTGTTACATATTGGCCTACCTCAACCAACGAGATCACTAAAAAAGGCAGCAGGATCAAATTCATGAGGGTAAAGCCTTTAAACCGTAGCAACACACCAAATGGAATAAACAATACAATATTGGCAGCAAGATTGTAAAAGGCAACAAACCAATGAACCCGACCAGAAAAATAGAAAAAAATCGTATCCAAAGGCATGATATTATAAGACCCATAAAATTGCTCGTTCGGACGCAAAAATAAAAGGACGATTAAACCAAGAGTATACAAGACAAAGAATCCGTAATAGCTCCAGCTCGGAATAGAAATTGTTTGCCCTCTAACAACTAAATAGATGGTAAGCGTGACAACAAAAATATAGAGAAACAACACCGGAAGTACAATCGGATGGAGATTCGATATGAGAGTAGGAAAGGCGGGAATCATAATTGCAAAAATAATACAGGAAAGTAAAAAAGCGATTGTTATCTTTTTCATAGACATTCTCCTTGATAATATAGGCAAAACCGGGCCAACATTGCGCCCGGTTACTTTATTTCAGAAGGTTCAGCGGTTCCCTCAAGCAGTCGTTTCAACTGTGGAAGGTGATCAGCGTCTTCTTTCTTTAAAATTCTGCGGATAATTGGCTTTGTCAGCTTCATCATAAAGCCGCTCGTGTGGATATCACCATGAAAGTTGATTTTCGTTCCGCCTTCTACTGTTGGCTTAAAATCATAGTGATACACAACCGTTAAGCCATTTGATTCACTTTTTACGGAATATCGTTTGTTAGACTCAAACTCAGTAAATTCCATCACATAAGACGCTTTTCTTCCTCTTATTTCACGGGTTTCCTTGAATTGAGATCCAACTTGGATTGGCCCTTCCGTTAATTTTTCAATAGCCACCACATTTTCCATCACTTTCGTGGCATTTTCGAGATTCGATGCAAAGGAGAAAACCTCTTCGACCGGCCTTGCAATGACGATAGAATCCTGTAAATCTGCCATATTCTAGCCCCTTTCCATGCTTTGTGTACTTGCTTTCTTTTAATATAACAAAAACCGAATGGGGGCAGATAGAAATATTTTGAAAGTGGGGGGCTTTTTGTGAGGGGGGAGGTGGTGAGCGGTGATAATTTGTCCAACTTTTGTTTTTTCTGTCTAACTTTTCAATTATTGATCCACTTTCCAAATAATTAAGCCACTTTGGCATTTATTTGTCCATCTGGGCACAGATAAATGCCATTCGACATTCATAGACAAATTTCGCCCGCCCGTCCGCCCCCCTGAGTTGGAGCCCGAGCAGCCCCCAAAAATCCCCAAAAGTTTAAAAACCCATCAGAGCGGAAATATACTCTGTAAGCAATCGTACAATTACAAAAAATTGAGGAGGAATCACCATGTTAGGACTGTTAATTACTATTATAATAGCAATTGTAATCGGAATGATTGGAAGTGCCATTGCTCCTGGAGGCATGCCTGGTGGAATCCTTGGCGCAATGATTGCGGGACTTGTCGGAGCCTGGATTGGACACGGATTATTTGGTTCATGGGGACCAGTTATTGCTGATTTCGCCATTGTACCAGCCATCATTGGAGCAGCAATCTTTGTATTCCTATTAACATTGATTTCAAAAGGATTAAGAAGTGCGACATAAGCTCAAACGCCCCCTGCACCCGTTTTGCTAGTCTCAGGCGCATGGAGCTGGAGCTGGACAAAAAGAAAAAGGTAGCCATCCGTTGAAGCGGAGGCTACCTCTTTTTTACTTTGCTTCCAGTCGTGCAATACGGTCCCCTAAGTCAGGGTGCGTAGAGAACAGGGAGCTTTTGCGTTTTCCGTTAATTTTTAATGAAGCAATGGCCGTGTCTTGCTCGTCTGTCACACGATTTGTGTATGCTTGAAGAGAACGTAAGGCATGAACCATCTTATCTTTTCCAGCCAGGTCTGCACCGCCGCGGTCAGCGTGGAATTCACGATAACGGGAGAAGGCGAAGACAACAAGGCTTCCAAGGATAGAGAAGGCAATTTGGAACACGATAATTGCGATAAAGTGAACAATCGGTGCCATATCTTCTCTTACAAAACGAGAAACAACAAATGCTGCAATACGTGCAAGGAACACAACGAATGTATTGACCACACCTTGAAGCAACGTCATTGTTACCATGTCGCCATTCGCGATATGGGCTACCTCATGGGCGATAACACCTTCAACAGCTGCCTCGTCCATTTCATCTAATAAACCAGAAGATACTGCAACTAAGGAACGATTTTTAGAAGGTCCTGTTGCAAATGCGTTTACCTCTGGGGAATAGTAAATACCAACCTCAGGCATTTTTGTAATGCCAGCAGCACGGGACATACGGTGAACCATTTCTACGATTTGGCGTTCTTGAGTGTTCATTGGACCATCTGGATCGATGACTTTTACATTCATCATTTTTTTCGCCATCCAGCGGGACATTAATAAGGAAATAAATGACCCTGTGAAACCGATGATCGCACTGAAAATAAGCAGCTGGACAAAGTTAATGCCGCCATCTTCAATGTAGTTTCCGGCACCTGTTACCATAAAAATGATGGATATTGTAGTTAAAACAAGGACGTTCGTTAAAATAAAAAAGAATATACGCTTTGCCATGTTTCTCCTCCTGATTGTTTTGAGGTCTTGTGAACCTCTATCTTGCTATCTTTTATTATAGATGCAATGTCCTAAATTTTCAATAAAAGTGTCTGACATAATTTGACGAAATGATATTCCCACATTACTATTAATGCATGAAATGATGGATGAAGAAGGTGTTTAGGAGCCATGATAAAAGATTGCAGCAGAATGGAAATGGCATCGTTATTACGCAATATGATACTTGGAAAAGTTCCAGTGGAAGTAAGGGAAACGATGCCGAAAAGCTTCCAGGGTCTTTTTTCAAAAGGGAAAAAGGAAGAAATCGGATTAACCATGTCCAATATTGTTTGGCTTGGAAATCAAATGGATAGTGCCAATTACACAGAACCGGCCTTGAAAAATTGGGTGAAACGAGAAATTAAAGAGTATATTGGTCCACCCCAGGTTGGAAGAAAATATTCCATTCAACAGGTTGCCATTCTTTTTATCGTGAAGGATTTAAAGGTACTACTTGATTTTGATGCTATACGCAATGTGCTCGGATCTGTATTTAACAATCCAGTCAATCGTGAGGATGACATTATCAGCCCTGTACAATTCTATGCTGCCTATGCCACTGCGTATGACAAGCTAATTTCCAAAGGGCTTTTGTCAGAGGAACCTATCAAAGAGGAAATTACGAAGTTCTTAGCAACGAAAACGGAATTTATGGAGGAAGAGAAAATCAAAATTTCTCGTGCGATGATGGTTTCCATTCTTGCTGTTCGGACAAATTACCTAAAAGCATGGGCCAATCGGTATGTGATGGGCGAAAGAGGAAAAGAATAAGATAGATGTTTGGAAACGCTTACCCTTGAAAAAAGGGTGAAAAGCTTGATTCTACTAGGGTTTGTATGGTATTTTCAATGCGGACTATTCTCTAACAAATATCCTTTTAGAAAGGAAGTTATTATAATATGGCAAAGCAGCAAATCGGAGTAATCGGCCTTGCGGTTATGGGGAAAAACCTAGCAATGAACATTGAAAGCAGAGGCTATTCTGTTTCCGTTTTTAACCGCTCTCCAGAAAAAACAGAAGAATTCCTGCAAGAAACAGAAGGACGCAATTTTAAAGGTACATATAGCATAGAGGAGTTTGTTTCCTCATTAGAATCTCCTCGCAAAATTTTACTTATGGTAAAAGCGGGAGCCGCAACAGATGCAACGATCGATTCTTTAAAGCCGTATCTCGATAAAGGAGATATTCTGATTGACGGTGGTAACACGCTTTATACAGATACGATTCGTCGCAATAAAGAGCTTGGTGAGCTTGGATTGAACTTTATTGGGACAGGAGTTTCCGGTGGGGAAGAAGGAGCGTTGAAGGGTCCTTCCATCATGCCTGGCGGACAAAAAGAAGCCTATGAACTAGTGGAAGACATTTTAACAAGCATCTCTGCAAAAGTGGAAGGCGATGCATGCTGCACGTACATCGGTCCAGACGGTGCTGGCCATTATGTAAAAATGGTGCACAACGGTATCGAATATGGCGACATGCAGCTGATCAGTGAAGCCTATTACCTGTTGAAAAACGTACTTGGTTTATCTGCAGCTGAGCTACACGAAGTATTTGCAGAGTGGAACAAAGGCGAGCTCGACAGCTACCTAATTGAAATCACAGCAGACATCTTCACGAAGGTGGACGAGGAAACTGGCAAGCCACTTGTGGATGTTATCTTAGATACAGCAGGACAAAAAGGAACGGGTAAATGGACAAGTAAAAGCGCGTTAGATCTAGGTGTACCACTTCCTATCATCACAGAATCCGTGTTTGCCCGCTTCATTTCAGCAATGAAGGAAGAGCGTGTGAAGGCAAGTGGCATCCTCCGTGGCCCTGAGGCTGTTGGATTCACTGGTGATCGCGACGCATTTATTGAAAGCGTCCGAAAAGCCCTTTATATGAGTAAAATTTGTTCTTATGCACAAGGCTTTGCACAGCTTCGTGCAGCATCAGAAGAGTACGGATGGGACCTTAAGTACGGCGAGATCGCAATGATTTTCCGTGGCGGCTGCATCATTCGTGCCCAATTCTTGCAAAAAATTAAGGAAGCGTACGACCGTGAAGCTGGCCTTGCGAACCTATTGTTGGATCCGTACTTCAAGGAAATCGTCGAGAGCTACCAAGGTGGTTTGCGCGAGATTCTTGGTGTGGCTATTCAGCATGGAGTACCAGTGCCATCCTTCTCAAGCGCGTTAGCTTACTATGACAGCTACCGTTCTGAGACGTTGCCAGCAAACTTAATCCAAGCGCAACGTGACTACTTCGGTGCCCACACGTATCAGCGCGTGGACAAGGAAGGTATTTTCCATACAGAGTGGATGAAATAAAAAATGGATTATGATGGACCAACCTTTGGCTGCTTTGCGGCTGGGGTTGGTTTTTTTGTTTGTTTTTTTGGTTGGGATGGGTGGTGGAATGTTTGGGAAAAGGGAGCAAGCAGGGTGGGTTGGAGCTTGAGAGGTGACGAACTTTGTCGGAATTTGTATTGTGGCTGAATGAAGGTGCAAAGTGGCTGAATTAATTACGTTTTTGGCTGAAAAAACCAAATTCCGGCTGAATAATCACGATTCCGGCTGAAATACCAACCGCCGCACACCCAGCACACCCCCAACCCATCAAAAAAAGCCCCTCCGGGTAGGAGAGGCCAACATCCATTTTATTTCATATCCATTAACACAATTCGTGCAGGTGATGCGTCCACGCCGCTCAATTTCAACGGGGCAGCACACATAATGTACTCACCTTCAGCAATATCCTTCAAACGCAAGCCTTCGATGATGATGACATTGTTATTAAAAAGGGTTTTATGTGTTGGATGCCCTTCTTGGCTGCGTTCAATTCCAAGCGCATCAACGCCAACACCGCTTACGCCGATCTCCGCTAAGTATTTCGCGGCATCCTCTGCAACAAAGACAAAATCAAAGTTGAATTCCTCGTCAAAGGAATTTTTCGTTTTGAATAATAGGAAATCGTCTTTTTGAATGTCTAAGTGCTTGATGTCCTCGACTGTGATACGGTCCTCGACAGCGGTTAGATCGAACACCTTGCAAGGTCCCACTAATTTTTCAAGCGGAAGTGTTTCAATCGTTTCGCCGTCCACAATCATGTGTAGAGGTGCATCCACATGTGTGCCAGTATGAACATCAATGTTCAACCGGGTTTCAGTTACATAGCCGTTTGTGACTGTTTCTTGAGACGGTTGCTTTTCTGGTTTGTTTTTATACACAGGCATTCCTGTGTAGATGGGGGATGATACATCATAAACTTTCATTAGAAAAAGCTCCTTTCGGCATTCTAGTCAAAATAGCTTGTCTTACAACGGCCACCAGTGGAAGCCATCTTTGTAAAGTAGCTCATCGGCTTGTTTTGGTCCCATGGAGCCTGCTTCGTAATTAGGGAAGTCAAAGGCGCGTGTGTTCTCCCATGCTTTTGAAATTTCGTCAATGAAGCTCCAGGATAGCGCCACTTCATCCCAATGCGTGAAGTTGGTCATATCGCCGCGCATCGCATCATAAAGAAGGCGCTCGTATGCTTCTGGTGTGTTAATGCCGTCGATGCAATTGTTCGTATAGTCTAAGCGGATAGGGGTCGTTGTGATATCCTTACCCGATTTTTTCGCATTTAAATGCAAGGTGATGCCTTCCTCTGGTTGAATGTTGATAACCAGAAGGTTTGGATCGACTTTTTCCCCGCGGTTGTAATAAAGGTTCATCGGAATGTCCTTAAATTGGACCACGACTTTTGTGGATTTTTCGCTCATGCGTTTTCCGGTACGGATGTAAATCGGTACACCAGCCCAGCGGAAATTATCGATTAATAATTTTCCAGCGACAAATGTTTCTGTGTTGGAGTTAGAATCGACCGAATTTTCATCGCGGTATGCTTGTACCTGTTCACCCTCGGCAATTCCTGCTCCGTATTGACCACGGATAAAATAATCCTCGACATCCTCAGGTCCGATTTTACGCATGGCGCGCAGAACCTTCACCTTTTCGCTGCGGATTTCTTCTGGATTCAGTTTGATTGGCGGCTCCATTGCAAGGAGGGCAACCATTTGCAGCATGTGGTTTTGGACCATATCACGCAGGGCACCGGATGTTTCGTAATAGCGGCCACGATCCTCCACACCAAGGACTTCACTAGAAGTAATCTGGATATTTGAGATATAACGATTGTTCCATAACGGCTCGAACAGGGCGTTTGCAAAGCGAATAACCTCGATATTTTGCACCATTTCTTTTCCTAAATAGTGGTCAATACGATAGATTTCGGATTCCTGAAATGCCTCTCTAATTTCTGCATTCAATTCCTTTGCAGAAGGGAGGTTATGGCCGAATGGTTTCTCAATGACCAGACGTTTCCAGCCATCTGTGTCGGTTAGTCCTTCTGCCTTTAAGTTAGACGCAATCGTTCCAAAGAATTCTGGCGCCATAGCAAGATAGAAAATGCGATTGCCGTTTGTAGTGTACTCGGAATCAAGGGAATTCAATAAGTCCTTCAATTGCTGATAGGAATCGCTGCTTGTCACGTCAAAAGGATGATAGTAGAAGTGAGAGCTGAACTCCTCTGCATGGTCAGCTCCATTTGCTACACCCTGAACCGATTTTTGAACGTTGCTGCGAAACTCGTCATTGCTAAGAGGGCGTCTTGCCACCCCAACGACAGCAAAGTTTTCAGAAATGCTACCGCTCTTGTAAAGACGATAGATGGAAGGATATAGCTTGCGCTTTGCCAAATCTCCTGTTGCCCCGAAAATGACGATTAAAGAAGTCGGATTTTCTTTTTTACTCACAGTAAGAACCTCGCTTTATGTCTATTCTTCTAAATGTGTTTGCCTATTAAAAGGAATAAGTTGCATAATTATGTAAAAATTTTATATAAAGTATAGAACATTTAAGAAATAGTCTACCCAAGTACTTAATTTTAGCGGTAACTGGTACAGAATTCAATCGAAAAAATAGTTACGTACCACTATATCATATCTATTCGATAAACTCTGAATGATAGGCTCGACGTTAGTATGAAAAAATACAGCAAAAACCATGCATGCTCAAAACCTATCTCTATGATAAAGTGAAAGGAGAGCAAGGAAAGAACGGAGGATTTAAAGTGAGAAACAGGTGTGAAACGTGGAACGCCTTATGGAAGCAAGAAGCGGATAAGGATTACATGAAAAGATTGATGACTTTTTTAGATCACGAGTATGCTACAGAGCAAATTTATCCGGAAAAAGAAAATATTTTTTCAGCATTTAACGTGGTCCCATACCAGGCAGTAAAGGTGGTTATCCTTGGACAGGACCCTTATCACGGAAAAAATCAGGCGCATGGAATGAGTTTTTCCGTTCAAAAAGGAAACAAAATCCCTCCCTCGCTAAGAAACATCTATACGGAGCTCCAAAATGATGTTGGAATTGCTCCCGTTTCTCATGGATTTTTAATGGAGTGGGCAGAGCAAGGTGTGCTATTATTAAATACGGTTTTAACTGTCCGCGAAAGCCGGCCGAACTCACATAAAGGGCAAGGGTGGGAGACTTTCACCGATGAAGTCATCCGTACCTTAAACCAAAGAGCGAAGCCGATCATTTTTGTGCTATGGGGCAAGCATGCCGAGCAAAAAGAAAATCTAATTACAAACGCTCAGCACGTGGTGTTGAAAAGCCCACATCCAAGCCCATTTTCAGCACGAAAAGGCTTTTTTGGAAGCAAGCCTTTTTCAACAATTAATGAAACGTTGAAGTCATTAGAGGAAAAACCGATAGATTGGAAATTAACGCCTTAAGTGAAGCGTTTTAAGAGGAGAGCACAAATGGAATCATGGAAATCACCGATTCGGGCGATTGTTGCCCATAAATATTTTATGAACGCCGTAATGTTTGTTATTTTACTCAATGCCATTTTAATTGGGGTGGAAACCTACCCAGCCCTTAAAGAAGAACATGCTGCCATCATTCATGTTTTTGAAGTATTTTTCTTATGGTTTTTCACGATTGAAATTATCCTACGAATGCTCGCTGAACGGAAAATACATCATTTTTTCCGCAGCAGATGGAACATTTTTGACTTTGTGATTGTTGCTGGTGTGCTATTTTTCAGTGGAACCTATTTTATCTCGGCTATCCGAATTTTAAGGGTATTGAGGGTATTACGTGCGGTCACGGTTGTTCCATCCTTACAAAGGCTCGTATCGGCCTTTTTAAAAACAATCCCGTCCCTTGGCACCATCATGCTGCTATTATCGTTAGTTTTTTATGTTTATGCCGTGTTAGGCGTGCTCCTGTATGGGGAGATTTCACCAGAATATTTTGGTTCACTCCACCTAGCATTAGTTTCATTGTTTCAAGTAATCACGTTAGAATCTTGGGCAAGCGGAATTTTCCGTCCAATTTTTGCAGAAAGTCCGCTATCATGGATTTACTTTGTTTCCTTCATTTTAGTAGGAACATTTATCGTCTTGAACTTAATTGTTGGGGAGATCCTAAACAATATTCAAGAGGCAAAAGAGGAAGAAACGAAAGAAGAAAAAATCGAGATTAGTAAACAAGAATTGGCAAAAATAACGGATGAAATTGCAGAGCTAAAGCAACTGTTGCTAAATAAAGAGAACAAACAGAACTTGTAAAAAGAGAGAGGGCATTCCTCTCTTTTTTTATTTTGATGCCTAAAGTCGTGCTAAATTATGCCGAAATAAAAAGAAGAGAGAGAAAGAGTGTGCCATTTTGTGCAAACGGTTTCACGAACTTGCGTTTAGCTTGGCTTCAAATTGGAGGGGGAAAGAAACATGGGGAGTATGAGAAAAAAGCTATTACTATTAATTGGCTTAATCGGGGTAATTGGGCTTTGCGCATCGATCATTATTTTGTTTTCAGGAATGCAAATCCAACGTGGAATAAAGGAAATGGAGGAAACAACGAAGCTAAACGAGGACTATTTCCAGCTTGTTCATTCCTATCAAACAACCTTGGCAGACATTTACTTCGTTGTTTCCAATGGTTATTCCAAAACACATATCGCAAAAATAGAAGAAAATTTGCTGTCAATGGAAAAGCAGCTAGAGGGTTTCGAGCCGTATTTTCAGGAATTTGACGAATTAGCACCTTGGAAGCAGTATTTTGTCGTTTCACATGAAACATTGTCAAAGCAGTTCGACATCATTAGTGACCTCTCTAATGCAGCCAATATGGATAAACTGCGGATAAGCACATCAGAAGACCTCGCAAAGGCACGCAACCAAATTGAACGCGCAAATGAAGGTGGAATGACCTTTTTGCAAGAATATAACGAAAAACATCGACAGGGAATTCAAAGCAAGCTTGCAACGATTCAATTAGGGACGATTGTAACCTTAACATTCCTAGTAGTCGTTCCGATTTTTGTCCTATTATTTTTCAGGCGTTCCTTTAATAGAGGAGTTAACCAAGTACTCCAACGAGTCACAGCTTATCAGCAAGGAGAGTTTTCCTTTGAAGCAGGCAAAAAGCCGAGAGACGATGAGTTTGGCAAAATGGAAGTAGCCCTTTCTGGAATGGCAGGGAATATTGAAGAACTGTTAAGAGGAAGCTTGAATGCAAATCATCGTCTTCAAATTGTGATGAAGGAGCTTTTAGTGGCAGCAGAGGAAAACTTAACGGAATCAGCCATTATTAAGCAACGTTCCATGCAAGTAACAGAAAAAGTTGCCCTTCAATATGAAGGAACAGCGGCGATTTCCGCAGTGACTGAACAGGCTTCTGCTTCTACTCAGGAGATCTACAGCATTGTTGATGAAATGAAGCGAAACCTTGAAGGCATGGAGCAGTTGTCTCAAAAAGGAGCTGCCTCCATCGAACAAATGGTGGCTACTATGCAGCACTCCTCCATCGAAACAGAAACGATGGTAAAACGATTTGCAAAAATTAAAGAAAAAATCGATGAAGCAGAGAACTTCTTAAAAGGAATTAACGAAATCACCACCCAAACCAATCTTCTTGCTTTAAATGCGTCCATAGAAGCCGCAAGAGCAGGAGTTGCAGGGAAGGGCTTTGCGGTGGTAGCAGACGAAATAAGAAAACTATCTGGACAAACCGAGCTTTTTTCAAAGGAAATAAACAGCATTACGAGTAAAATCCAAGACGACACCAATGATGTCTTGCAGAAGTTCCTACTTTTTAAAGAAATGATGAAAGAAACAAACACGAAAAACCAAGCGTCCGCTGACTTGTTTCAAGAGCTTGCTGTTCAGAGTGGTGGTTTGTTAGAGCAAGGAAAGCACATTACCGCAACGATGGAAGAAATTAGCGTTGGTGTGAACGAAATTGTCCATTCCGTTCATTCATTGGTATCCTCCTCCTCTGTCCTAACAGAAGAGATGGGTGGAGTAGTGAATGCGGCTGATCGCCAAGTCCAGCTGTCAAATAGCATGAAATCTACCGTAGATATGGTGAAGGATACAGCAGAAGACCTTACTTCTACTATTGATTCCATAAACGTGAATAAGTCGTGAACAAAAACCTGTGGAGCCCATACTTCACAGGTTTTTCTGTTTGAAGGAGAGTGCGATGGTGGTAAAATAGGGAGTGAACAAGCGAGAGAAGGGGTGTGAGCTGCATTGAACAGGCGTATTAATTGCTTAACCTGCAAGTATTATTACGTAACCTGGGATGCGAAATTTCCCAAAGGATGTAAGGCGTTTGGCTTTAAAACTAACCAATTGCCTTCTTTGGCAGTTTTCCGTTCCTCCGGGGCCCCTTGTCTAAAATACGAACCAAAGGATTCACAGATAAAATCTACCCAAAACGGGTACTATGTGTAAAGGAGTTCACGATGAATAAGATTAATTTTTTGCCTTGGATCATAGGCATTTCTATCGCCATTAACGCTATCGTTGTTATCCTATTCTTTCTTCCGCAATACGAAGGATTAGCAGATAAAGATTTAACCTTCCTACCGATGATGAACGCAATCTTCAATAGCTTTACCTTTGTCTTTCTAGTTTGTGCACTCATTGCGATAAAAAAGAAGAACATTACCGTGCACAAGCGCTTTATTTTGGCTGCTTTTTCAAGCACCACGCTATTCCTCGTTACCTATGTAACGTATCATTCCTTAACAGAATCCACACCATTTGGTGGTGAGGGAATCATTCGGTCGATTTACTTTTTTATCCTACTCACTCATATTGTGTTAGCTGTGGTGATTGTTCCGCTCGCCTTGTATTCGTTGGCAACTGGCTTAAGCATGCAAAAAGAACGCCATAGGAAAATTGCGCGCTGGACGATGCCGCTATGGTTGTACGTAAGTTTGACTGGTGTTATCGTGTACCTCATGATTTCACCATACTACTAAAGGAGGGATGACGATGAGTATCACCCTTAACAAGGTGCTTGAGCGACTAGAAGCCGAGCTGGAAAGAGCCATCGATACAAACAACGTTGGCAAAAAACGCGAGCATTTAGCTGCCATTAAATCGTTGTGTGAGCTTGCGCTTGATTCAGAGGCAGAGGCAGGTGAGGGGAGAGCGCAAGCCCGTCCATTAAAGCCTTCAAGCTATACAGCACCTTCCCCTCAATATGCTGTACCAAATCAATCTCCTCAGGTCGCCAACCCTCCGACAAAAAAGGTGGATGTGGAGGATGCAAATGGGGATTCGTTATTTGATTTTTGACCACAACTTACCATACTAAAAAACAGAAGGTTACCGAAACTATAAACACCCCAGTAAGTAATGGAGGTGTTTGAAATGCCTGGTGGTAATGAGGAAGCGCTAATCGGAATGGCAGCTTTTATGAATGGCTATTTTGATCCTGGCACAAAGCTTTCCCATGATCGTTATGAAGTGTATGTGAACGGTGATTTTGTTGGGCAAAAAAATTTGCTCTCTCACAAAGAAGACGTCACAAGTGTGAATGAATTCTTGGAAGCGCAAGGATACCATAATTATCTATCTAACATAAATGGCGATCATTATTATATACAAACGGAAAAACGAGAACACGAGCTAAAACAAGCGTTGCAGATTTATTTGAATTCCAGATAACGAGTGCCCGACCGCGAAATACATTTTCAGTGGTGGGGCTTTCTGTTTGGTCCAAGCCTATCAATAAGATATAATCCATTATGATGAGCAAAAAATGAAGGGTGGCAACACTTTTATGAACTTATTTATTATACTTGCAGCTGTAAATGCCTTTCTTGCGGTAGCACTGGGGGCTTTTGGTGCACACGGCCTGGAAGGAAAAGTGTCCGAGCGAATGATTGAAATTTGGAAAACAGGTGTGACCTACCAGATGTTTCATGCAGGCGGGCTGTTTGTCGTGGCACTACTTATGGACCGCTTTAGCAGTACCGGCCTATTAACAACAGCGGGCTGGACATTCTTAATCGGAATTGTTTTATTTTCAGGAAGTCTTTACGTCCTAACCCTTTCCGGGGTAAAAATACTTGGAGCCATCACTCCGCTAGGCGGCGTCGCTTTTCTTATTGGCTGGATTTTAATTATTGTGGCAGCGGTAAAAGGATAAACAAAAAAAGGCTGACTAACTGTTTTTTGAACAGCAAAGTCAGCCTTTTTTTATATGGCTCTTTTTTTAAAAGTTTGTTGCTAAAAACCTGGAAAAAGTCTGCGTTAAGACTTTTCCTATCTTTAAAAGTTAAAATCTTCGTCAACCAACGTTGATTACGCGTGTTTTATCTAAAGTTTACGAAACAGCCTTTTCCTTTAACGAGGTTGGTACTGCGTTAATGCGCTATTAAAAGGGTATTCGTATTCAAGCTCTTCATCAAACGTAATATAATCAAGGTAAACCATTAATAGGAGATAGCGTTTGCCCGTTTGTGGGTCACTGAGAATCAGG
The DNA here is from genome assembly GCF_009363695.1 of Bacillus sp. THAF10. NCBI lineage: Bacteria > Bacillati > Bacillota > Bacilli > Caryophanales > Bacillaceae > Bacillus > Bacillus sp. THAF10. The sequence continues at coordinate 3,866,618 of NZ_CP045403.1, read as the reverse complement.
TGATCACGTCCTGCGGCTTCAATGATTCCTTTGAAAATTTTTGCATTCCATTCGCGGTTATTTTCAAATGTCATATACACCGTTGCCAGCTTGCCGCGGTTTAGACGGAGAATATTTTCGACATAGGACTGCTCTAACGGTAGCATGCCTGGAATATCCTGACCAGTTCCTCCCGAAATGGTAGGAGGAGGCATCTGTTGGCTGTTTTGCTGGCCATTCATCCCACTCATTCCGTTCATTCCCATCATTTGCCCTTGGTTTTGCATTTGATAGCCATTGCCATTTCCGTTGCCGCCCATCCATTGCTGCGGCATGTTTCGGTAATACGAAGAGTAAGGATCGGATCCGTACCCCATGGAAAAAGGAATACCTGGTGCCTGTGAATAAGGTTGATTCATTCTGTCATTCCCTCCTCAAAAACGTGTAAGTAATGGTGAACAACGCTGTTGATTTCCGCAAATGGCTCCAACCAACAGCTAGATACTACTCCAAATTAAAGGTTAAACGAAGCCTAGCCGTATATGAATAACCCTTTCTTTGCCGTTCTTCCTAGGTGTATTTTGGTCACGCTACTTGATTCTATGATGGGAAAAGAGGGAATATGACAAGATGAACTTGACATAAAAAAGCCGCCTAGCCTAATCAGCCAAGCGACTTTATCTTACACATGTAAGAAAGAATATACTCTATCTTCCTCTAAAAGGTTTCCAACGTAGAAGGCACCGAATTCACCAAAGCGGGCACTTACTTCGTCAAAGCGCATTTCATACACAAGCTTTTTGAACTGAAGGGCATCATCTGCGAATAAGGTTACTCCCCACTCGTAATCGTCAAAGCCAACAGAGCCTGTGATAACCTGCTTCACTTTTCCAGCGTACTGACGGCCAATCATGCCGTGACTGCGCATCATGCGACGGCGGTCCTCCATCGGCAGCATGTACCAGTTGTCCTCCCCATTACGGCGCTTATCCATTGGGTAAAAACAAACATGCTTTGCTTTTGGCAATTCTGGATAAAGACGAGCAAGGATTTGAGGATTTTGATATGGATCCTCACCCTCTGGTAAATAGTTACTCAATTCCACAATCGATACATAAGAATGTACCGGAATTAAATATTGTGCAAAGGTCGTTTTATTAAATTCGTTCTCGATTTCGTTAAGTTCTTCTAAGGTTGGACGAAGAAGCATCATCATAAAGTCTGCTTTTTGACCAACAACCGTATATAACGCGTGGCTACCGTTTTTCTCTAATTGCACCTTGTTCCATTTTTCTACAAGGCCTAAAAACTCATTAATAGCCGATTGGCGCTCTTCGCTAGAAAGCGTCTTCCATAGGGCCCAATCTACTGTGCGAAAATCATGCAGGCTATACCAGCCATCTAATGTTTGAGCTGCTTCACTCATTACAATCACTCCTTGAAAAGATTGTCTATGTATCCCTTACTTACTATAACACAGTTTTTCCATCACTTCTTGTTATTAAAACGTCTATTTGTGAAAGCTTGTTGAAAGAAATTTTACAGACCCTTTTGAAAATAAAGACTTTTAGCTGTAAGCGATAACAATGACCGCTTATGGTTGCTTTTCCATATGGAAGGGGTATCCTAAACTGTAGAAGCAAAATAATGCGATTGAAGGAGTGACCTTTGTGAGCGATTTATTTCAAACACTAAAAGATAACGTAGCGGGTAAAGATATAAAAATTGTATTTCCAGAAGGCAATGATGAGCGCGTATTAACAGCAGTTGCCCGCCTGGCAGCGGAAAATATGGTTCAGCCAATTGTGGTTGGAGATTTAGATGAAATCCACACACTTGCCGCTGAGCTGAAATTGACTTTAGACGGAGTGGAAATTTACGATCCGAAATCCTATGAGCACCTTGATGAGCTTGTAGCTTCCTTTGTAGAACGCCGTAAAGGGAAAGCAACAGAAGAGGATGCCCGAAAGATTCTAATGAACCCGAACTATTTTGGTACGATGCTTGTTCATGTAAATCGTGCACAAGGCCTTGTAAGTGGAGCGGCACATTCTACAGCAGATACGGTCCGCCCGGCACTTCAAATTATCAAAACAAAAGAGGGCGTTCGCAAAACTTCCGGTGTATTCATCATGGTTCGAAACGATGAAAAATATGTGTTTGCCGATTGCGCAATCAATATCTCACCAGATAGCAACGACTTGGCAGAAATCGCGGTGGAAAGTGCGGCAACTGCGAAAATGTTCGGTATTGATCCAAAAGTAGCCATGCTCAGCTTCTCTACGAAAGGCTCTGCGAAATCTCCAGAAACAGAGCGTGTAGTAGAAGCAGCACGCATCGCGTCCGAACGCGCACCAGAGCTTGTAGTAGATGGAGAATTCCAATTTGATGCAGCATTCGTTCCATCTGTTGCCGAAAAGAAAGCTCCTGGTTCTGTGATTCAAGGGGACGCAAATGTATTTGTTTTCCCAAGCTTAGAGGCAGGAAACATTGGCTACAAAATTGCACAGCGTCTAGGAAACTTTGAAGCGGTCGGTCCAATTTTACAAGGTCTAAATAAACCAGTAAATGACTTATCCCGCGGGTGTAGTGTGGAGGATGTTTACAAGCTTGCGTTAATTACGGCTGGGCAGGCGTTGAACTAAATAGTGAAGAGGGAAGCATGAGTTGCCGAGGGTGGTGGCTCATGCTTTTTTTAAGGTTGGTTTTCCTTTATCTAGGCATTGTATTATAATCATAGGAGCGTATAGAGGAAATAGAGGAGTTACAAATATGACAGAGCATACTGAAGAAAAAGCTTCTTTGCCATTATTACACCAGCCAAGTTGGCGTCTAATAGATCAATCTTCCTTTGGCAATCAATTTGATGCCCTACAATCCTTCGCAACAGATGATACGTTGTGTACCTCTGTTGGAAAAGGGGATAGTCCAGCAGTGTGTAGAACATGGGTGCATCAACAAACGATAGTTCTTGGGATTCAAGATACAAGACTGCCCTTTTTACAGGATGGGATAGACTATCTGAAAAGCCAGGGATATAAGGTAATTGTCCGAAATTCTGGCGGACTTGCTGTTGTCCTTGATCAAGGAGTATTGAATATTTCGTTGGTGTTTCCAGAGAAGGAAAAATCCATTGATATCAATCGTGGATATGATGCAATGTGGGAGCTAACAAAGCATATGTTTCGAGACTTTCCTTATGCAATCGAGGCCAAAGAAATCATCGGCTCATATTGTCCTGGAAGCTACGATCTCAGTATTGAAGGCAAAAAGTTTGCAGGCATTTCTCAACGCCGTATTCGTGGCGGCGTTGCAGTCCAAATCTACCTTTGTATTAATGAAAGTGGATCAGAAAGAGCAAGCGTGATCGGGGAATTTTACAAAGTAGGCTTGAAAGAAGAACAAACAAAGTTCGCATTTCCAAGCATCAACCCCACCGTAATGGCATCCTTAAGTGAGTTGTTTGAACAGGAGTTAACGGTTCAAGATGTGATGATACGTCTTTTACACTCACTCAAAGAATTCGGCGGAAGGTTATATGCAAGTGGGTTGCAGGGAGAAGAATTAGATCTCCTAACCCATCATTACCAAAGAGTTCTAGAAAGAAATGAAAAAATGTTAAACCTATCCTCCTGAATATATTCGGGAAGATAGGTTTTTTTAGTTTCGTGCCAAAATGGGGAGAGTTGATGCCGATTTACTCCGATTCCATTACGATTTCTTCAGTTGGACGACTCAAAAAAAGGGACTGCAGCAAGAAAAAAGGTCGAGGTGCTAGACAACCCAAAAAAGGGACTGCGGCAAGAAAAAAGGTCGAGCAGAGGTGCTGGACAACGCAAAAAAGGGGCTGCAGCAAGAAAATAGGTCAAGCAGAGGTGCTGGACGACCCCAAAAAGGGACTGCGTCAAGAAAAAAGGTCAAGCAGAGGTGCCGGACGACCCCAAAAAGGGACTGCCGCAAGAAAATAGGTCAAGCAGAGGTGCCGGACGACCCAAAAAAGGGACTGCGTCAAGAAAATAGGTCGAGCAAAGGTGCTGGACAAACCAAAAAAGAGACTGCTGCAAGAAAATAGGTCGAGCAGAGGTGCTGGACGACCCAAAAAAATGATTGCCGCAAGAAAAAAGGTCGAGCAGAGGTGCCGGACACCCCAAAAAAGGGACTGCCGCAAGAAAAAAGGTCGAGCAGACGTGCTGGACAACCCAAAAAAGGAACTGCCGCAAGAAAAAGGTCGAGCAGAGGTGCTGGACAACGCAAAAAAGGGACTGCCGCAAGAAAAAAGGTCAAGCAGAGGTGCTAGACAACCCAAAAAAGGGACTGCCGCAAGAAAAAAGGTCGAGCATTAGGTGTGGCCCATACATAAAGAAGTCGCGCTGGCACCGCAGTGATCGAACATTAAACATGCTGATGTTGCTAGGCAAATGAGAAGAATGTGAGTAGACGCTGGTTTTTTGGTTTATTTAAAAAAATTTGTTTTTTTTATAAAAAAATGGGGTTTGTGGGGGTAATTTGGGTTGGATGGTCATGAATGCTTGTCCAAATGACATAGAGTCCCTTGAAATCTCGTTTTTTTACAAAAAAAGGTAACAAAAAATCCTTTTTATAAAGTTCGTGCCAAAGTGGATGGAGTTCGTGCGGAAATGCCCTGAGTTCGTGCCAAAACGTGCCAAGTTCGTGCCAAAAACCCCCGAGTTCGTGCCAAACCGTTTCCACCGCAAAAAAGAACCCAAACTCAATGAATGTGAGATTCTTGAGTTTGGGTTCTATCTTTATTCCGCCAGCTTCTCCAAATTACCGTTGCGGTCCATCATGAATTTTGATGGGACATGCTCCTCTTCATCAAACAACACAAGCTTGCGTGCGCGATTCATAATCTTCATCAATGTTTCGTAATCCTCTTGGACGGTAACTTGCTCTTCCTGAAGCTTATGCACCCGCTGCTCCAACTCTTTGTTTTGAAGAGCAAGGTCCTCGTTCTCTTTTACTAATCTCGCATTTTCATGTTGTAGAGCAGTAGTATGGACGTTTGAGTGTTTCATGGTTTGTAAGAAACCAATGACCTGTTCTAGGGATAAATCTTCGCGCTTACCCATTCCAAAGCTGTCAAAGGACTTTTGTGCGGCTGCTCGGCGCTCCACTCTTGTTTGAGGGCTGTTAGTCTGCGGCATTTCTGTTGCTGTATTTTCCAAAACAAGCGGCAGTTCCTCATCTACCATGGTTTCAGGTGGCGTGTACAACAGCTTTTTCGTAGGTTGACCAAGTGCACGTTGACGTTGCTTGCGTTGTTTTTTAGCTAGCTGCAAGGCCTTTTCATAATCGTGGCGAACCACTGCGTTCCAACGGAAACCACATGCAGCAGACGTGCGATTCAGTTTATCACCAACTTCATCAAAAGCATTCAGCTGTGTACTGCCTTCTCTTACATGACGGAGCACGGTTTCTGCTAACAATAAATCATTCTCTTCAGACCAAGCGTCTTGACGATCCTTCATCTATTCCAACTCCCTTTATATAACGTTGTATCTGTCTATATTTTGGACAGCAAAAAAGATATTTATACATATTCATAGAAAAAATTACTAGATTGTTATCTGTCGCAAGCTGCACGCTATCCGTCACAAAAACGACCTTGCATTGTCAACTGATTCCCTGTAAAATACCTTTTAGTTAAGAAGGAAAAAGTGGTAGCTTCCACTTTTTAAGATAGAAAGGGCTGTGTAGAACCATGGCAAATGAGTTTCGCATTTGTGATGACTGCGACGCAACCAACGTCAAAACCTTGATTCCGAAGCTGAAAAAAGTGGACGAAGGGGCTTGCGTGGAAGTCGGCTGTCAATCCTACTGTGGACCGGGAAGAAAAAAGGCATTTGCATTCCTAAACAACCGCCCCATCTCCGCTCCAACAGAAGACGAACTAATTGATAAAATTATGAAAAAGTTAAAGAAATAGATGCTGTGTTTTCGTTTTTAGCTGTTGATTATAGCAAGAGCTTAAACTCCCGCGGGAAAGAAACGATTGACTGGAGACACCACAGCGCAAGCGCAGAGCCAGCATCGCCCCGCAGGACGCTGAGACGTTTGCGGAAATCAACAGCGAAGTTTAAAAAGTAATCATAATAGTCGCCTCTGTATTCGTACAAAGGTGATTTTTTATTCCCTAATAGGGTACAAACACAGTAGACCCGACCATAAAAAGCTCAAAATCCATCCTTTTCTTGTCAATTTTTTAAGACTATAATAGAAAGTAAAGAATTTAAGCCGAAAAAAAGAGGTCAATGGAATGAGTTATGCTACGGAAAAACTGAGTGAAGAAAAGGTATTTAAGGATCCAGTGCACCGCTACGTGCACGTTCGAGACAGAGTGGTTTGGGACTTAATTGGCACCATGGAATTTCAACGACTGCGTCGAATTCGCCAGCTTGGAACGACTTACTTAACCTTTCACGGGGCAGAACATAGTCGTCTGAATCATTCATTAGGTGTGTACGAAATCGTCCGCCGAATTATTGATGATGTGTTTGAAGGAAGACCAGATTGGAATCCAAATGACCGTTTGCTATGCCTTTGTGCAGCCTTACTGCATGATTTAGGCCATGGTCCATTTTCCCATTCCTTTGAAAAGGTGTTTCACCTCGATCATGAGGATTTTACACAGGCAATTATTCTAGGCGATACAGAAGTAAATGCCGTGCTAAAGCGAGTTCATAGGAATTTTCCTAAAGACGTCGCGGAAGTGATTGCAAAAACCTATAAAAATAAATTAGTAGTCAGTATGATATCAAGCCAGATTGATGCCGACAGAATGGACTACCTGCAGCGTGACGCATATTTTACCGGCGTAAGCTACGGCCATTTTGATATGGAGCGGATTCTGCGTGTCATGCGCCCTCGTGAGGATCAAGTGGTAATTAAATCGAGCGGAATGCATGCAGTGGAAGATTACATCATGAGTCGCTATCAAATGTATTGGCAGGTGTATTTTCACCCGGTGACAAGAAGTGCCGAGGTGATACTGACAAAAATATTGCACCGTGCCAAACAATTGCATGAAGAAAATTACCCATTTAAATATCAGCCAGTACATTTTTACTCCCTTTTTAAAGAAGAAATTTCGCTAGTGGATTACATAAAGCTAGATGAGGCCGTTGTGATGTATTACTTCCAATCGTGGCAGGAAGAAGAAGATTCGATATTAAGCGACTTATGTCGACGATTTATGAACAGGAATTTGTTTAAATACGTCGAATTTAATCCTAATAAGCAAATGATGGATTTAATGGAGCTCACGAGTCTATTTAAAAAGGCAGGAATCGACCCAGCCTATTATTTAGTGGTGGATTCCTCCTCTGACCTGCCATACGACTTTTACCGTCCGGGAGAAGAAGAGGAGCGACTACCCATTCATCTGCTCATGCCAAACGGAGAAGTACGAGAGCTATCAAGAGAGTCGGAGATTGTGGATGCCATTTCTGGGAAAAGAAGAACCGACCACAAGCTATACTTTCCAATGGACCTGCTAGAGGATGGTACGACGAAGAAATCAGCAAAAAAGAAAATTAGAGAGATATTAGGAATACAGGCAAAGGATTAGGTTAGGAGATGAAGGGGTTTGTTGACAGATCACGCAAAATTAATGAAGGTGTTTGCATCGGCAGGAGAAGTCATCGGAAGAAAAAAACTACAGAAAATGGTCTATATCGCAAAAAAGCTAAACTATCCATTCTATGAAAAGTACAATTTTCATTTCTATGGACCGTACTCTGAAGAAGTAACGTTGCGAGTGGAAGAGCTTTGCAATCTTGGCTTTTTAAGCGAGTTGAAGGAAAATAAGGGTGGCTACTCGCAGTATCGCTACAGCCTCACGGAAAATGGACAGGAGTTCCTAACGCACTACGACCTGGAAATGCCAAACCTGAACGAATGCATGACCAACATGAACGAGCAGAGCTCCCGCTTCCTGGAGCTTGTCTCCACCGTATTGTTTTTCGAAGGTCTTTCAAAGGACGAAGTGAAGGACAAGGTGTTCACCCTAAAAAGCAAGCAGCGTTACACCGAGGAAGAAGTAGACGAAGCTTACAGCTATATCGAGCAGCTGCGCGGATGTATTAAACATTAATATCGTTATAGGAGCCTGCGGGAATGGGTAGATTCTCGTGGGCTCTTTTTATTTGTAATAGGTAATAATAAAACGCACTTTTCGCATAGATTCTTGCTATTTTGACCACCATATCGAGAGAACTATCATAAACGTTTAAAAGGCTGGATGGATAGGTTCCAAGGAGTGGCTACAAAGTATTTGGATAATTATCTTTATTGGTTCAGCTTCCGTCAGCAGGGTAAGAATTCCGTTAAAGCCCCCTATAACGGAAGATTGTTATTGCTCACCAGAGATTGAATTGGTGAATTTATTAATTTCTATAGTCATTTCTTTATAACCTGTCCAATGAAGATAGTGATGTCCTTCTAAGACTACAACTTTACTTGCTGGACTATCAGTTAATTGTGTCTTGTAAAAAGACACATTGTTCTTTCCATCTTCCGTTACCTTTTCTTCTTTCGTTGTAAAGAAAAAGGTTGGAATATTAGATGGAAACTTCATACCAACGGTTTTCTCAATATTTTCTTTTAGTTCATTGGCTTCAGCAACAACGTTCTTGTTATAACCTTTAGAAGCAGAGAGTGCCTTGGTCATTTTTAAATTTTTTTCTGAATAGGTTCCATCATCAGCAATGGGTAAAAAACCATCGGGAGTAATATATAAGGCTAATCTTGCAATTCCAGTAGGTGCCAGATAACTTAAATACTTGGGCATTGTAGGAGCATCTTCACCAAAATATTCTAATGCTTGAGGTAACGTTGGGTCTATTCCTACGATGCCTTTAACTTCTTCGGGGTATCTATTAGCAAAATACATACTGTAAATTCCAGAAATTGAATGAGGCATCAAAATATACGGTCCTTTTATATCTGACTTTTTTAGAGCTACCCTTATTTCTTCTACAATGTTTTCAACTGTCCGTTCTTTTTTAGTTATATCGCTCCATCCGTATCCAAACGGTTCTACCACTACAACCTTATTATTTTTTGCCATTTCATTAATTAATGGTTCAAAATCCAGTGCTGGTGCTGCTGTTCCAAGTCCACTTAATAAAACAATCGTCTCTTCACCATCGCCGTTTGTATAAATGTGCATATCTTGTCCATCAACTTCAACTACTTCTCCTATTGGTTGGTATTTTTTTTGATCATAAGCTGTCATAATATTACTGAAAATAACCCAAATAACAAATGCAGCTAGTATTGAGAATAATATGTTTCTTAAAACTCTCCAGATTCGATTTTTTTTAGTTTTCTTCATTACTTCCCTATGACCTTCTTTCTTTTTTTCTAGCATACCTTGCGTATAAACAAAGAGAAATGAACCATAGCAGTATATTTAGGTAAGCCTCGAGCCTTATAATTTGAAATATTCAATTAAACTGACCGTTAGCTGAATAAGCCTTTCTTTATAAAATACCATAAAAAGTAAATTAATCCTTAAACGCAACAATCTTTACGAAATGCCTAATAAAAAGTACGTATGTGGATAATTGGAACAAAAGGTAGCAGCGTCCATCTCCATGCGCTTACGACTAGCAAAACGGGCGCATTGCGATTTTGTTCTTACGCTTAACTTTTGCCAAAAAAGGGAAACCTACCTATAAAAAAGAGGGGATTACAAGCCAATGGAAAAGTGGACCTTACGCGCTAGAAAGGAAATCTGGTTTGTGCCGAGCCTTTATGCGCTTGCAAGCATCATACTAACCGCAATTATCATCTTGATAGATACCGTATTCGCGGAATCGGTGCAAGAGTTGCTCCCGAAAATGCTTTTCACCAATGTGGACTTAAGTACAACCATTCTCAGCTCGATAGCAACCGCAATCCTGACGATGACTACCATATCGTTCTCCACCATCATGGTTGTTCTTACTACCTATTCGAGTCAGTTTTCTCCACGCACTCTACAGGATTTTATGACAGAGAAAATAACGCTCCGTGTTCTCGGAGTGTTTGTTGGCTCCTTCATCTATTCTGTCCTGTCGCTACTCCTTATGAAGGATTGGCTTGATGATCAGCGCGTCCTTGCTTCTGGGGTAGGTGTCATTCTTGCGGTCGTGTGTGTAGGATACTTTGTCTTCTTCATCCACCATGTGGCGCGCTCCATTCAGGTCAGCAAGCTAATCGAACGATTGATGAAGGAAGGACTCACCTCTGTAAAAAAGAAAAAGATTCTCTATCAAAAAGGGAAATTAAAGCTAAAAGAGATGGCGCCTCCTTCGACCTTCGTAGAGAAAAAAGATATTTACCCAAAGGCAACGGGCTATATTCAGGTTGTGGATGTAGAAGGATTAATAAAACAGGCGAAGGAACAAGACTACATCATTATTTTTCATCAGCGAATTGGGGATTTTGTTACGGAGCACAGTAAGCTAGGAGAGGTGTATTTTGCAGGAGAACAGCCGGATTTAGATTTGTCGGCATATATTGAAGTGGGAGAAGAACGAACACCCCTTCAAGACGGGGAGTTTTCGCTGCAAAAAATGGCGGAGGTTGCCTTGCGCGCCATCTCTCCAGGGATTAACGACCCAAACACCGCCAACAACTGTATTCGCTATATGAGCCGTCTCTTAATGGAATTTGGGATGGTGGATTCTAAGGCGCTTACGTTTTGTGACGAGGATGAGGAGTCTCGAGTTTCCATTCCGCAACGGACCTTTGAAGAAATTTTGTACACAGCCTTTTATCAGTTGAGGATTTATGGAGAGAGGGATATTTCCGTTATTCTGACCATTCTGGAATGCTTGATTCTCACAGCAGAGGGAAGTAAGTCAGAAGCTCGTAGGAAGATTGCGAATATGTGGGAGTTTTTTGTTGGGAGTATAAAAGAAGAAAATTTTGAGCCGCTGGATCTTCAGGTGTTAGAGGAGAAGAAGGAGCGGTTACGAGGGCTGTTGGAGAGTTAGGAAAGCAGCAAGGTCGCGAAATTTGTCCCTTTTTGTCGGGTGGCTGATAAAGTGTTCGAAGCGACTGATAAAAGTGGAAAGTGGCTGATAAATCAAAAAAGTGGCTGATAAAGTGTTCGAAGTGGCTGATAAAACCCAAAAGTGGCTGATAAAACAAGCAGCAGATGGCTAGCAACCTTCGCGAGCCATCTGCCACCCACCATTATTGATCACTCAACCGCTTGCCGCCAACTGCATAGTGTCCTTTTGTCATTTCTTCAATAAAAACCACAATTTTTCCCTCCGGTGCACCGGTGGTTTCACTCACGGCCGCTGTTACTTTTTCCACTAACGCTTTTTTCTGTTCCTCGCTGCGTCCCTCTAGCATTTTCACTGTTACATATGGCATTTCCTCATCCGCTCCTTTATGCTTCTATTGTTTTTCATCTCCCATAAATTATTGTATAATTACAGGAAAAGCGCAAGAGAGTCCGAAATATCGTGGCTCTGTATCGGAAAAGTAAGGGGGCAACCGTAAAATGGATCAGGAAAAGAAAAAGAAACCAATTGGCTTTAATATAATTAAAAATGACCCGACTGATGGGCACGGTGGTTTTGGAATAGGTGCATTAAGTCTCGATAACGTCTCGCCTGTTTTTGTTGACGTAGAGGGTGGAGAGGCATTCGTTGATATCGGAGCGATGCATGCTCGCAGCACGGTGGAAAAAGGAATCAAGTTCCTTCCCAACAAAGAGGATGTACCAAATGGAAAACCATTTTGGCTTGTGTGGGTGACCATCGACCGCAAACAGGAGGGGCCATACTATGCAGGCGTGACAGCGTGCGAGATGACAGTGGACCGAGAGATTAGAAGAGGCTACAAATCTCTTCCAGAGCATGTGAACAAAATGGATAAGTCGATGAAGCGCCATATTATGGTCAGTCACATGGACAATCGCTCAAAGCAAATTTTACAAGACTATTTAGTGGGGCATGACCAAGGAATGTGGGATCGCGCAACGGACGAATTGAAGGATCAATTAAAAACGTCCTGATATGTCAAGGGATTTTAGAAAATAAAGATGTGACATTTTTTTGAATGTTCGTCACAACCTACTTGAGTTATCTCGACAAAAAAAGTAAACTTAACCTACATGTGTAGAACACATGGAAAACTAGGACATTAAAACCCCCAGGAGAATTTCTTCTGGGGGTTTTAACATGTTTACAGCCAAGGCACGATTTTCCGCCACCATTTCTTAGGCTTTGCCTCTGGTGGTGCAGGCTCCTCAGGGAGGGCTTCTTCTTCCTCCACATCTGGTATATGTGCCATACAATATTCCGTTGGTTCCGTTCCTTTTACATAATAGCTCATTCTAGACACAGGACAATCACTTGTGGCAAGCAACCCTGTTTGCGGGTTAACTGGAACGCCAACCACCCCGTCTGTAGGGGCAAAAGTGACAACCGATTTGTTTGCCAGTGCTTGCTCCATAAAACCAGCCCAAATTTCTTTAGCATAGTGTTTTTCAGTAGACAAGGTAATGGATTTATCGCGATCATAGCCTGTCCAAACGGCACTCACCAGCTGCGGGGTGTAGCCAATCATCCAGCTGTCCGTTTCTGTGGAGCCAGATTTCCCTGCATAAGGCCGTGTAAGTTGGTCTCGAATGGAATAGCCTGTCACCGCCATGTAACCATTTAGAGCTGGATCAAACAAGCCTGTTAGCATATGATTCAGCACAAAGGTGACGTCAGGATTTAACACCTGCTTCGGTTTCCCCTCGCGTTCAAATAAAACCTCACCCTTATAATTAACAATTTTCTCAATGAATACCGGCTTTACTTTTTTTCCGCCATTGGCAAACATGCTATAGGCATTGGCCATATCTAGCACGCGAACAGGAGAGGTGCCAAGCGCTAAAGAGGGGACTGCCTTAATGTCCGACCGGATTCCTAGTGTTTTCGCTTGTTCAGTGAGCTCTTTTTCTCCTAGTAAAAGATGCGTTTTTACGGCATATACATTGTCAGACAGTGGCAGCGCCTGCATCATGGTCATCATATCGTTTGAATAATAGTGATTAAAGTTATGCGGTGTATACGTGGAGCGCCCTTCATCCACCTGAAAGGTCGTTACCTCACTCCGAAAGCTAGTGGATGGAGTTAACCCAAGCTCGAGCGCACGATAGTACAAAATTGGCTTAAAGGTCGATCCTGGCTGGCGCTCTGCCTGGGTGACACGGTTGTACGGGCTCTCTTCATAATCCCGACCACCAACCAAAGCAAGAACGCGGCCCGAATTTGGCTCCATTGCTACAAACCCAATCTGGATATCAGATTCTGGACTTATCGTATTTTTTACTTCTTCTTCTGCCATCGCCTGCAGCTGTGGGTCTAGTGTGGTGTAAATGTGCAGGCCACCCATCTCGAGCTCTTTTTGCAGCCCAAGCGAACTTCTTACAACCTCTCTGACCGCATCCTGGAAATATGGCGCCATATACTCCGTTGGCAGATGCTCACGATTTCCGTACACGAGCGGCTGAGACAAGGCCTCATTTGCTTCCTCCTTTTTCAAGGAGCCGTTACTTACCATAGATTGCAGCACGATTTCCTGGCGAGCAAGGGCACGCTCCTTATCCGAGTAAGGAGAAAACAGGCTTGGTCCTTTCGGAATACCTGCTAGCATACTCGCCTCAGCAAGCGATAGCTCTTTTGCTGGTTTATTAAAATAGTAATAGGATGCCGCTTCCACACCATATGCGCCATGCCCATAATAAATCGTATTTAAATAACCTTCTAATATTTCTTCCTTCGAATAATTCGCTTCAATCCGAATCGTATAGAGTGCTTCCTCGAGCTTTCTTTTCCAAGTTTTATCATGAACAAGAAACAAATTACGAGCATATTGCTGGGTAATGGTACTAGCACCCTGCACCTTTGAACGTGCTTTTATATCTGCCAGGATTGCTCCTGCGATTCTCTTTGGATCAAACCCATGATGGCTAAAAAAACGTCGGTCCTCCACCGCAATGGTGGCATCCACTAGATATGGAGAAACCTCATCCAACCCAACCCAATACCGTTTCTCTCCACTATGGGCTTCGCCGATAATCGAACCATCCTTGCTATAAATGATGGAAGACTGTGTCACAGATATGGGAGGAGCGCCTTTGGATTTCGCGTACATCCACACACCGCCAACGAGCAAAAAGAAAGAGATTGATAGGATAACTCCAATAAAAATAACTGCCCGAACAAGCTTCAATAGCTGCTGCGCCCGATTATTTGTAATTAATTCCACGGTCATTCCACCCCCTAAAATCCGAGTCTTTTCTGTATTCTTAGTATGAAAATCTTTCCCCATTTTTAAACATTTATAAAAAAAATAATTTTCCTCTTGAATTTTTGCTAGATTCATCTATACTTTTTTCTTGATGTTTCATTTCTTTTCGTTAGGGAACGATAAAAAACGAGCATTTTTTTGGAGATTAGACATTTACGCTTTTGGCCGCAAATAGATAGAAACTGTTTTCGTAAATTTGTTGCTCTTCGTCTATTGAAAATCTCTTTACTCCACTTTTCGTAGTGGGAGATTTAAATTTGTGATGAATTTTTATTGATTAATGACTAGAAAACGTCCTAATACCAACTTTTTCTAGGTTAATCGCAACAATTTTAGAGATAGTAGCCTTGATAAAAAACTTTTACAAGAGAAGGGAATGTTCAACAATGGAATTATGGTACACAGAATATCAAACAAAAAACTTCGGAATCACAGCGAAAATCAAACGCACTTTACATACAGAGCAGACAGAATTTCAAAAGCTTGATATGGTAGAAACAGAGGAATTTGGTAACATGCTAATTTTAGATGGCATGGTCATGACGACTCAAAAAGACGAGTTCGTATACCACGAAATGGTTGCGCACGTTCCACTTTTCACACACCCAAATCCAGAAAACGTGCTGGTAGTTGGTGGGGGAGACGGCGGAGTAATCCGTGAAGTGTTAAAGCACCCTAGCGTGAAAAAAGCAACACTTGTAGAAATCGATGGAAAAGTAATTGAGTACTCTAAAAAATACCTTCCAGAGATTGCAGGAGAGCTTGAAAACGAGCGTGTAGAAGTGAAGGTTGGCGACGGCTTCATGCATATCGCAGAGAGCCAAAACGAATACGACGTAATCATGGTTGATTCCACAGAGCCTGTTGGACCAGCTGTTAACCTATTCACAAAAGGCTTCTATGCAGGAATCTCTAAAGCTTTAAAAGAAGACGGCGTATTTGTTGCGCAAACGGACAACCCTTGGTTCACACCAGAACTTATCACAAATGTCCAACGTGATGTTCGTGAAATCTTCCCGATCACACGTCTTTACATTGCAAACATCCCAACTTACCCAAGTGGTATGTGGACATTTACAATCGGCTCTAAAAAGCACGATCCATTAGAAGTAAGCGAAGACCGCTTCCACGAAATCGATACAAAATACTACACAAAAGAATTGCACAAAGCAGCATTCGCGCTGCCTAAATTTGTTGCAGACTTAGTAAAATAATTTTTTAAAAAGAGGGGGCTTGCAGCATAGCGGCCCCCTTTCTAAAGGAGGAAACCACCTATGCGCTTTGATGAAGCATACTCAGGTAACGTATTTATCAAAAGTCACCCAAGCTTTGAGGACAGTCAGGCCGTTATTTACGGCATGCCAATGGACTGGACTGTCAGCTACCGTCCAGGCTCCCGCTTTGGCCCGTCCCGCATTCGCGAGGTATCAATTGGCCTAGAGGAATACAGCCCATACTTAGACCGTGAACTAGAAGAAGTAAAATATTTTGATGCTGGTGACATTCCATTGCCTTTTGGAAATCCCCAAAAGAGCATTGAAATGATTGAAGAGTATATTGATGGACTGCTAGAAAAAGGGAAATTCCCACTCGGAATGGGTGGCGAGCATCTTGTATCCTGGCCTGTTATTAAGGCGATGTACAAAAAATACCCAGACCTAGCGATCATCCATATGGACGCGCACACCGACCTTCGTGACGACTACGAAGGGGAGCCACTTTCTCACTCGACACCAATTAAGAAAGCAGCAAACTTAATTGGACCAACCAATGTATATTCATTTGGTATCCGTTCTGGTATGAGAGAGGAATTCCAGTGGGCGAAGGAAGTCGGTATGCACATTTCTAAGTTCGAAGTGCTCGAGCCGTTAAAAGAAGTGCTTCCGTCACTTGCGGGCCGCCCGGTATACGTAACAATCGACATCGACGTGCTGGACCCGGCACATGCCCCTGGTACTGGAACAGTAGACTGCGGAGGCATCACATCCCGTGAGCTGCTTGCATCCATCCACGCCATTGCAGGATCAGATGTGAACGTCGTAGGAGCGGACCTAGTGGAGGTTGCTCCAATTTATGATGCATCTGAACAAACTGCCAATACCGCAAGCAAGCTCATCCGCGAGATGATCCTTGGTTGGGTGAAATAATAATAGATGCCTTGCCCCACCTTCACAGATAGGTGGGGATTTTTTAGTTTGAGGTTGTATGAGGACAACAAGCGTGGGAACGGAAGAGAGGATGTCCCCATAGAGGGTGAATGAGGACAACAAAGGAGGAAACGGAAGAGAGGCTGTCCCCATAGAGGGTGAATGAGGACAACAAGCGAGGAAACGGAAGAGAGGCTGTCCCCATAGAGGTTGTATGAGGACAACAAGAGTGGAAACGGAAGAGAGGTAGTCCCCATAGAGGGTGTATGAGGACAACAAGCGAGGAAACGGAAGAGAGGTAGTCCTCATAGAGGGTGAATGAGGACAACAAACGAGGAAACGTAAGAGGGGTTGTCCTCATAGAGGTTGTATGAGGACAACAAGCGAGGAAACAGAAGAGAGGATGTCCTCATAGAGGTTGTATGAGGACAACAAGCGAGGAAACGGAAGAGAGGTTGTCCTCATAGAGGGTGAATGAGGACAACAAACGAGGAAACGGAAGAGAAGATGTCCTCATAGAGGGTGAATGAGGACAACAAGAGTGGAAACGGAAGAGAGGTTGTCCTCATAGAGGTTGTATGAGGACAACAAACGAGGAAACAGAAGAGAGGATGTCCTCATAGAGGTTGTATGAGGACAACAAGAGTGGAAACGGAAGAGAGGTTGTCCTCATAGAAGGTGAATGAGGACAACAAGTGAGGAAACGGAAGAGAGGATGTCCTCATAGAGGCTGTATGAGGACAACAAACGAGGAAACAGAAGAGAGGATGTCCTCATAGAGGTTGTATGAGGACAACAAGAGTGGAAACGGAAGAGAGGTTGTCCTCATAGAAGGTGAATGAGGACAACAAGTGAGGAAACGGAAGAGAGGATGTCCTCATAGAGGGTGAATGAGGACAACAAAGGAGGAAACGGAAGAGAGGTTGTCCTCATAGAGGGTGAATGAGGACAACAAGCGAGGAAACGGAAGGGAGGTTGTCCCCATAGAGGGTGAATGAGGACAACAAACGCGGAAACGGAAGAGAGGATGTCCTCATAGAGGGTGAATGAGGACAACAAACGAGGAAACGGAAGAGAGGATGTCTCCATAGAGGGTGAATGAGGACAACAAGCGTGGAAATCGCAGCAATGCAAGCTAGTCCCTGTAGAGTGTAAATGCAGACAACAAGAGGAGCAATCCCCGATCGCTAGTCCCCCAGATGGTGAAATTTCACAATCTCAAGGAAAATATCCTCTATTGAACTCAACCCTCATTTTGTTTTATACTAATAAGGTTATAGAAAAAACACCTTAAGGATGTGACCCTTCGATGGCAGACAACCAAAAAGATACGAAAATGCCGATAAAGGTGGACTTCCAATCGGAAATCATTGATGCCAACAACGAAAAACAGCACGTTTCATTTGATACAACAGGTCAATTTTACATAAAAGGTGATTCAGAATACATTGTGTTTGCTGAAGAGCTCGAAGGTCAGGAAAAGGTTGACTGTTTTTATAAAATCAGTAGCCAGGAAGTACGATTGAGGCGCTCAGGGGACATTAAAATGGCGCAATCATTTAAAACTGGTGAAACAACAGAAGGGACCTTCCAAGGTGCGGGGGCAACCTTTCCATTTTTAACAGAGACCAATAAAGTGGTTTTGATGAAAGATCCGAATAAAAATAGAGGCTCCTTGCAGCTAGATTATAAATTAAAGATTCAAGGTGAAATTACTGGTCAATACTTGATAACAATTAATTATGAGGAGGAACAGGCAAAATGAACATAGTCGAACAGGTACAAGAGCGTCTAAAGGCAGAGATAAAGGCAGCTGTTATCAAAGCAGGTTTGGCAACAGAGGAACAAATTCCAGATGTGCTGCTTGAGACGCCAAAAGATAAATCAAATGGGGATTATTCCACCAACATGGCGATGCAACTTGCTCGTGTGGCAAAAAAAGCACCGCGTATGATTGCAGACGATCTCGTGAAAAACTTCGACCAATCCAAGGCTTCTATCGAGAAAATTGATATCGCCGGACCTGGCTTCATTAATTTTTATATGAACAATTCTTACTTAACGCAACTGATTCCAACTATTCTAGAAGCGGGGTCCGATTATGGCCGCTCTAACGTTGGAAACGGGGAAACAATCAATGTCGAGTTCGTATCGGCTAATCCTACAGGAGACCTCCACCTAGGGCATGCGCGTGGGGCAGCAGTAGGAGATTCCCTTTGTAATGTTTTAGACAAAGCCGGTTATAAAGTTACGCGTGAATATTATATTAACGATGCCGGAAACCAAATTAACAACCTTGCGCTTTCCGTCGAGGCTCGTTACCTACAGGCTTTAGGACAGGATGCAGAAATGCCTGAGGATGGCTACCATGGGAAGGATATCATCGGAATCGGGCAAGCGCTGGCAGAGGAGTTCGGTGATAAATTTGTGCATGAAACCGAAGAAAATCGCCGCAGCTATTTCCGTGAGTACGGCTTAAAATACGAAATGAAAAAGCTTCAGCAGGATTTAGAAGAGTTCCGTGTTCGTTTTGATGTATGGTACTCCGAAACGTCCCTATACAACAACGGGAAAATTGAGGATGCGATGGCAACCTTGAAGGAACAAGGACATATCTACGAGGAAGAGGGAGCAACGTGGTTTCGGTCCACTACCTTCGGAGACGACAAAGACCGTGTGCTTATCAAAAATGACGGCTCGTTCACGTACCTAACACCAGATATCGCCTATCATCAGGACAAAATCAAGCGAAGTCATGACAAGCTTATTAATATCTGGGGAGCAGATCACCACGGCTATATTCCACGGATGAAAGCGGCAATTGAAGCGTTAGGGTATGGAAAAGATGCTTTAGAAGTAGAAATCATCCAGCTTGTTCACCTATTCCAAAATGGTGAAAAGGTGAAAATGAGTAAGCGTACCGGGAAGGCTGTTACGATGCGTGATTTGATGGAGGAAGTAGGGCTTGATGCTGTACGATACTTCTTCGCAATGCGTTCAGCGGATACGCATCTTGATTTTGACATGGACCTTGCTGTGTCGCAATCAAACGAAAACCCAGTATTCTACGCACAATATGCGCATGCTCGTATTTGCAGCATGCTGCGTCAAGGAGAAGAACAGGGGATTAGCCTAGAGGGTGACTTTTCGCTAGAGCATATCTCTGCTGAAAAAGAAATTGAGCTCTTGAAAAAGCTAGGAGACTACCCATCAGCGGTAGCAGAAGCTGCGCAAAAGCGCATTCCGCATCGCGTGACGAATTATATCTTTGATTTGGCATCTGCCCTGCACAGCTTCTACAACGCAGAAAAGGTGTTAGATCCAGAAAACATCGAAAAATCAAAAGCGCGTCTTGGCTTAATGAAAGCCGTTCAGATTACCCTGCAGGATGCACTAAGCCTAATTGGAGTTTCAGCTCCGGAAAAAATGTAATAGAGAAAAGCTCCCTCATTGAGTAGGGAGCTTTTATAAGTGAATCTAGGAGAAAGTGATAGCTGCAGTGGCTCCACTCTCAAGGGGTTCGGTATTGTCTACAGTTACTCTTACGGATATTAAGGTACAAGGCTCTACAGGAATGTCGCTTAATTCTATCGCGCAACAATTTGGTTCATCTGGGTCTGATGGTCCTACTATTCTTGCAATAATGCCTGTTTCTCTTATTTCAAAACCACAATTATCACTTATGATAATTTCAGCAAATACAGTAGATCCTGGAGTTAAAACCGAATCCCGTATACTAAAAGTTAATTGAGAAATTATAGCAGCTTGAGGGAAAACAACGGAATTGCTAGAAAAAGAACTGGAGGAAGTCCCTAAACCTAAAAATTCACCACTGATAATAGGTTGATTTGTTGCCAAAAATAGAGTAGTGCCACTTAATCCAGCTAGCCCTTGCTCGCCTGGCTCCCCTTGTTCGCCTGGAGGCCCTTGCTCTCCTGGAGGTCCTTGCTCTCCTGGTTCCCCTTGCTCGCCTGGCTCCCCTTGTTCACCTGGCTCGCCTGGCTCGCCTGGCTCCCCTTGTTCACCTGGAAGACCTTGCTCCCCTGGAGGCCCTTCGACCCCTTGAGGTCCTCGATCACCTTGGGCACCTTGCGCTCCAGCAGGCCTAGGTTGTCCAGCGGGTCCAGCAGGTCCAGATGTTCCAGGCATTCCTTGTGGTCCAGGAGGCCCCGGTTGTCCTGCAGGTCCTGGTGGACAAACATATTCACGTCTCTTAAAATTGCAGTCCGAGTAACGACTGTTTTCACTATATTCTCTAAACAAACCCAACTATATCATCTCCAAAAAATTGATATACTGATACAGTATGGGAAAACTTAAGAATTGGGTATTAGTAATACAAAAATAGGCCTTCTCTAGATATAGTTTATGAGTGACGAGTAGAGAGTTTCCTTTTGGTCAAAATAAACAACATAAGAACAACAGCAAAGGAGTTTTAATAATGAAAGAAAGCTTAATCGCTTTAGTAACAGGACTAGTAGTAGGTTTTATTTTTGCTTTATTCCGCCTGCCAATTCCAGCACCACCAGTATTCTCAGGAATTGTCGGGATTGTAGGCATCTACCTTGGCTACAAGCTATTCATGTGGATTGCACCAGTTTTTCAATCTGCAAGCAACTAAAAGAAAAAGGCTCTTTTCTAAAAGATTGTTGCTATTAACTAGAACTTACGCCTTTTTCCAATTTTTAAGCGAAGAAACTTCTTCTATGAAAAGAGCATAATTGTTTCAAACTATTTCGCAGTAGCAACAAAGTTTGCGAAAACAACCAATAAAAATGGCGGTCTCTCAAGATAAGAGGCCGCCTTTTGTTTACCACTCGATGGATCCACCACTCATACGCTTCACTCCGCGGATATTAGCCATTTCTTCTACGAGCTGAAGGGCTGCTTCATCCTTACGTTTTGCTTCGACCATAAAATCAACATCTTCTCCAAGAGCTACTACCACCTTTAGAAACTCCATCACAAAGGATAAGTCGACAAAGTCGGAGTGATGCCGTAGTTTTTTTTCCGAAAGAGGGGAAGAGATGTGGATCTTTGGGATGATTCCGATATCCTTCCACGTTGCATACACGCGTGGTAGAAGCTCTTCCCAGGATACAGCGCTTGGATTGGCGTATTCATGATGATAATCAAAGGCAAGTGGAATACCAAGTTCTTCGCAAATTCCTAGCGTTTCTTCGGTCGTATACGTTTTATCATCATTCTCTAAGGTCATTCTTTTTCTAACCTCATCTGGAAGCTGCTTGATATTTTCCTTAAATCGTTCCAGCGCAAGCTCTTTATTGCCGTAAGCTCCACCAACATGAATATTGATGGTTCCTTCCTTTTCAAGTCCCATCGCTTTTAGCATTTCATAGTGATAGACCATATCAATAACAGCGTTTTCGGTAATATGCGGCTTGTCACTCGTAAACAGGGTAAACTGATTCGGATGAAAACTAGATCGCATGCCATAACGCTTGATTAAGTCGCCGATTTCCTGGAACTCTTTTTTGAACGGCGTGACGAAGTCCCATTTTACCTCAGGATGAGTAGCAAGCGGGACGATAGAAGAGGATAGTCGGAAAACCTTTATGTCGTGTGCGATACAATAATAGATGGTTCGCAACGTGTTTTGTAAATTCTCTTTTGTAACAGCGAGTAGCTTTTCCCTGCCTTCCTTTTTCTCCATCTGTTGATAGCGGGTGAAGGTAAGGGCCCTCGCAGGGGATGCCTCCCAAAGGCTCATCGATTGGGAGACAAAGCCAACACGAATTCTCATGAAAAAAAATCCTCCCTTTACAGTAACGGTGCAATGATTTTCGAAAACAGCTCTTTGCTTTTATCCACCCATGATCGGTTGTGGATAAATTCGAGTGTGAGCTTCTCAGAATTGTGAATATCCTTATAGATTTCCTCTACAGTCTTGTGAACAAATTCCTTATCAAAAATAAGGCAATTTATTTCATTGTTGAGAAACAGGCTGCGTTTATCAAAATTTGCTGTCCCAACATCGCACGTATGGTCGTCAATGACCAACACTTTTGCATGATAAAACCCTAAGTAAAAACGATAAACCTCTGCGCCGGCTTCCATAATAGTAGAGAAGTAAGGAAAGGCGGCATCCATCACAATCGGGTGATCTGCCTTTGCAGGAACGAGAACGGTCACCTTTACCCCCCTGGCCAACGCAGCAAGCAGCTCGTCTAACAATGGGTCACTCGGGATAAAATACGGTGTGCAAATGATAATCGATTTTTCTGCACGCTTCAGCAAGGTTAAAAATGTATCACTTAAATGCCCGCCGTTTGTTGGTACGAGCTTATGAGTAATCGAACCGGCAGGAAGCTCCGGATAATATTCCTTTCCCCAATCCCCAGGAGGGAAGTCGCCGCCTTGTTCCCAGTTTTGAATAAATTGTGATTGCAAATCCTGCACACCTTCTCCCTCTAAACGCAGGTGATAATCACGCCATACTCCGAATTTAGGATCCTTCCCTAAATACTCTTCTCCAATATTAAATCCACCAACATAGCCGATTTTCCCGTCCACAACCGTGATTTTTCGGTGATTTCGCTGATTAATGCTGAAAAAAAAGAAAGGAAACGCAGGCTTATGGTAGTATTCTACCTGAACGTTATGCTTTTTTAAATTTTCGATGGTCTCCTTTTTTACATCAAAGGAACCGAAGTAATCCATCAGCAAACGAACCTCTACACCTTGCCTGGCTTTATCCTTTAAAATATGGAGAAATTCCTGGCTGTCATCATCGTTTCGTACCATATAAAAGAGGGAATGGATATGGTGATTTGCCTCGCGCATATCTTGAAATAGATCCTTGTATAGTAGGTTTCCATCTGCATAGAGAGAGATTTCGCCCTGCCGTTTCGGAAACTTTAGGCGCTGGACTTCCTTCAAATGCTTTTTTCTTCCTAAATACAAATCAAGTGCCAGCCAACCAATAACAAGTCCGATTACTAGCAAAGCGATGATAACAACTTCCATTTCTTTCCCTCCCAATTTACGTTTTACTAGCTTTTGCGAAACAGGGCCAATTTATCCTCTGGCTAATTACCTATACCCAATTGGAGAACAAAAATGCCCACTTTTTTTGATGAAATGTGTTGACTGAATGCTCATTCAGTAATAAGATAAAGGTAAATTACTAAAGTTCTGAAAATTAATTTCTTTCCAAACATTACGGCGTTTCACGGACCCATTTTGGGTAATGAATAACCAGCTGGTGGTTGGAGTAAATGGCGGAGACTCCTGCGGGAATGTAGCGACAATCTTGAGAAGCCACAAGTGAAGCCGAAGAGGCTAATGGTCGCCCCGAAGGACGCAGAGCCATTTTGCGGAAATCACCTGCCTATTCATTAAGTCATTAAAACGCCAACAACAAAAAGGGACACGATCAAGAGGGGAGTGGAGAGATGTGAGTAACGGCCTGTTAATAGCCAATTGGATTTTAACTATAATTGTAACCGCTTACGCACTATCATTATTTGTTTACTTAATCAGAACAAGAATTCAATACATCCGACTTGGAAAAAAAGTTGAATTCGACAACAAAGTAAAAGAGCGACTTGATAAAGTATGGGTCAACGTTTTTGGCCAGAAAAAGCTTTTAAAGGACAAGAAAAGTGGGATCATCCATGTGATGTTCTTTTACGGCTTTCTTATGGTCCAGCTCGGAGCACTTGACCTTATTATCAAAGGGCTTGCACCAAATGCGCATCTGCCGCTTGGACCTTTATACCCGGCATTTACGTTTTTTCAAGAGCTAGTAACCTTGATGATTCTTATAGCCGTAGTTTGGGCGTTCCACCGCCGTTATGTGGAAAAGCTAGTCCGTTTAAAACGAGGCTTCAAATCAGGACTGGTCCTATTATTTATTGGAGGCTTAATGCTTTCTGTATTATTTTCAAACGGTATGGGGCTTATCTGGCATGATCATGGTCTTACTTGGAGTGAGCCAGTGGCATCCTTGTTTGCGCTCCTGTTCAGCTGGATTAACGAAACCGCAGCCATTACCTTATTTTATGTAGGCTGGTGGATTCACCTGTTATTCCTATTAACGTTCCTTGTTTATGTACCGCAGTCCAAGCATGCTCACTTGATTGCTGGACCAGCGAATGTCTTTTTCCATCGCACAACCAACCCAGGGAAGCTGGAAAAAATTGATTTTGAAGACGAAACGCAAGAAAGTTTTGGTGTTGGAAAAGTGGAGGATTTTACCCAATACCAGCTTATCGATATGTATGCCTGTGTGGAGTGTGGTCGCTGTACAAACATGTGTCCAGCAACCGGAACAGGAAAAATGCTTTCTCCAATGGATTTGATTATTAAAATTCGTGATCACTTAACAGACAAAGGGGCAGCAATCACCTCTAAATCACCTTGGGTACCAACCTATGCGTTCAACCACACCAAGGGCAATCAGCTTGCAATGGCAGCAGCTGGTCAAGGAGCGCAGGAAAGTGCTGCAGCTGTAGAATACAGCCCAAGCCTGATTGGCGATGTTATCACAGAGGAAGAAATTTGGGCATGTACGACCTGTCGTAACTGTGAGGACCAATGTCCGGTAATGAATGAACATGTCGACAAAATCATCGACCTTCGCCGTTACCTTGTTCTCACAGAAGGAAAAATGGATCCAGACGCGCAGCGTGCCATGACCAACATTGAACGCCAAGGAAACCCTTGGGGACTAAACCGTAAAGAACGTGAAAACTGGCGCGATGCTGCACCAGAAGTAAGCATTCCGACGGTAAAAGAAATGAAAAAAGCAGGCGAAGAGTTCGAGTACCTGTTCTGGGTAGGCTCCATGGGATCGTTTGATAACCGCTCGCAGAAGATCGCGATTTCTTTTGCAAAATTAATGAATGAAGCTGGCGTCAAATTTGCGATTCTTGGGAACAAGGAGAAGAACTCTGGAGATACACCGCGTCGCCTTGGAAACGAATTTTTATTCCAGGAGCTAGCAACCGCGAACATTGCGGAGTTCGAGAAGAACGAAGTCAAGAAAATCGTTACTATTGACCCGCATGCTTATAATATTTTCAAAAACGAATACCCAGACTTTGGATTGGAGGCAGAAGTCTTCCACCATACTGAAGTATTAGCGGAGCTTGTGAATACTGGCAAGTTAACTCCAGTTCACGAAGTAAAAGAAACCATCACGTATCACGATTCCTGCTACCTCGGTAGATACAATGAGGTTTACGAGCCACCGCGTGAAATTTTAAAAGCAATTCCAGGCGTGAAAGTGGTCGAAATGAACCGTAGCCGCGAAACAGGAATGTGCTGTGGAGCAGGTGGAGGACTCATGTGGATGGAAGAGGATACAGGAACACGTGTAAACGTCGCTCGTACCGAACAAGCACTCGAAGTTGCACCAAGCGTCATCAGCTCCGGCTGTCCTTACTGCTTAACGATGCTTTCAGATGGCACAAAAGCGAAGGAAGTTGAAGAAGAGGTTGGCACGTACGACGTAGCAGAGCTTCTAGAGCGTTCTGTAATTGGGGAAAAGCAGGAATTAGTATCCTAATTGAAAATTGTAGTTAATTGAGCAGTATCTAGCTTTTGATGGGAGAAAAATGGCGGAGACTCCCGCGGGAACGTAGCGACAGTCTTGAGATCCCTCAGGCGAAGCCTTTTGCAGAGGAGGCTCAAGGTTGACCCGCAGGACGCGCAGCCATTTTGCGGAAATCAACAGCGGTTTTTATCCGTGTTTATCGATTCAATAGTTTAATAGATTCAGCATAAAGGTGTACGTAGATTTCTACGTGCACCATATGCTTTTCACCAAAACTGAGCGACCGTTCAGTTTGTAATTTGTAAGCGTTTACGACAATAAAAGGAGGAAGTTAACTATGGGAAAAACCGTCATCGTTAGTGGAGTTCGAACACCAATTGGCCGCTTTGCAGGAGGTTTAAGCACACTCACCGCCTCAGACCTTGGAGCAGTCGCGATCAAGGAAGCATTAGCAAGAGCAAATGTCGCAGGAGACCAAGTGGGGGAAGTGTTAATGGGTACGGTGCTTCAAGGAGGCCAAGGACAACTTCCATCCCGTCAAGCTGCACAAAAAGCAGGTCTGCCTTGGGAGGTTCGCACAGAAACCATCAATAAGGTGTGTGCATCTGGCATGCGCAGCGTCACACTCGGCGACATTTTGATCCGCTCTGGCGAGGAAGAAGTCATTGTCGCTGGTGGCATGGAATCGATGAGCAACGCACCTTACATGATGCCAAAAGCAAGATGGGGCCTTCGCATGGGGGATAGTACCATTCAAGATCTTATGGTACATGACGGATTGACGTGTACGTTTACCGGTGTGCACATGGGTACGTACGGAAATGGTGTGGCAAAAGAAATGGAAATCTCCCGTGAAGACCAGGATGCATGGGCATTCAGAAGTCACCAGCGTGCAATTGAAGCAGCTGAGAAGGGGTATTTTACAGACGAAATCGTACCGGTTTCAGTACCGCAACGAAAAGGGGAGCCAGAAGTGGTGACAACCGATGAGTCTCCTAGAAAAGATACCTCCGTAGAAAAGCTCGCTTCCTTACGCCCTGCTTTTGATCATGATGGAACGATTACAGCAGGAAACGCACCAGGGGTAAATGATGGTGCAAGTGCACTTGTGTTAATGAGTGAGGAGCGTGCGGCGAAGGAAGGGAAAGAAGTGATGGCCACGATTCTTGGTCACGCCTCCATTGCTGTGGAAGCAAAGGATTTTCCGAAAACGCCTGGTTTAGTCATTACAGAACTGTTGAAAAAAACCGGTAAAACACTTGAAGAAATTGATCTTTTTGAAATAAACGAAGCATTTGCAGCAGTAGCTTTAGCATCTGCTAGCCTTGCTGGTCTTGATTTAGAAAAAGTGAACGTTAACGGTGGGGCTGTAGCACTTGGTCACCCAATTGGTGCGAGTGGAGCCCGCATTATCGTATCTCTTATTCATGAGTTAAAACGCCGCGGTGGCGGACTTGGTATTGCCTCCATCTGCTCAGGTGGCGGGCAAGGCGATGCAATCTTAGTTCAGGTTTAAACACAGGAGGGATAGAAGATGACAATTCAAAAAGTAATGGTAATTGGTGCAGGACAAATGGGCGCCGGTATTGCGCAGGTTTGTGCGATGGCCGGTTATGACGTATACATGAACGATTTAAAAGAGGAGTTTCTAGAGCGTGGTCTTGGTGGCATCACAAAAAATTTGACGCGTTCTGTTGATAAAGGCCGTATGACCGAAGAGGAAAAAGTAGGTGTTCTTTCTCGCTTGCAAACAACGACTTCGTTGGAAGACGCAAAGCATGTGGACATTGTGATTGAAGCAGCAGTAGAGAACATGGATATCAAGAAAACCATTTTCGCAGAGCTGGATAAGCATGCACCTGCCCACGCGATTCTTGCGACTAACACTTCTTCGCTACCAATCACAGAAATCGCGGCAGCAACAAATCGACCTGAAAAAGTTATCGGCATGCACTTTATGAATCCAGTACCGGTGATGAAGCTTGTGGAGATCATCCGCGGCTTGCAAACGGCGGACGAGGTATACGGTGCGATTGAGGACATGACAAAAAAGCTTTCCAAAGTTCCTGTAGAGGTCAATGACTTCCCAGGCTTTGTATCCAATCGCGTGTTAATGCCGATGATCAATGAAGCGATCTACACCGTGTATGAAGGGGTTGCTACGCCGGAAGCGGTTGATGAGGTAATGAAGCTCGGCATGAATCATCCGATGGGGCCGTTAACACTCGCTGATTTTATTGGACTTGATACTTGTTTGTACATCATGGAAACGTTACATGAAGGCTTTGGCGACGACAAATATCGCCCATGCCCATTACTGAGAAAATACGTAAAAGCAGGCTGGCTCGGAAAGAAAACCGGCCGTGGATTTTATAACTACGAAGGATAATCCAACTAGGTTCTTTTCTAGAAGATTGTTGCTAAAACCTAAGAAAAAGTCTGCTGTAGGACTTTTTCTTAGGAAAAAAATTTCTCCTTCAACGAAAAGAGCACGACGGCAAATGTGATTACGTTAGCGCAGAGCAACAAAGTTTGAGAGAACAGCCTTCAACATTAAAGACAGCAGGAGAGGGGTCAAAAGCAATGAACTTACGTTTTACGGAAGAGCAGGAAATGGTGCGCAAAATGGTGCGCGACTTCGCCGAAACAGAAATAGCACCATTTGTGGAAAAAATGGAGGAGGGGGAATTTCCTCGTGAAATCCTCCGCAAAATGGCCGACCTAGGCCTAATGGGAATGACAATACCGGAAGAGTACGGCGGCTCTGGCATGGACTTTACTTCCTACATTATCGCGATTAACGAACTGTCCCGTGTGAGTGCGACAGTGGGGGTAATCTTATCTGTGCATACATCCGTTGGTACGAACCCCATTCTTTATTTTGGTACCGAAGATCAGAAACAAAAATATGTTACAAAGCTCGCTACAGGGGAATATCTCGGAGCGTTTTGCTTAACCGAGCCTAGTGCTGGTTCGGATGCGGGTAGCTTGAAAACGCGCGCGATTCGTCAAGGTGACCACTATGTTGTGAATGGCTCAAAGGTATTTATCACCAATGGCGGAGAGGCAGACACGTATATTGTGTTCGCATCCACCAATCCAGAGCTTGGCTCAAAAGGGGTATCTGCTTTTATCGTGGAAAAGGATACGCCAGGCTTTGTAATCGGAAAAGATGAACACAAAATGGGACTGCACGGCTCGAAAACCCTGCAGCTTACCTTTGAGGATATGAAGGTACCAGTAGAAAACTTACTTGGCCAAGAAGGGGAAGGCTTTAAAATAGCAATGGCGAACTTGGATGTCGGGCGAATTGGCATTGCTGCTCAATCTCTAGGTATAGCCGAGGCGGCAACACAAGCGGCAACCGCTTATGCAAAAGAACGCGTCCAGTTCGGCAAACCAATCGCCGCACAGCAGGGTGTTTCTTTTAAACTGGCAGACATGGCGACCTCTGTGGAGGGTGCGAGACTCCTAACGTATCGCGCCGCCCATTTGCGCTCGCTTGGCAAGCCGTGTGGGAAAGAAGCATCAATGGCAAAGCTTTTTGCCTCCCAAACAGCAATGAACGTGGCCATTGAAGCGGTACAGGTGTTTGGCGGCTACGGCTACACGAAGGATTATCCGGTGGAACGCTACTTCCGAGATGCAAAAGTGTGCGAGATTTACGAGGGTACAAGTGAGATTCAACGCATTGTTATTGGCAAGCATTTAATGAACTAAAAAATAAACGACGAGGGCACTTTGACAAAGCCCTCCACCAAGGGGAGAACGAAAAATGAACTTTCAACTTTCAGAAGAGCATGAAATGATTCGCAAAATGGTGCGCGATTTCGCAAAAAACGAAGTCGAGCCAACAGCAGCTGAGCGTGACGAGGAAGAGCGCTTTGATATGGATATTTTCAAAAAGATGGCGGACCTAGGTTTAACGGGAATTCCGTTTCCAGAAGAGTACGGCGGAATCGGCAGTGACTACCTTGCCTATTGTATCGCGGTAGAAGAATTATCCCGTGTGTGTGCATCAACAGGAGTAACTCTATCCGCTCACACTTCACTAGCGAGCTGGCCGATTTATAAATACGGAACAGAAGAGCAAAAGCAGAAATATTTGGTGCCACTAGCACAAGGAACAAGCATTGGCGGCTATGGCTTAACGGAGCCAGGTTCAGGATCAGATGCGGGCGGCATGCGGACAACAGCTAAATTAGATGGCGATCACTATATTTTAAACGGTTCGAAAATTTTCATCACCAACGGCGGCATTGCCGACATCTATGTAGTGTTTGCAGTAACGGATCCGTCCAGCAAGCACAAAGGCACGAGCGCATTCATCATCGAAGCGGACTTCCCAGGCTTTAGCGTCGGGAAAAAAGAACAAAAGCTCGGCATTCGTTCCTCACCAACAACGGAAATCATCTTTGAAGACTGCCGTGTGCCAAAAGAAAACATGCTAGGAGCAGAAGGGGAAGGCTTTAAGGTAGCGATGACGACCCTTGATGGTGGACGTAACGGGATTGCCGCACAAGCTGTAGGGATCGCCCAAGGTGCACTCGATGCGGCTGTTGCTTATGCAAAAGAGCGCGTTCAGTTCGGAAAGCCAATCGCAGCGCAACAGGGTGTTTCTTTTAAACTGGCTGACATGGCGACAACCGTTGAAGCTTCTAGATTATTAACCTATCAAGCTGCTTGGAGAGAGTCCGAAGGCTTAAGCTACGGCTTAGAGTCTGCGATGTCTAAGTTGTTAGCAGGAGACACGGCGATGAAGGTAACAACAGAAGCGGTTCAAGTATTCGGTGGCTATGGCTATACGAAGGATTATCCAGTAGAGCGCTACATGAGGGATGCGAAAATCACCCAAATCTATGAAGGTACCCAAGAAATCCAACGTCTCGTTATCTCTAGAATGCTTACTAAGTAAGTAGGTGAATAACAGGATGAAAAAACGCCAAGTACATGCATCCGTTAAAGACGAGCGGCTGATTGAAAAGCGCCGCGATCAAATGATTAAAGGGGCGGTGAGTCTTTTTAAAGAAAAAGGCTTTCACCGCACGACTACACGAGAAATTGCCAAAGAAGCGGGCTTTAGTATTGGCACGCTTTATGAATACATTCGCACAAAAGAAGACGTTCTCTACCTTGTTTGTGACCGAATTTATGATCAGGTAGGGGAGCGGCTGCAGCAGGAGCTTGATATGAAGCGCGGCAACCTTGAGAGCCTGAAGTCCGCCATGCGCTACTATTTCCGTGTGATGGATGAAATGCAGGATGAGGTGCTTGTGATGTACCAGGAGGCAAAGTCCTTATCAAAGGATGCGCTTCCGTACGTGTTGAACAAGGAGCTTGCGATGGTGGCGATGTTCGAGCAGGTGATCCGCAATTGCATCACCGCAGAAGGCATCAACATGGAGGAACAGGAAATTCAGCTTACGGCTCATAATATTTTCGTTCAAGGCCAAATGTGGGGCTTCCGACGCTGGGTGCTCCACAAGCAATTCGGGTTAGAAACGTATATTGAAGGCCAAATTGACTTATTATTGCACGGAATTACAAAGGGGGAGAGTGTGAAACATGGAAGTTTATCGTCCAACTAACCATATTCGTTTTGTGACAGCTTCAAGTCTTTTTGACGGGCATGACGCCTCCATTAACATCATGCGTCGCATCATACAGGCAAGTGGAGCAGAGGTCATTCACCTCGGCCATAACCGTTCTGTAGAAGAGATTGTGAACGCAGCAATTCAAGAGGATGTCCAGGGGATTGCGATTTCCTCCTATCAGGGCGGACACGTCGAATACTTTAAATACATGTACGATTTGCTAAAGGAAAAAGGTGCTTCCCATATCCGCATTTACGGCGGCGGTGGAGGAGTGATCATTCCTAGTGAAATAAAAGAACTACATGCTTACGGAATTGCACGCATCTTTTCGCCAGAGGATGGCAGAGAGCACGGACTGCAAGGCATGATTAACTCGATGCTGAAGGAATGTGATTTTGTTACGGTCAAATCGCTTGGAGATGAAGTAGAACGCTTAGAGGCCGACAATCATCAGGCAATTGCTAAGCTGATTTCCCTTGCCGAGCTTCAGGCGACACCGAATGAGGAAGTCGCAGCGGCGGCTCAAACTGCCCTTGCGAAGGTAAAAGAAAAACAAAAAACGGTACCCGTGCTAGGGATTACCGGTACAGGTGGAGCGGGGAAAAGCTCGCTAACAGACGAATTGATTCGCCGTTTCATCAACGAAGTACCGGATAAAAAAGTAGCGATTCTCTCTATTGACCCAACGAAGCAAAAAACTGGCGGGGCCTTGCTTGGTGACCGAATTCGCATGAACGCCATCTTTAATCCACGCGTATACATGCGTTCCTTGGCAACCCGTGGCTCTAGATCAGAGCTTTCCTTAGCCATTACCGATGCCATCGCTGTGACAAAAGCGGCTGGCTTTGACTTAATCATTGTTGAGACGAGCGGAATCGGGCAGGGGGATGCAGGCATTACCGAGATTTGTGACATCTCCATGTATGTGATGACGAGCGAATTTGGGGCACCATCACAGCTCGAAAAAATTGACATGATTGATTATGCAGACCTTATTGTCATCAACAAGTTTGAGCGCAAGGGCTCTGAGGATGCGAAGCGTCAAGTGCAAAAGCAATACCAGCGCAGCCGCTTGCTTTGGGACCAAGAGCTTGATGAGATGCCGGTGTATGGTACGATTGCCAGCCAATTTAACGACCTTGGCACGAACACCCTATTTGCCGCACTTTTAAATCTAATGAACGAAAAAACAGGCTCTAACTACAGCTCCAGCCTGCCAGTATCAAAAGACGTGGAAAAACAAAACGTCATCATTCCAAACGACCGCCGTTATTATTTACGTGAAATCAGCGATACCGTCCGTAGCTATCACCGTATGGCAGGGGAGCAGGTCGAGCTTGCCCGCAAATTGTTCCAGCTCGATGGTGCGATGGAAGCTGCTGGTAGTGTCGGAAACGAAGAGCTTGTGGCGTCCCTTGCAGAGCTGCGCCGTGAGTACGAAGAAAAATTAACAAGCGAATCTCGCAAAATTTTAGCAGGCTGGGAAGAGAAAAAAGAGAAGTATTCTGGCGATCAGTTTGTGACTAAAATTCGAGACAAGGAAATCATCACCAAGCTAACGACAAAAAGCTTATCTGGCCTTGCGATTCCAAAGGTTGTGCTTCCAAAGTATGTGGATTACGGGGAAATCCTGAAATGGGTGTATCGCGAAAATGTACCAGGCGAATTTCCTTATACAGCAGGTGTGTTCCCGTTCAAGCGGGAAGGAGAGGATCCAAAGCGCCAATTTGCCGGCGAAGGAACACCAGAACGTACGAACCGCCGCTTCCATTATTTAAGTAAGGATGACGATGCGAAGCGCTTAAGTACGGCCTTTGACTCTGTTACCCTATACGGGGAAGATCCAGCAGAACGTCCAGACATCTATGGAAAAGTGGGTAACAGCGGCGTGAGCATTTGTACGTTAGATGACATGAAAAAGCTGTACGCAGGCTTTGACCTGTGCGCTCCAAGCACCTCTGTTTCCATGACGATCAACGGACCAGCACCAGTTATCCTGGCCATGTTCATGAACACTGCTATCGACCAACAGGTACAAAAGCGCGAGGAAGAGCTTGGTCGCATCCTGACAGTAGAAGAATATGCAGAAGTGAAAGCAGTAACGTTGCAAACCGTTCGCGGTACGGTGCAGGCAGATATTCTAAAAGAAGACCAAGGCCAGAACACCTGCATCTTCTCCACAGAATTTGCACTGCGTGTGATGGGGGATATTCAGCAGTATTTTATCGATAAAAAGGTACGAAATTACTACTCTGTGTCCATTTCTGGATACCATATCGCAGAAGCAGGCGCAAATCCAATCACGCAATTGGCCTTTACGTTAGCAAATGGCTTCACGTATGTGGAGTACTACTTGAGCCGCGGCATGAACATCGATGATTTTGCACCAAATCTATCGTTCTTCTTCAGTAACGGACTGGACCCAGAATACACGGTAATCGGCCGTGTCGCACGCCGCATCTGGTCTACTGTCATGAAAAATAAATACAAGGCGAACGAGCGCAGCCAAAAGCTAAAGTACCATATCCAAACTTCCGGTCGCTCCTTGCATGCACAGGAAATCGACTTTAACGATATCCGCACAACACTACAAGCATTAATGGCGCTGCAGGATAATTGTAACTCGTTGCACACCAATGCATATGACGAGGCTATTACCACGCCAACAGAAGAATCCGTGCGTCGCGCAATGGCCATTCAAATGATTATTACAAAAGAACACGGCTTAGCGAAAAACGAGAACCCACTTCAAGGCTCCTTTATTGTGGAAGAGCTAACCGACCTAGTGGAAGAAATGGTGCTACAGGAGTTTGAACGCCTGAACGACCGCGGCGGTGTCCTTGGCGCGATGGAAACGCAGTACCAACGCGGAAAAATTCAAGACGAATCGATGTACTACGAAATGAAAAAGCATACAGGTGAGCTGCCAATTATCGGCGTGAACACCTACAAAAACCCAAATCCGCCAAGTGAGGACGAATTGAACGACATTGAGCTAGCACGTTCAACAGAAGAGGAAAAACAAACGCAAATTCACAATCTGACTGCCTTCAAAGAGCGCAATTCAGATAATGTTGAGGAAGCCTTAGAACGCCTTCAACAAGTGGCAATTAGCGGTGGCAACATCTTCGAAGAACTCATGGAAACCGTCAAAGTCGCCAGCCTAGGTCAAATCACCACCGCCCTCTACCAAGTCGGCGGGCAGTTTAGACGGAATATGTAAACTTAGATAAATTCATTAAGAAATAAATTCTGCAATTCATGTTTTGCAGTAACCAGCTGATGATTGGAGCAAATGGCGAAGACTCCAGCGGGAAATAGCGCGTCTCGTGAGACCCTGCAGGGCGAAAGCCCGAGGAGGCTCACGGACCGCCCCGCGGACGCGCAGCCATTTGCGGAAATCATCAGCGTCATTTTACCCTAGGGAGATGCCATATCTCCCTTTTTTCATATTTTCATGGAAAAGAACAAATTATGCTGGATTAAACAATAAGAATTTGTTTATAATGAATGGTATGGATTTTTCTAGGAATACATTATTAATTGACTTTATATATACATAGAAAGGATGTGCAGACATTGGCATTAAAGAATCTAACATCAGAAGAGTTGAAAGAAATGTCATTGATCGAGATTGCTACAGCAATTTTTTATGAAAAAAAGCAATCAGTCACTTTTTCAGAATTAGTAGCGGAGATCAAAGATCTGACAGGTTTTACAGATGAAGACCTTAAAGGCAAGCTCTCTCAATTCTACACTGACCTGAATATTGACGGCCGTTTCATTTGTGTTGGAGAAAACCAATGGGGACTTCGTGCATGGTATCCTTATGATCAAATTGAAGAGGAAACAACTCCTCAAGTAAAAAGCAAGAAGAAGAAGGCGAAGAAGGCGGACGAGGATGACTTGGACGAGGACTTCGAAGACCTTGATGAAGAAGAGTTGGAATTCGACGACCTTGACGATTACGAAGAGGATGACGAAGTGGAAGAAGAAGAAGCCGATGTGGACGAAGATGACAGCGATGATGACGAAGACTTCGAGGACGATTTAATCGAAGACGAAGAAGAGTACGACGACATCGATGACGAAGACGAAGAGTCCAGCGATGAAGATGAGGAAGAAAAACTCTAATCATAGAGAACAAAGCAAAGCACTCTATTTTTCAGGTTCGTACCTGATGAGTAGAGTGTTTTTTTGTCCTTGACTTTTTGCCTGCAACTCGGTAGAATCTTTTTTGGGCTCCTTAAAATAGGACACGTATAATGAACGGATTATATACACGCTCCCCTTACTGCTAAAACAGTGGTAAGTGGGGCGTTTTTTATTTTTTAGTGAATAACCGAATGGATGCTGTGCCTTCAAAAAAAGGCCAGCTTCATTATTTTCCTTCATGAATTTCTGGTTTTTGACTAATGATAAAAAAAGGTGAATGCCTCTCATACCATATCAACTACTTTTTTTAAAATACATTATTTTTCGAGGGGGAGACAGCATGACAAAGTATATTTTTGTAACAGGTGGCGTTGTGTCATCTTTAGGTAAAGGAATCACGGCAGCATCTTTAGGAAGATTATTAAAGAATCGCGGATTAAATGTAACGATTCAAAAATTCGATCCATACATCAACGTGGACCCAGGTACGATGAGTCCATACCAGCATGGGGAAGTTTTCGTTACAGATGATGGCGCAGAAACGGACTTAGACCTTGGCCATTACGAGCGTTTCATTGATATCAATCTAAACAAATATTCCAACGTTACAACAGGGAAAATTTACTCCACAGTCTTGAAAAAAGAACGCCGTGGTGACTACCTTGGTGGAACGGTTCAGGTTATCCCACACATCACGAACGAAATCAAAGAGCGTGTTTTCCGTGCAGGCCGCGAAACAAATGCCGATGTAGTTATCACAGAAATTGGCGGAACAGTAGGGGACATCGAATCACTTCCGTACTTAGAAGCAATCCGTCAAATTAAGAGCGATATCGGCCGTGATAACGTCATGTACATTCACTGTACCCTTGTACCATACATCCGTGTAGCAGGGGAGCTTAAAACAAAGCCAACACAGCATAGCGTAAAAGAGCTTCGCGGACTAGGTATTCAGCCAAACATTATCGTTTTACGTTCGGAAATGCCAATCTCCCAAGATATGAAGGACAAAATTGCGCTTTTCTGTGATATTGATGAAAAAGCAGTAATTGAATCCATTGATGCTGACACACTTTATGAGGTTCCACTTGCTTACCAAGCACAAGACATGGATAACATCGTTGTGGATCACTTAAAGCTTAATACAAAAGCAGCTGCAGACATGACCGAATGGACAAAGCTTGTGGACAAGGTGAAAAACCTTTCCAAGAAAACAACGATTGCCCTTGTTGGTAAATATGTGGAGCTTCAGGATGCGTATCTTTCTGTAGCAGAAGCACTTCGCCATGCTGGTTATGAGTTTGATGCAGATGTGAAAATTAACTGGATCAACTCGGAGGAAGTAACAGCGGATAACGTGGACGAGCTTCTTTCCGATGCAGACGGAATCCTCGTTCCTGGTGGCTTTGGTGATCGCGGAGTAGAAGGGAAAATCGAAGCGATTCGTTATGCGCGTGTCAACAAAGTACCATTCTTCGGTATCTGCCTAGGCATGCAGCTAGCTTCTGTTGAGTTTGCCCGTAACGTACTAGGCTTTGAGGGAGCGCACTCTGCAGAATTAAATCCAGGCACGCCATATCCAGTAATTGATCTACTTCCTGAGCAAAAAGACATCGAAGACCTCGGCGGAACGTTGCGTTTAGGACTCTACCCTTGCAAGCTGATCGACGATTCTCTTGCCCAAAAAGCGTACGCGGACGAAGTGGTATACGAGCGTCACCGTCATCGCTATGAGTTCAACAACCAATATCGTCAGCAAATGGAAGAACACGGCTTCATCTTCTCTGGTACAAGCCCGGATGGCCGCTTAGTGGAAGTAATTGAAATCAAGGATCACCCATGGTTCCTAGCATCTCAGTTCCACCCAGAATTCACATCAAGACCAAACCGCCCACAACCGCTATTCCGCGACTTTGTGGCAGCATCGTTAAAAAATGCTGAGGTTATGGCGTAACTTTTAGATTCTAGGTAAGCTCGGGTGCAATGCGTCTCTGTTTTTGAAAGAGACTATTGTGCTCAGCAGCAAAACCCGCTGCATTTTGGAAAAAAAGCGAGTTCGGCAGCAAAGTTCGCTGCTTTTGAATAAAAAAAGGCGTGCTGGCCAATAAAGGTCAGCACGCTTTTCTTATTTTTGTTGATGTTAGGTAAAATGATGGTGGAATTTAGGTATTTTATGGGGAAAAATATCGTTTCCGCTCTCCGTTTTAAAAAGTTCGTGCCAAAATGAGGGGAGTTCGTGCGGAAATGACCCGAGTTCGTGCCAAAACACCTCGAGTTCGTGCCAAAAACCCCCGAGTTGATGCCAAACCTCATATTTGACATCAAACCAGGTTCCAACCAGCAACCTCAATCCTCCACTTCCTCCAACATCTCCCGCAATGTAAACGCCAAGCCAAAATAGGCATACAAAGCGACCATACTGCTAGGGAAGCCAAACCGCTCACCATCATCGCCGGGGATTAACGGTTTTTTCAGCTTTAAATCGATATGTACATCAACTAGCTTATCGAGTGTTTCCGCACCCTCCATCACAGTTGACATTCCAACTATCTCCACTCCAAGCTCACGTAAGGCTTTTGCCGTATTCACCGCTTCCTCATCCGTCGAAAAGCGGCTAATAATCAAGGCGCGGTCGGTATCAAGCAGGTCGTGATAACTGTTTAACTCGGAAAGTAGGCGAACTTTCCCTAGTGGTTCCGCTCCCTCGACCGCTTCCGCCTCGACCGCTTTCATTTCTCCAGCTCCGAAAACATAAATATGCCCTTCTCCCACAGCCGCTTGGGCTAATAAGCGAGCACCATCCTCTAAAGCAAATTCCGCATCACCGGCAATTTTTTGAAAAATACCTTGTAGCTGGGTTGTAAATATTTTTAACATGCCTCTGTCACACTCCTCTTGCGAATTATGTCCTTTTTCCTCCAAATCATCCTCTAGAATTTTCCACCTTTAGGAACAAATTTACCATTTTTAAAAATATTTCAGTCGAAAAAGCAGGAAATAAGACTATTATAGTAGAATTAGGTGGGTGGATGGAAACGGATTGATTATTTTTTAGAGAATGGGGTGTAAAGGTGGGGCAAAAATTACTGATTGTAGATGACCAGTATGGAATACGGATACTGCTTAATGAGGTATTCCAGAAAGAGGGCTATCAAACGTTTCAGGCAGCAAACGGATACCAGGCACTCGATATCGTTGAAAAGCATTCACCGGACTTAGTATTGTTGGACATGAAGATCCCCGGTATGGATGGAATTGAAATTTTAAAAAGACTAAAAGCAATCAATTCTGATATCCAGGTTATCATTATGACAGCTTACGGAGAATTGGATATGATCCAAGAATCAAAGGACCTAGGTGCCATTACGCATTTTGCTAAGCCATTTGATATCGATGAAATTAGAGAGGCTGTCCGAAAAAATATGCCTAAACAGTCTGTTGAACAAGGGCCATCTAACTGAATATTAAAACTTTTTAAGTGTTATCGCTTACATCGAAAAACGGCATACTTCCATAGTTGCCGTTTTTCTTTATAGTTGATATGCTAGGAAATGGATAAAAATTTTCCGACAAGTTTTGTTTATTTTGCTAGCCAATACATAACTAGTTTTGCCTTTGGTCAAGCTAGTTTTGATATGCGCAAAAACGCACAAACAAACTTTTCGGAGTGAGGATAAAATAAGGAGGATGTAATCATGCCTTTAGTTTCTATGACAGAAATGCTAAAAAAAGCAAATGCAGAAGGCTATGCAGTAGGGCAGTTCAACCTGAACAACCTAGAATTCACGCAAGCAATTCTTCAAGCAGCACAAGAGGAAAACTCACCAGTAATTCTTGGTGTTTCTGAAGGTGCGGGCCGATATATGGGTGGCTTTAAAACCGTTGTAGCGTTGGTTAAAGCGCTAATGGAAGAATACGGGGTAACTGTACCTGTTGCCATTCACTTAGACCACGGTTCTAGCTTCGAATCTTGTGCAAAAGCGATTCACGCTGGTTTTACATCTGTAATGATTGACGCTTCTCACCATCCATTTGAGGAGAACATCGAAACAACTTCCAAAGTTGTTGAGCTTGCACACTTCCACGGAGTTTCTGTTGAGGCAGAGCTTGGAGTGGTTGGTGGCCAAGAGGACGACGTTATTGCTGACGGCGTTATCTATGCAGACCCTAACGAATGTGAAGAGCTAGTAAAACGCACTGGTATTGATTGCCTTGCTCCAGCTCTTGGCTCCGTACACGGTCCTTACAAAGGTGAACCAAACCTTGGCTTCAAAGAGATGGAAGAAATCAACAACCGTGCTGGTGTACCACTAGTGCTACACGGCGGAACTGGAATTCCTACGCATGACATCCAAAAAGCAATCTCTTTTGGAACAGCAAAAATTAACGTAAACACAGAAAACCAAATCTCCTCTGCAAAAGCAGTTCGCGAAACACTTGCTGCTAAACCAGAAGAGTACGATCCACGCAAATACTTGGGCCCAGCTCGAGATGCGATCAAAGAAACAGTAAAAGGAAAAATGCGCGAATTCGGATCTTCCAATAAAGCGTAAGTTTCCATTTCTATAAAACAAGATTCACCCCAACAAGACAACATTACTTAACCGCCACATCAGGCGGTTTTGTTTTCATTTATAATGAAAACGCAAACAATGGACAAAGGAGCGATACGACATGAAATTTTTTATCGACACAGCTAACCTAGAAGAAATAAAAGAAGCTCACGCCTTAGGAATTCTTGACGGCGTTACAACCAATCCAAGTTTAGTGGCAAAAGAAAACATCTCATTTGAAGATCGCCTGCGCGAAATCACAGCACTTGTGGAAGGCTCTGTCAGCGCTGAAGTCATCGCACTTGATGCTGAGGGAATGATTGAAGAAGGAAAAGCACTCGCTGCCATTGCACCAAACATCACTGTAAAAGTGCCAATGACACCAGAAGGTCTAAAAGCAGTAAAAGTTTTCTCTGAACTCAACATCAAAACAAATGTCACCCTTATCTTCAATGCAAATCAAGCATTGCTTGCAGCAAGAGCAGGGGCAACCTATGTTTCTCCATTCCTTGGCCGTCTAGATGATATCGGACAAAACGGGTTAGACCTCATTACAACGATTGCGGACATCTTTGCCATTCATGATATCCCAACAGAAATCATTGCAGCGTCCATCCGTCACCCAATGCACATTACAGAAGCAGCATTAAAAGGCGCGCACATTGCGACAGTACCTTACAAAGTAATTCTGCAACTGTTCAACCACCCGCTAACTGACCAAGGAATTGAAAAATTCCTAGCAGACTGGAACAACCGCAAGCAATAATTTACATCGATAAATTTGCTAACATCAATGTTCTAAGATGGTCCAAGCTGTTGATTGAAGCAAATGGCGTAAACTCCATCGGGAAAAAGCGCGTAACGGGAGCCTCCAAGCTATAAAGTAGAGGAGGCTCCCGGTACCGCCCCGAGGAATGCGTAGCCATTTGCGGAAATCAACCGCTTTTTTTTATCAAATTTTCGACAAAACACCCATGTCGAATCTAGGCGTAAAGTATCAAATATTACGATTTGATAAAGAATGATGCTTTTTCATATCTGTCATAACCATTTTCATGTAAACTAAAAGATATTGAAAATTTTTATGAATGGTAAAAATTGTGTATAATAAGGAATAGCACATTTGGAAACCAACCTCGCCTTGAAGGGAGAAGTATATGGAAAAGTTAAAGATTCTTGGTGGAAACAAGCTAAATGGAACAGTTCGAGTCAGCGGAGCAAAAAATAGTGCAGTGGCATTAATCCCTGCAACAATATTAGCCGACACGCCTGTAACGATTGAAGGGTTACCGAAAATTTCGGATGTACAAATATTGAGTAGTCTTTTAGAGGAAATTGGTGGAACAGTTAATCTAGACGGAGAGGACCTCACAGTCGATCCTTCCGCAATGATTGCGATGCCACTACCTAGTGGAAAAGTCAAAAAGCTACGCGCTTCCTATTATTTAATGGGCGCAATGCTTGGCCGCTTCAAAAAAGCGGTAGTAGGCTTACCTGGTGGGTGTCACCTTGGTCCAAGACCGATCGACCAACACATCAAAGGTTTTGAAGCGCTTGGTGCAGAAGTTACCAATGAACAAGGTGCCATCTACCTTCGCGCAGATGAGCTGAGAGGCGCACGAATCTACCTTGATGTCGTAAGTGTCGGGGCAACCATCAACATCATGCTTGCTGCTGTAAAGGCAAAAGGCAGAACCATCATTGAAAACGCAGCAAAAGAGCCGGAAATCATTGATGTGGCAACCCTCCTAAGCAGCATGGGTGCAAAAATTAAAGGAGCAGGGACCGATGTCATCCGTATCGATGGTGTCGAACATCTTCATGGCTGTAAGCACACCATAATCCCTGACCGCATTGAAGCAGGTACATACATGGTCATGGCAGCTGCAACCGGTGGCGAAATGATTATTGATAATGTAATCCCAACTCACTTGGAGCCGCTAATTGCCAAGCTTCGTGAAATGGGCGTCCGTGTGGATATCAACAACGATCAAGATCAGGTGCTTGTTGTTCCAGGAGAAAAACTACGAGCAGTGGATGTGAAAACCCTTGTTCACCCTGGATTCCCAACCGACTTACAACAGCCGATGACCACACTGCTTACAAAAGCAGAAGGAACAAGTATCGTCACAGATACCATTTATTCTGCCCGCTTTAAGCACGTGGATGAGCTGCGCCGCATGAACGCTAACATTAAGGTGGAAGGACGTTCCGCCATCATAAACGGACCAATTCAACTGCAAGGTGCGAAAGTAAAAGCAAGCGACCTTCGTGCAGGTGCTGCGCTAGTCATCGCAGGACTGTTAGCAGATGGCCTAACAGAAGTCACAGGCTTAGAGCATATTGACCGAGGATACAGCCATCTCGAGGAAAAACTCAAAGGGCTTGGTGCAAACATCTGGCGCGAAAGCATGACAAAAGAAGAAATCGATCAAATGCAAAATTCATAAGTGTTAACATATAAAAACAGAACTCTCCGCTTTGAGGGTTCTGTTTTTTTTGGTTTGGAACGTAACGGAGAAGAGCTCGGATAGTGGGAGAATTCAAAAGAGGTCTTGAGCAGGGAGATATCGGACAAAAATCGGTGGAAGAGGTCAAATGTGGTCTTGAGCAGGGAGATATCGGACAAAAATCGATGAAAGAACTCAAAAGAGGTCTTGAGCAGGGAGATATCGGACAAAAATCGGTGGAAGAGGTAAAAAGAGGTCTTGAGCAGGGAGATATCGGACAAAAATCGGTGGAAGAGGGCAAAAGAGGTCTTGAGCAGGGAGATATCGGACAAAAATCGATGAAAGAAGTTAAAAGAGGTCTTGAGCAGGGAGATATCGGACAAAAATCGGTGGAAGAGGTCAAAAGAGGTCTTGAGCAGGGAGATATCGGACAAAAATCGGTGGAAGAGGGCAAAAGAGGTCTTGAGCAGGGAGATATCGGACAAAAATCGATGGAAGAAGTCAAAAGAGGTCTTGAGAAGAGAGATATCGGACAAAAATCGATGGAAGAGGTTAAAAGAGGTCTTGAGCAGGGAGATATCGGACAAAAATCGGTGGAAGAGGTAAAAAGAGGTCTTTAGCAGGGGGATATCGGACAAAAATCGGCGGTAGAAGTCAAAAGAGGTCTTGAGCAGAGAGATATCGGACAAAAATGAATGGAAGAAGTCAAAAGAGGTCTTGAGCAGGGGGATATCGGACAAAAATCGATGGAAGAGATTAAAAGAGGTCTTGAGCAGGGAGATATCGGACATAAATCGATGGAAGAGGTCAAAAGAGGTCTTGAAAAGAGAGATATCGGACAAAAATCGGTGGAAGAATTCAAAAGAGGTCTTGAGAGAAAAGGAGCTCGGACAAAACCCGGTGTTAGTGCTTATAAGAGGTCTTCCCTGAGTCGTAAAAACATAGTAAGCAAAAAGGAACGCAAATGAAAGCAGTCCCCAAAAACAAGCTTGATAGGAATCTGTTTTTTATCGTTCCCCCTTTTTTATTTTGGCAAATGTGATATACTAATAACGAAAAGTATAGCACAATGCCTGTTTTTGCACAGGATTACAGGCTTTACCATAATAGTTAACCAGTTTGTTAGACTGCAGAAGGAGTGGAACAAAAATGGAAAGAAGTTTATCAATGGAATTAATTCGAGTAACAGAAGCGGCTGCGCTATCCTCGGCAAGATGGATGGGACGTGGCGATAAAGATAGCGCTGATGGAGCAGCAACCTCTGCAATGCGTGATGTATTTGACACAGTGCCGATGAAAGGAACCGTTGTCATTGGAGAAGGGGAAATGGACGAAGCTCCTATGCTTTATATTGGCGAAAAGCTTGGGACAGGCTATGGCCCACGTGTGGATGTAGCGGTTGATCCACTAGAAGGGACAAACATCGTTGCGTCTGGTGGCTGGAACGCCCTTGCAGTTTTAGCCATTGCTGACCACGGCAACCTGCTTCATGCACCGGATATGTACATGGACAAGATTGCGGTTGGCCCAGCTGCTGTTGGTAAAATTGATATTAATGCTTCTGTAACAGACAACCTTAAAGCAGTGGCAGAAGCAAAAAATAAAGACATAGAAGATCTGGTGGCCGTTATTTTAAACAGACCACGCCACGAAAAAATCATTGCAGAGTTAAGAGAAGCAGGAGCTCGTATCAAATTAATTGACGATGGCGATGTGGCAGCAGCTATTAACACAGCATTCGATCATACAGGTGTGGATATTCTGTTCGGCTCAGGTGGAGCACCTGAAGGCGTGATTGCAGCGGTAGCCCTAAAATGCCTTGGGGGAGAAATCCAAGGAAAGCTTCTTCCACAAAACGAAAAAGAGCTACAACGTTGTAAAAAAATGGGGATTGAGGACGTCAACGCAGTGTTAAGAATGGAAGATCTTGTGCGCGGCGATGATGCGATTTTTGCTGCTACAGGTGTAACGGATGGTGAACTTCTTCGTGGAGTTCAATTTAAAGGCACCAACGCTACGACGCACTCTGTCGTTATGCGTGCGAAATCCGGAACGGTCCGCTTTATCGACGGTCAGCATAACATCAAAAAGAAACCTAACTTAGTAATCAAACCTTAAAATCATCATAACCGTAAACGGGGGAACATCCCTGTTTACGGTTTTTCTCTTGCTAAAAAGGTCATAAAAACATCTAGCTCCTCGAATGGTATAATGGCAGTAACAGTGCAAAAGCATCAATCGACAAAAAGCCTATTTATTCCCCAGGA
Organism: Bacillus sp. THAF10; assembly: GCF_009363695.1. Classification (NCBI taxonomy): domain Bacteria; kingdom Bacillati; phylum Bacillota; class Bacilli; order Caryophanales; family Bacillaceae; genus Bacillus; species Bacillus sp. THAF10. Next base: position 3,821,628 of record NZ_CP045403.1, on the reverse strand, counting down.
AACAACGAGAACACTCAAAGCTTGTCTACAAAAAATGGTTGCTTAAAAGAACAATTTGTGGGTAAAATAAACAATACTACCAGTAGTATGCATATCTACCTTATTTCTTCCTTGCGATTCTTCTACAATTTCTTCATAAGGAGAGTTAATCCCACATATACGGGGGGACAAGTCTTCGACAAATGAACATGAAGACACGATAATCCCATCCTTCAAACGAACAAAATTTCAGCTTGAATCAGGTAATGGAAGATTCTCCAGCAACAGACCTTACAAAATAAACGAATAGCGTGGTGTTTTTTTTCTATGGATTTAACAATTTCACATTTAGAAAATCTAAAACTTAAAGAACTATATGAATTTGCACGTCAACATAAAGTTTCCTATTACAGTAAACTAACAAAAAAAGAGCTTATTTTTGCCATCCTTAAAGCGCAAGCTGAAAAAGACGGTCTCCTTTTCATGGAAGGGGTACTAGAGGTTATCCAATCAGAAGGCTTCGGTTTCTTACGCCCTATTAACTATTCTCCAAGCTCAGAGGATATCTACATTTCTGCATCCCAAATTCGTCGTTTTGACCTAAGAAACGGAGATAAAGTATCCGGAAAAGTCCGTCCGCCAAAGGAAAATGAGCGCTATTACGGACTATTACACGTGGAAGCGGTAAACGGTGATGATCCGGAATCTGCAAAGGAACGTGTCCACTTTCCGGCATTGACCCCACTATACCCAGATCGCCAAATCGTGCTCGAAACAAAACCAAAAGGCCTTTCCACACGCATCATGGACATTATGGCACCTGTCGGCTTTGGTCAGCGTGGACTTATTGTTGCACCGCCAAAAGCAGGGAAAACGATGCTGATTAAGGAAATCGCCAACAGTATTACAACGAATCACCCAGAAGCAGAACTAATTGTTTTGTTAATCGATGAGCGACCTGAGGAAGTAACCGACATCGAACGCTCGGTAGCGGGCGATGTGGTAAGCTCAACTTTTGATGAGGTCCCAGAAAACCACATCAAAGTAGCGGAGCTTGTGTTAGAACGTGCGCTTCGCCTTGTAGAGCATAAGCGTGACGTTATTATCCTTATGGACAGCATCACTCGTTTGGCACGTGCCTACAACCTAGTTATCCCACCAAGTGGACGTACGCTATCCGGTGGTATCGACCCAGCTGCTTTCCACCGTCCAAAACGTTTCTTTGGGGCAGCCCGTAATATCGAAGAGGGTGGAAGCTTAACCATTCTTGCAACAGCGCTTGTAGATACAGGCTCACGTATGGACGATGTCATCTATGAAGAATTCAAAGGAACAGGAAACATGGAGCTCCACCTAGATCGTCAGCTTGCTGAGCGTCGTATTTTCCCAGCGATCGACATTCGTCGCTCCGGAACGCGAAAAGAAGAGCTGCTTATTCCAAAGGATCACCTGGACAAGCTCTGGGCTATCCGCAAAACGATGTCCGACTCTCCGGACTTTGCCGAAAAGCTACTGCGTAGACTACGTCAATCCAAAAACAACCAAGAATTCTTCGAAATGCTCGAAGAAGAACAAAAGGCTGGCGTGGCAAAGCGATAAAAATATTTTATAAGTGCGTTCCTTGCTAGAAATAGTGGGGAACGCTTTTGCTTGGCTCTAGTATTTTTATACAAGAAAAATTTACCACGGCATAAAAGATCCTCTACGAAAAGAGCACGACAGTAACGTTGGTGACGGGAATTTCAGGATGAACATAGCTTGCGAAAACAGTCAAAAGTAATGTTGCAAAACGCCCCATAAGTTGATATAATTTCATCAGTGTGTTTTTAAGATAAATGATGTCGACCATCCTTTTGGTTTGGTATCATTTGAATGATAACTCTGTTTCGAAAGACTCAGGGCGAAAAGGAGATGACAAGAATGAAAGCTGGAATTCATCCGGATTACCGTAAAGTTGTATTCATGGACATCAACACTAGTTTCAAATTCATCACAGGTTCTACGATGAAAACAAACGAAACTATCGAGTGGGAAGATGGTACTACTTACCCTCTAGTGAAGGTTGAGATCTCTTCTGATTCTCACCCATTCTACACTGGACGTCAGAAGCACGCTGCTGCTGATGGACGTGTTGAGCGCTTCAACAAAAAATACGGCCTTAAGTAATAAAGTAAAACAGGCAGGTTATCCTATATCTTGCCTGTTTTTTTACTTCTATTTACATAATTTCTGCGTTTTTGCGCTTAACATATTAAGAAAAGGGGGGGCCGTCAATGTATGTAATGAAGCAATCAGGTTGGGTAGAAGTGATTTGTGGCAGCATGTTTTCTGGAAAGTCGGAAGAGCTGATTCGCCGCATGAGACGTTCCCAATTTGCCAAACAAGAAATTCAAGTATTCAAACCACTTATAGATAACAGATATAGTGACGAAGCAGTTGTCTCCCACAATGGTACGTCCATTATTGCGACGCCTGTTCCATCCTCACAAGCTATTTTAAATCAGGTCAATGAACATACCGATGTGGTAGGAATTGACGAAGTGCAGTTTTTTGATGATGAGATTGTCCAAGTTGTGCAGGAGCTAGCAAACAGAGGCTACTGTGTCATCACAGCCGGATTAGACCAGGATTTCCGAGGCGAGCCTTTTGGTAAAATGCCAGAGCTACTTGCCATTGCAGAATCCGTTACAAAGCTGCAGGCTGTTTGTGCCGTATGCGGTTCACCTGCAAGTCGTACACAACGCTTGATAAATGGCGAGCCCGCTTGTTACGATGACCCGATTATATTGGTAGGCGCTTCAGAATCCTACGAACCTCGCTGTCGTCATCACCATGAAGTTCCTCACAAAGTGTCTGTCTTACAAGAGATGAAAAAATAAAGAAATTTTCCTATATTTAGCCTGAAACATTTTGGCAGAAGAGGATACGCTAAGAAACAGGAGGTGTTCGCATGAAACATGCAATCCTGATCTTGGTCGTATGCTCTTTTTTTATTAGTGGCTGCAGCGGCGAACAGCGTTTTGGAGCAGATGAGGACTTTGATGGAGAAAAATTTATCGGAGTAAATGATAACAAAAGAGGCATCTTAGAACCAAACACCGAAGACACGGAAGACTTTTACACAAGCCAAAATCCGAATTTCCTAGACCTTGGTGCCGATAACAACAATGTCGATTATGAGGATGACGAGAACAAATTCCGCGAAGTCATCGAGCTAAACAGCAACCTTGAGCCCGGCCCTGTTTACATTACCGGCCATACAGCTAGGGTAACCGCCTACGCCCCAAACGGAATGAGTCAAAAAGAAAAGAAGCGCGTGAAAAAAGACCTCAACAAACATTTTATTGAAGTAACGCCTCGATACCACGTGCATTTGAAAATTGAAGATAGGTAAAGGAGACAGCCCAGCTTTTTGCATGGGTTGTTTTTTGTTTGGGGTGAGAGTCTAATCATCAAAAGGTCAAGCAGGTGGTGTGGACGACACAAAAAGGAGCAGTGTCGGAGAAAAAAGGTCGAGCAGGAGGTGTGGACGACGCAAAAAGAAGCAATGTCGGAGAAAAAAGGTCGAGCAGGTGGTGTGGACGACGCAAAAAGAAGCGGTGTCGGAGAAAAAAGGTCGAGCAGGTGGTGTGGACGACACAAAAAGAAGCAGTGTAGGAAAAAAAAGGTCGAGCAGGAGGTGTGGACGACGCAAAAAAGAGGAAGGAGAGAGAAAAGCGGTCGAGCAGGTAGTGTGGACGACGCAAAAAGAAGCAGTGTCGGAGAAAAAAGGGTCGAGCAGGTGGTGTGGACGACGCAAAAAGGAGCAGTGTCGGAGAAAAAAGGTCGAGCAGGTGGTGTGTACGACGCAAAAAGGAGCGGTGTCGGAGAAAAAAGGTCAAGCAGGTGGTGCGGACTACCCAAAAAAGAGGAAGGAGAGAGAAAAGCGGTCGAGCAGGCTTCACCCGCCACCAAATGCATATTTCCAGCTTTCCCCACCCTAGCTGTTTCCAATAGCTTTTGACCTCCCATCCAACCTATACTATAATTAGAATGTTGTAAAAAAATTAGGAACTAACACACATACAATAGATAAGACTCCATTATAGAGGTGAATGCACGTGTTTGATCGTTTGCAGGCAGTAGAAATGCGTTATGATAAATTGACCGAGCTTTTGAGTGATCCGGAAGTCATCAATGACACGAAAAAGCTGAGAGAGTATTCTAAGGAACAATCTGATATCCAGGAGACGGTGGAGGTTTATCGCGAGTACAAGACCGTGAAGGAGCAGCTTACAGACGCGAAGGCGATGCTCGAGGACAAGCTCGATGCGGATATGCGCGAGATGGTGAAAGAGGAGATCTCTGAGCTTGAGGAGCAAGAGGAAGGCTTGGCGGAGCGCTTACATATTCTTCTCCTTCCAAAAGATCCGAATGATGACAAAAACGTTATCATGGAGATTCGTGGTGCAGCTGGTGGAGATGAGGCGGCATTATTTGCTGGCGATCTTTATCGTATGTACAGCCGCTATGCAGAAGCGCAGGGCTGGAAAACGGAAGTGATGGAAGCGGCATCGACTGGTGTTGGTGGCTACAAAGAGATTATTTTCATGATTACCGGTAAAGGGGCATACTCCAAGCTGAAGTTTGAAAATGGTGCACACCGCGTGCAGCGTGTGCCGGAAACAGAATCTGGTGGGCGTATCCATACTTCTACTTCGACAGTGGCAGTGCTGCCAGAAGCCGAAGAAGTGGAAATTGAAATTCATGAAAAAGATATCCGTGTGGACACATTTGCTTCAAGTGGACCAGGAGGACAGTCGGTTAATACGACGATGTCAGCTGTTCGTTTGACGCATCTTCCGACGAACACGGTAGTTTCCTGTCAGGACGAAAAATCACAAATTAAAAATAAAGAAAAAGCCATGAAGGTACTTCGTGCGCGTGTGTATGATAAATTTCAACGTGAAGTACAAGCTGAATATGATGCAAACCGTAAGCAAGCGGTAGGAACAGGTGACCGCTCGGAACGTATTCGTACGTACAACTTCCCACAAAATCGTGTGACTGACCACCGCATCGGCCTAACGATCCAAAAGCTTGATCAAATCCTGCAAGGCAAGCTCCAGGAAGTGATTGATGCGCTAATTATGGAAGACCAAGCGCGCAGAATGGAAGACATGGAGAAATGATGAAGGCCATGAAGGTGTACGAAGCCCTAAATTGGGCTTCTTCTTTTTTAAAAACAAACATGCGAGACGAAAATGCGGGAGAGCTGTTGCTTAGGCATCATCTTAAATTAGATCGTTCGCAGCTTTTTAGTAGAATGCAAGAAATGATGCCAATGGATATGCAAAGCTCGTTTATCTTCAGTGTGCATAAGCATGTTGCGGGCATACCGGTGCAATACTTGATGGGCAAGGAAGATTTTTACGGACGCAGTTTTTTTGTGAGTGAAGAGGTGCTGATTCCAAGGCCCGAAACAGAGGAATTAGTGGTGGGATTACTCGAACGCATTAAGCGACATTTTCCTGCGGAGCAACCATTGGATGTTGTGGATGTAGGAACAGGTAGCGGCGCTATTGCCGTAACACTCGCTCTAGAAAGTAGCCAGCTCCAGGTAAAAGCCACTGACATTGCCGGAGAATCGCTTGAAGTAGCCAAGGACAATGCAGAGACGCTCAAAGCTGACGTGGAATTTCTTCAAGGAGACCTTTTGCTGCCTTTTATCGAAAAAGAAAGGAAGGTCGATGTGGTAGTATCTAATCCTCCGTATATTCCAGTAAAAGAATACGAAGGACTGTCCACGGTCGTCAAAGATTTTGAACCGTATCGTGCCTTAGTTGGCGGAGTATCCGGGCTAGAATTTTATGAGCGATTTATGGAAGAACTGCCAAAAGTCTTGAAGGACAGGGCCATTGTTGCGTTTGAAGTAGGAATGGGTCAGGGTGAACCTGTTAAAGAATTGCTAGAAAAAACATTTCCGCAATCGATGGTAGAGGTTGTGTTGGATATAAACGGGAAGGACCGAATGGTTTTTGCTGAGATTGGTTAAAGTGGGAAAGGATAGAGGGAGTTATGCTTCTATCCTCGTCTCAGGTGTGATGGGAGGTCTGGAAAGTGCCAGGCCTCTATTTGTTTTTTCTTCTACAAATTGAACGATGGCAAGCCGGAGTTCTTCTCTTTTGTCCGCCGTACAATGTTGAATAATTTGAGCTAAGTTGGAATCATACGAAACGGAACGGTGATAGTGGTGATAAAATATCTTGCCCTTCATCCATTTTCCGCCTACTAAAATTTCAAAATTAATAGGAATACTGATGTGATTAAACACGCTCTCCATGTCGCCAATTCGAAACGACTCGATGTCACAAATGAATGATTTCATCTTTTCATTTTCCTTTCTCCTATAGTAGTGCGTCCCAATTTTATACCCTCAAAATCAAGCTACTAAACTAGCAAAAAAATTTTCCCCATCTTTTTTCTTTTTGCTAGTTTAGGATTTTTCTTTTCTGACCAAACTAGGTGCTAGAGGGGAGAGTGCTTGATATGATTAAAAAAAATAAAATCACTTTATATATAGTATTACTTTTTATTGGGGCGTACTTGTCATTGCTTGGAGAACAAATGACTGCTGGTGCAGAGGTGAAAAACGGTGCGATGGTCATTCCGGATGAGGCAATCAGGCTGCGAATCCTTGCAAACAGCGATAGTGAAGAGGATCAAGAGCTTAAACGAAAAATTAGAGACCGAGTAAACGAAGAAATTACCATTTGGGTTTCAGACATTACGTCAAGAGAAGAAGCAAGAGAAGTTATCACTGGAAACCTAGCGGAGATTGAAAAGATTGTAGAAGAAGTCATGGCTGCAGAAGGGGTTTATCAAGACTACAACGTTGATTTTGGCAAAGTAAACTTTCCAACGAAAATGTACGGCAAATTCATTTACCCAGCAGGAGATTACGAAGCGATTCTGATTACACTTGGGGAAGGAACAGGGGCCAACTGGTGGTGTGTCCTTTTCCCGCCACTTTGCTTCTTGGATTTCTCCAATGGGGAAGCAGCATCTGCCACTCCTTTTGAAGAAGAGGCTTCTGTGACAGAAACAACGGCACAGGCGGATTTTGTGGTAGATGAAGAGCCAGAAGAGGTTGAGGTGGAATTCTTCCTTGTCGAGTTTCTATCATCTCTATGGCAAAAAATTGCTGCATAATGTTCTACTTTTTTCTTCCTCTCCATAGAGTAGTAGTAGATTCTACTAGGAGAGGTGAAGAACATGAAAACCATGCGCACGGCAACAAATGAGGACTACTGGACACTGCGATCCTTTTTGGAACAAGCAAATATTAGCACAGCTCGATTAGAAGAGAAGATAGAGAACTTTATTCTCCTTGAAAAAGAGGATGGGGCAATCTGCGGAACAATTGGGATAGAAGCCTACGGGGATGCTGGCTTGCTACGCTCTTTGGTCATCGGGCCATCCATTAAGCAATTTCAACTTCTGCAACTATTTGAGCACACACAGCAACATGCCAAAAAGCAAAATCTAAAGAAGCTCTACTTAATTACGAACAAGACCAACTACATACAATTTTTCGAACTTCTGAATTTTTATCCACAATCTCTGGAAGCAGCCCCACAAGAAATGCGACACTCTGACTTTTTTAAAGAGATTGTTGGAAAGCAAAAGGAATGCACGCTAATGAAATGTGAGCTTGTAAAAAACTTGGTTTATTGAAAGCTTGTGGATAAAGAGAAAACTGGAACAAGCGCGTCTGAGCCGCAGGGCTAAAGCCAGGTGGCTCACGGACCGCCCCGCGGACGCGGAGTAATTTGCGGAAATCTACAGCGTTTTTAGTGGCATAACCCAAAATACCCACAAAGTTATCCACCGAATCCAGAGGCCTTATCCACAGTTTGTGGATAAGGCTTGTATCTTTTGTGGAAACTCTTTATACTTGCTAGAGAAAAACCTTACATATTCACATGTGAATACAAGATAAAATGAGGGATAGAACATGAACACAAAATTTTGGTCTGTGGATAACAACAATCCGTTAAAGCATAGTTATCCCCAGATACAAGAGGCTGCCAATCTATTAAAACAAGATGAGGTAATCGCCTTTCCAACAGAAACGGTGTACGGCCTAGGAGCAAATGCCTTGTCAGATCAGGCTGTACGTAAGATTTTTCAAGCAAAGGGACGTCCCGCTGACAACCCATTAATTGTACACATTTATAAAAAAGAACAACTCGAAAGCCTTGTGGATAACCTCCCGCAAATTGCGGAAAAAATGATCGATGCCTTTTGGCCAGGACCACTCACGTTGGTTCTTCCAAAAAGAGAGGGTGTCTCCTCTTATGTCACAGCGGGCCTTGATACAGTAGCCATTCGCATGCCTGATCATCCAGTCGCACATGCATTACTAGAGGTTTCTGGACTTCCACTTGCTGCCCCGAGCGCGAATCTTTCAGGAAAACCAAGCCCAACAACCGCCCACCATGTTCAAGAGGATTTAATCCACAAAATTGCAGGAATTGTGGATGGCGGAGCAACAGGAGTAGGACTCGAATCGACCGTTGTGGATTGTACAACTGAAATTCCGGTCATCCTCCGTCCGGGTGGGGTTACAAAAGAACAGCTCGAACAGTTTGTAGGACAAGTGGACATCGATCCAGCCTTAATATCATCTTCACAAGAGCACAAACCAAAATCCCCAGGCATGAAATACACCCACTACGCACCGGTTGCGCCAGTATTTCTAGTGGAAGGCAATGTGTCATTTTTAGAAAAAACGATGACGGCTGCCCGTCGCGAAGGCAAAGTAGTTGGCCTACTAGCAACAGAGGAAACCATCGCCGAGTGGAAACTAGCAGATACAGTAAATCAGGAGACTGGCACAATCGCAAATGCGGACCTTGGTGCTGTTATCCCGGTTGCCTGTGGTACACGCACAGATCTTGCAAGTGTCGCAACAAGTCTGTATGACGCGCTTCGAGCCTTTAATTCCACCAAGGTGGATATCATTTTTAGCGAAACCTTCCCGAATGTAGGGGTTGGTGCCGCCATTATGAACCGCCTTGAAAAAGCAGCAGGGCATCGCTGGATCAGAGAATAAATAGAGAAGGACCCTTCTAATCGGAGGGTTTTTTTGATGCTTAAAACCTCTACCTCCACCGAATCCATCAAACCTAAAATCTTTCTTCTATTCCCGAGGGCTTGTGCATATCTTGAAGTAGACAAGTCCGGGGGTGCGGAAATGGCGATAATGGTTGGGGAATTTATGGCACTTTTTTTGATGGCGATTGCACTGGGGATGGACGCATTTTCGGTAGGGCTTGGGATGGGAATGATCAAGCTTCGTTTGCGCCAGATTTTTTACATAGGACTGACGATTGGGGCGTTTCACGTCTTCATGCCCCTCTGTGGAATGATAATTGGGGTCTTTTTGTCAGAGAAATTTGGAGAGATTGCCACCATTGTCGGTGGATGCCTACTCGTACTCCTTGGATTGCAAATGATGGCTTCGTCCATGAAAAATGAGGACGGGCCCATGATTTCACCAGTTGGTGCAGGGCTATTTTTGTTTGCGCTAAGTGTCAGTCTTGATAGCTTTTCAGTAGGATTGAGCCTCGGAATATACGGTGCGAGAACAATGCTCGCCATTCTTTTATTCGGTGCCGTAAGCATGATCCTCACCTGGTTTGGCCTTATTTTTGGCCGAAAGCTCCAAGGCTGGCTTGGGGCATACAGTGAGGCACTTGGAGGCAGTATCCTTCTCGGATTTGGAATCAAGCTGTTATTTTTTCACTAGGAGACCTATTTTGGTCTTCTTTTTTTTATTCTCCTCTTTAAATTCTCTATCAGGTTGCCGACATATAAAAAGAGAGAGTCCTTCTTACTATTTCATATGCCTTCTTTTTGTCTATAATAAGGAAAAAGGAGGAGTGATCTTATGAATATTTTATTTGTATGTACCGGAAATACGTGCCGAAGTCCAATGGCAGCTGCAATATTGGCTGGCCGTGAACTTAGTGGGGTAGAGGTGAAGTCTGCAGGTGTGTTTGCGATGCCAGGCAGCCAAGCTTCTCACCATGCAAGGGAAGTATTAAAGGAAAATGGGTTGAAATCCGAGCATTCCTCAGCGCAAGTATCCGATGAGTTGATTAAATGGGCTGACTACATATTTACCATGACCGTTCAGCATAAGATGTTGCTTGAAAACAGCTATCCGACAAGCGTGGGGAAAACTTACACGCTAAAGAGCTTTGCAGAACAGCATGGGGAGGTAATCGATCCGTATGGTGGCTCTGTTGAAATCTACCGGGATACCTTTAACGAGCTGCAGGAGGTAATCGGGCTAGTAATAGAAAAAATTAAAGACAAGTAAGGTGCGGAAGGCTTTCGCAGCAGCTTTGGAGGAGGAGCAAGATGGGGGAAAAGAAGAAATATAAATATGGATTGCGCTTCAAGCTTGTGTTGTTTACGACAATCTTGGCGCTCATCACCTATACCATGAGTGGGATTTTTATCTACTATGTGGTGAACTATGTAACTTTCATTGAGCCAAAATTATTTACGGTTTTCACACTAATGCTTGGAATTGCGTGGTCTGGAATATTAGCATTTTTTGCTGCAAGATACATTACCAAACCGCTACAAAACTTAGAGGCAATTGCGCAAAAAGCTGCTAATGGAGACCTGACGGAGGATGTGCCAATCGCTCATTCACGGGATGAAATTAGTGAACTCGGTTCTGCCTTTAATTTAATGCTGCATAACCTGAAAGACATGGTGAAAACAATCGACCAAACCTTCGCCAAAACGAGTCAAAAAGTGGAGGAAATCAACGATGTGTCCATGAGAGCTTCTGAACAAGCGGATAGCATCTCACTAACAATTGAAGAGATTGCTAAAGGAGCAGAAAGTTCTGCTACCTCCATTCAGGACACAGCAGAATCGGTAGAAGAAGTAATCAAAATTGCTGACGAAGTCCACGAGAAAGCGACCTCCTCCCAACAGCTGTCGGAAGAAATGGTCAAGGACCTGGATGAAAGCAAGGAAGTCATTCATTCTCTAGTGTCAGGCATCCAAAAGCTTGCTGCTCAGAACCAAACGTCGCTGCAAGCAGTAGAACGTTTAGAAAAAAATGCAAAAGAAGTCGAAAACATCATTTCACTTGTTGGCGATATTGCAGGACAAACGAATCTTTTAGCCTTGAATGCCTCCATCGAAGCAGCACGTGCTGGTGAACATGGTCGCGGCTTTGCTGTTGTTGCAGAAGAGGTTCGCTCTCTCGCAGATGAAAGTGCCAAAGCCGTTCAGGGAATTTCCGAACTGATTAAAAATATCCAAGAAGAAGTCAAAAATGTGGTTACCCAAATTACCGAGCAGGTAAAAGCGGCAAATGTCGAAGCAGGTAAAGGGACTGCAACGAATGAAGTGATTGCGGAAATGACCACCTCTGTTCTAGAGGTAGCAGCATCTGTGAAACAAATCGCAAGTTTAGTGGACCGTCAAATGGACAGCATCCAAACGACGGCACGCCAATCTCAAGAGGTCGCGGCCATTGCCCAAGAAACCTCAGCGGGAGCAGAAGAAGTTACGGCCACTTCCCAAGAGCAAGCATCCATGATTGCCGATGTGGAACGCATCTCCCAGGAACTTGCAGGAGAAGCCACCAACATGAAACGCATGATTGCGAAGTTTAAAATTTAACCGAACATGAAGAACCCTACATTTGTGGGGTTTTTTGCTGCAAAAAAGAGATATCCTCCACTGCGGATAAATGGATTTTTTACTCCACAGAGGGTAAGATGAACATATAACATACTTCATTCGAACAGGGGATGACAAAATGAAAGTAGCAATCGCATCTGATCACGGTGGTCTGAACATCCGTGAAGAAATAAAAGGACTATTAACAGAGCTAAATATCGAATTTGAAGATTTCGGCTGTGAATGTGAAACGTCTGTCGACTACCCAGACTATGCACAACCTGTGGCAGAAAAAGTGGCAAGCGGCGAATTTGACCGTGGCATTTTAATTTGCGGCACTGGTATTGGCATGTCTATCGCGGCTAATAAAGTAAAAGGCATTCGCTGTGCGTTAGTGCATGACACCTTCAGCGCGAAAGCAACGCGAGAGCACAATGACAGCAATATTTTAGCGATGGGAGAGCGTGTCATTGGACCAGGTCTTGCCCGTGAAATCGCGAAAGTGTGGCTGACCACTGAATTTGAAGGCGGCCGTCACGAAAACCGTGTCAACAAAATTCACCAGCTTGAAAAATAAGTCGAAAAATGCGTAATTAAACGCAGGTTGCCTGTGGAATACGGCGTATAAGTGCGCTATATTCTGCGGGCATTTTTTAAAAATGAAAAGGGAGGGTACGATGTAATGAGTCAGGAACAATGGCGCACAGAGCTACAGCAGGTACTCAAAGATCTTCAGCATCAGGCGCAGCTAAAAACTGGGCAGCTTTTAGTTGTGGGCTGCAGCACAAGCGAAGTGATCGGAGAGCGAATTGGAACGGCTGGAACAGAAGGGGTTGCCGAAACAATTTTTGCGGTCCTTGAGGAATTTCGTGCACAAACTGGAGTGGAGCTCGCTTTTCAATGCTGCGAGCACTTGAATCGGGCACTCGTGGTTGAACGCGAAACAGCCCTACATCGTGGATTGGATGAGGTGACAGTCGTCCCAGTTCGGCAAGCAGGTGGCGCCATGGCCTCTCATGCCTACCACCACTTTACTGACGCCGTTATGGTCGAACACATCCGCGCCGACGCTGGTATCGACATTGGTGACACCCTTATAGGCATGCACATCAAACACGTTGCCGTACCTGTAAGGAGCACCATCAAATCCGTCGGTAACGCCCACATCACCATGGCCCGCACAAGACCAAAACTTATTGGAGGCGCAAGAGCGGTATATTAAAAGGATACAGGGGGAGGGTTCTCGTGGTTCATTCACATTTCGAATGAACCGGTAGAACCCTCCCTCTACGCCTGCTTCCGAAAGTTTTTTAAGGTAAGCGCTATCAATCTTCCTTTTCTGTTTCTATCTGACACAGTGCGTGATAGAATATAGGAGGTAATGGATGAAAATCCGAATGAAAATTTAATTCGTTTAAATTCAAAGGGGGATTCCGAAAGTGAAATTAGCACAGCAGGATCAGCAGGTGTTTCAATCAATCCAGGACGAGTTAGCGAGACAGCGCACCAAAATTGAGTTGATTGCTTCTGAAAACTTCGTGAGTGAAGCGGTAATGGAAGCGCAAGGCTCCGTTTTGACGAACAAATATGCAGAAGGATATCCAGGCCGTCGTTATTACGGTGGTTGCGAACACGTAGATGTAGCAGAAAACATTGCCCGTGATCGTGCGAAGGAAATTTTCGGAGCCGAGCATGCAAATGTTCAACCACACTCTGGTGCCCAAGCAAATATGGCTGTTTACTTTACCATTTTAGAACATGGTGATACTGTGCTTGGAATGAACCTTTCTCATGGAGGTCACTTAACACACGGAAGCCCAGTGAACTTTAGTGGAATTCAATATAATTTTGTCGAGTATGGAGTGGACAAGGACACCCATACCATTAACTATGAAGATGTTGCAGAAAAAGCGAGATTGCACAAGCCGAAGCTCATCGTTGCTGGCGCAAGTGCATACCCACGCGCCATTGATTTCGCGAAATTCCGCGAAATCGCAGACGAAGTAGGAGCATACTTAATGGTCGACATGGCGCACATCGCAGGTCTTGTTGCGGCAGGTCTTCACCAAAACCCAGTTCCTTACGCTGACTTTGTTACCACTACCACGCACAAAACATTACGCGGCCCTCGTGGCGGAATGATTCTTTGTAAGGAAGAGTGGGCGAAGAAAATTGACAAGTCCATTTTCCCTGGTCTGCAAGGTGGCCCATTAATGCACGTAATCGCTGCAAAAGCTGTGGCATTTGGAGAAGCGTTGCAACCACAATTCAAAGAATACGCGCAACAAATCATCGACAATGCGAAACGTTTGGCAGAAGCGCTGAAAAACGAAGGTCTAAACCTTGTGTCTGACGGAACAGACAACCACCTTTTACTAGTGGACGTTCGCTCTTTATCCATCACAGGTAAAATTGCCGAGCATGTGCTAGATGAAGTAGGAATTACAGTAAACAAAAATACGATTCCATTTGATCCAGAAAGCCCATTTGTGACAAGTGGCGTTCGTATCGGAACAGCTGCAGTAACAAGCCGTGGCTTCACACTAGAAGACATGGATGAAATTGCGTCCATCATCGCCTTCACGTTGAAAAACCATGAAGACGAAGGAAAGCTAGAAGAAGCAAAAGCACGAGTAGAAGCAATTTCTGGTAAATATGAATTGTACCCAACAAGAGGGTAATAGCTGGTTACTAAGGGTGCGTTAGTTTTAAAAGCATCTACTTAGCAGCGAAGGGAGGAGGTCTGATGTTAGACCTCTTCTTTTTTATATAAAATATCTTGAATCAATCCTTACTTTTCTGTAGAATCAATGGAAGTGTGAAATGAGAGCTTAAAAAGGCAGAATGCTACTATCTTGAACATGAAGAAGGAGAGACAACGAAATGGCAAAAGTGTACGTCTTTGATCATCCATTAATTCAGCATAAGCTTACATACATCCGTGACAAACATACTGGTACAAAAGAGTTTCGTGAGCTAGTAGATGAAGTCGCAAGCCTAATGGCATTCGAGATTACCCGTGACCTCCCACTAGAAGAAGTGGACGTGGAGACACCAGTTTCGATCTCCAAATCAAACGTACTAGCAGGGAAAAAACTTGGAATTGTCCCAATTCTTCGTGCTGGACTTGGCATGGTAGAAGGGATGCTCAAGCTAATCCCAGCTGCAAAGGTTGGACACGTCGGCCTTTACCGTGACCCAGAAACGCTTCAACCGGTTGAATACTACGTAAAATTACCGTCTGATGTGGAAGAAAGAGACTTCATCGTGGTCGACCCAATGCTTGCAACGGGCGGCTCTGCAATCGAAGCCATCAACTCCCTGAAAAAGCGCGGCGCAAAAAACATCAAATTCATGTGCTTAATCGCAGCACCTGAAGGCGTGGAACTGTTAAAAGAAGCACATCAAGATGTGGACATCTACATCGCAGCCCTTGACGAAAAGCTGAACGAAAAAGGCTACATCGTCCCAGGACTAGGCGACGCTGGCGACCGACTTTACGGAACAAAATAATGAGATTAGACACTTTCCTTGCTGAGGGAAGTGTTTTTTTTATGAAATAGGTAATTTGCACTTGCGGTGTGGGCAATTTGATTAGTGCCTCGCGCATACCCCAACAGGTATAAAACAGGGCATTCAGCGGGTAAATTGCCTTTACTGGCGAAAATTTAGATTTATCAGCGAAAATCTTCACTTTTCTGGCGGAAAATAAATTATTCTGGCGAAAATATAAAAATACAAGCGAAAATCAAGATAAATAAGCGATTCACCCAAAATATACCCTCCACCACTGACCGAGCTTCCACCCACCCAGCTCCATCACCACCAACTCTACAAGTGCAATCCACCTCATCCATGACACTGCCCCAAGCTCCTTAAGCTCTCCACAAAACTCCTCCTCATCCATGCATAATCCAACCACCATAGCGAATGCTAAACCAAGAGGTGAAGGACGTGAAAAATAGCAAGAAATTTTTGGTATTCTTATTAGCTTTCGCGCTGCTTTTCAGCACACAGCAGCTAGAAGCACTAGCAACCATCAATAAACCGAGCACAAATGAAACGTTACATAAATCAAGGACAACCTATCCAAATCGGCCGCCAATTCCAGTCAATAGTGACAAGGAAGAGCAGACCGTTATTTTAATTGTGGAAGAAAATATGCAAGAGACCATCAAGCAAAAAATCGCTACTTCCTACCCTAGCCTAAAGATTAAACGGACCTACACCGCGGTTTTTTCTGGCTTTGCCATTCATGGACCACTCAAGGATTTAGAGGCGCTCCAGCAAGAACCAGGAATTTTGGAGGTCTCTCCAGTGACGAATTACTCACCAACCATTGATGAAAGTGTCCCCTTTATTGGCGGTGCGAAAATGCGTGGCTTTTATGACGAGAGTGGCAATCGACTCACTGGAAAAGGGGTGAAGGTTGGAATAATTGATACAGGAATCGACTACACCCATCCCGATCTGAAAAAAAACTACCGTGGTGGCTATGACTTCGTAGATGAGGACGACGACCCGATGGAAACAAAGCGCTCGCAAGGCATGCCGACGCTCCACGGTACCCATGTTGCCGGTATAATCGCAGCGAACGGACATCTTCACGGGGTAGCCCCTGAGGCAGAGCTGATTGCCTATCGCGTTCTTGGACCAGGGGGACATGGGTCAAGTGAGCATGTGATTGCGGCGATTGAGATGGCCATTCATGATAAGGTGGATGTCCTCAATCTTTCACTTGGGAACACCATCAATGGTCCAGACTGGCCAACAAGCTTGGCGCTAAATAAAGCAGTAGAAAAAGGGGTGGTGGCGGTAACCTCGAGCGGTAACTCTGGCCCTAATCTTTGGACAGTTGGCTCACCAGGGACCTCCACAAAAGCCATTTCAGTGGGAGCTTCCACCCCACCTTTGCATATTCCGCATCTTTCCCCCATTTTTTCAAAAAGAGAAATTGAAATGCTGCCACTGCAAGGTTCGACAAAATGGGATTTTTCCAACAAGCCGATAGGAGTGGTGTATGCGGGACTAGGGGAGGATGATGATTGGAAAAACAAAAAGGTCGAAGGGAAAATAGCCCTCATTGAGCGAGGAAAAATACCTTTTTCAGAAAAAGCCCGCAATGCAAAAAAACACGGTGCAGTAGGAGTCATCATTTTTAATAACCTAGAGGGGAATTTCACGGGAACGCTAGAGGCGGAAATGGAACTTCCTGTCGTATCGGTCTCGCGTGAGGACGGTGTCTATCTCCAAAAGCACTTAAAGCGTAGTTTTTCAATGGTGAGAACCACCTTTAAGTGGCATAAGGACGACATTGCTAGCTTTAGCTCGCGCGGTCCTGTCACACACACATGGGAAATCAAACCTGATGTCGTCGCACCCGGTGTCGCCATTGACAGCACGATTCCAAATGGTTATCTCGCTCTCCAAGGCACAAGCATGGCTGCTCCACACGTGGCAGGAGCGAGCGCAATCATCAAACAAGCGCACCCTGATTGGACTCCTGAACAAGTGAAGGCAGCACTTATGAACACGACCAAGTCATTGAAAAAAGACGATGGAGACCGCTACTCCGTACTGGAACAGGGAACAGGAAGAATTCAACTTGAGGAAGCCGTTCAAACCAACAGCCTCATCTACCCAGGAACCTTGAATTTTGGGATGTTTGAGCGGAAAGAAACAAGGCGACAGCTTAAGATTCCCGTAATGGTCGAAAACGTCTCAAACCGTGATGTCACCTACTCTTTTGATCAACCTGCACACGCAAAAGGAATCCAGTGGAAAACACCACTCAGCTTTACGTTAGGACCAAAAGAAAAGCGTGAAGTCAACGTCACGCTAGACATCACACCAAAACAGCAAAAAGCAGGCAATCATGAAGGAGAAGTGATCGTGCATGCTAACAGCCAAAAGATTAGGCTGTCCTTCCTCTATATAATAGAAGAACCTGATTACCCACGAATCATGGGCTTTCAGTTTGGCTACGGCGACCGAGAAGGCGAATACCAGTATGAGGTCTATCTGCCAGAAGGAGCGGAGGAGCTCGGCATCGCACTGTACGAAGCGGAGTCCCTACACTTCATCAAGTACCTGGACTGGGAACGTGACCTTCCGCGCGGACTTTATAAAAAACAAATCTCTGCTGACAAAATTCAAGTGAAGGGACTTGTGAAGGCAGTTGTGTTTGCAAAAAAGCGCGATAAAGAAGACTCTGTGGAAGCGGATTTGTATTTTGATTGAAGATAGAATTTGGAGTGGAGCACCTCTTTGGCAGAAGGGGTGTTTTTTGATTTTCGTGAATCCAGGAGTTGCGTGAAAACCCCGTCCCAAGATCACCCAAGTGTTGTCGACAATCCTGAATCCTTCAACAACACTCCAACGGTCCCCCTATAGTTGTTGCGGTTACTTAACCGCGGAATCTTCCAAACACACCATGCCTCCCACTCTGCCCCCTCACAGCCCATGTCAAGCAACACGCTTTGAAATAAATGAATAGTCACATAATGTTCACAATCGACAAACTTAATGGTCCTGTTATATATGATAAAATAATGTTAGACAACAGCCGAATGAGGAAGAGATGTTCATCATTTGGCTGTTTTTTTCTGGGAAAAATTTGCTGGAAAGACAGTGGGGAATCGCCCTAAAAAGATGCCCGAAAACGATAATAAAAACATTGTCGTAGAGAGAAATCTTACCAGCGAAAACTTTGTCGATTTTTCCTTGTAACACATTGACATTGACAAAGTGCTATTGTATGCTTACAAAGGGTATAAAATGATAGGGTTTTCATAGGTTTTCAGAATCCAGTTTTATACATATTTAACAGCGATTTATCAGTAAGACCTCAATCTTTTACCGCATGAAAATGGGGTGTTTTCTATGGAAGATAAACGCCGCCCATTCCAAGCAATGGCTTTAATGTCCGGAATCCTTTCTTACTTAGTTGGTCCCACCTTAGTTGGATTATTTGCAGGGAGATGGCTGGATGGCAAGGTTGGCACGGAACCATTGTTTCTAATCATTGGACTTCTTTTAGGACTAGCCACTGGGGTAGTTGGTGTATTATACCTGGTCCAAAAATTCTTCTCAGGAGAGTCATAAATATGCCCGAATCAACAGAACAGTTTATGAGGCATATGAAGTATTTCTTATTTTTTCTTGCCTTTTTTGTACTAGGATGGGGGTTTACCTCACATCAAGAATGGTTCGCAGGGTTGATCCTGGGGACGGTGATAAGCGGATACAATCATTGGTTACTGCATAAGAAAGTGAAAAGATTCACGGACGCAGTGGCGGGTGGAGGAAAAGCTGTCACACTAGGCTCACTATCAAGAATGGCCGCAGCAGTACTAGGTGTGGTCATCGCTACGAGATTTCCAGAACATCTAAATCTCTACGGCGTCATCATTGGGATTATGACATCCTATATTGTCATTATCATAGATTCATTTGTAACACTCTTTAAAGCAGTGGGGAAGAGAGGTGAGTAGTGTTGGGTCACAGTGCTCCAATAAAGACGCTTGATTTGTTTGGTTTTGACCTACATTTCAATTTGTCCAATATTTTAATGACTGTTATTACTTGCGTGATTGTGTTTCTAATTGCATTTTTGTGCACAAGAACGTTGGCATTAAGACCTACCGGTGCCCAGAACTTTTTGGAATGGTTGGTCGACTTTGTAAAAGGTATCATCAACAGTACCATGGATTGGCAAACAGGAGGCAGATTCCTTGCATTAGGTCTTACGATCATGATGTATGTGTTTGTTGCCAATATGCTAGGGTTGCCATTTGCAATCATCCTAGGTGACGATCACACATTGTGGTGGAAATCGCCAACAGCAGATCCTGTAATTACGCTTAGTCTTGCGGCAATGGTGGTTGTTTTAACTCACTATTACGGGATTAAGATGAAAGGCTTTAAGGAATATGGGAAGGACTTCTTCAAACCGATGGCGTTCCTTTTCCCGCTTAAGATTATTGAGGAATTTGCTAACACTTTAACGCTTGGTCTACGTTTGTACGGGAACATCTTTGCAGGGGAAATTCTGCTCGGATTACTCGCAGGACTAGCCATTAATGGATATGAAATGGGACTCTTCTCAGGAATTGTCGGTACATTGATTGCCATCATACCAATGTTAGTTTGGCAAGCATTTAGTATTTTCATTGGAAGTATCCAAGCATTTATCTTTACCATGTTAACGATGGTTTATATGGCACACAAAGTGAGTCATGACCATTAATTTATAAATTTTTACTATCCTAAAAAACTTTTTTTAAACATAAGGAGGAAATTATCAATGGGTCTTATAGCAGCAGCAGTTGCAATTGGTTTAGCAGCACTTGGAGCAGGTATTGGTAACGGTCTTATCGTAAGTCGTACAGTAGAAGGGATTGCTCGTCAACCTGAGCTTAAAGCTACTCTTCAAACAACAATGTTCATCGGGGTTGCACTAGTTGAGGCGATTCCTATCATCGCGGTTGTTATCGCGTTCATGGTAATCGGTGGCTAATATCCTTTAGGTTCCATACTGGCGAAGTCCGTCTCACCAAGAGAACCTTCGCCTTTCCTTTATATGAACTTTTTGAAGAAAAATACTTGGGTTACACCAAGTATTTCGCCTTGTAAGTAAACAAAACGTCAGCCCCAGAGAAATGGGTGCTTGAACTTTTCTTATATGTATTCCTCGAAGGGAGTGAAAGCATTGTATAGCTTAGATTTCTTAGTACTAGGTGCAGGAAAATTAACGCTTGGAGACGCAGTTTTCCAGTTAATTTGTTTCGGTATTTTATTATACGCTCTTAGAAAAGTTGCTTGGGATAAGCTTGTTGGCATGATGAAGCAACGTGAAGATCATATCTCAAACGAAATCTCCTCAGCAGAACGCAGCAACGAAGAAGCGAAATCGCTTGTTGAACAGCAAAAATCGCTTTTAAAGGAAGCTCGTACGGAAGCACAAACTCTTGTAGAGAGCGCGAAGAAAGTTGCAGAAGATCAAAAAGCAGACATCATCCGTGCTGCGCAAGAAGAATCTGCACGCCTGAAAGAAGCGGCAAGAAAAGAAATCGTACAAGAGAAGGAGCAAGCTGTTGTTGCATTGCGCGAGCAAGTGGCTTCCTTATCTGTATTGATTGCTTCTAAAGTAATCGAAAAAGAACTAAACGAAAAAGATCAGCAAAAGCTTATCGATGACTATGTGAAACAGGTAGGCGAAGTGCGATGAGCAAAAACGGAGTAGCAAAGCGTTATGCCCTCGCTCTTTTCGAACTAGCTAAAGAGCATAATTTATACGAGCAATTTGATGCAGAGCTAGCGGAAGTGAAAAAGGTATTCTTAAATAACACCGAGCTTGAAGTTATTCTAAGCAACCCGAAAATCCGCAAAGACTCCAAAAAGCAAATCGTTCGTGAAGCATTTGCTTCTGCATCACCATTTATCGTGAACACGTTACAGCTTTTAATCGATCGTCATCGTCAAGGAATCGTAATCGATATGATTGACGAGTATAAAACTCTTTCCAACGACGCATTAAATGTAGCAGATGCGAAAGTGTACTCTGTTCGACCTCTTTCTGCGGAAGAACAAGCAACACTGTCTGCTGTGTTTGCAGCGAAGGTTGGTAAAGCTTCTTTAAACATTAGTAATATTGTCGACTCCTCTTTAATCGGCGGTGTGAAGATTCGCATCGGCAACCGTATTTTTGATGGAAGTGTTAGTGGAAAATTAGAGCGTCTTGGACGTCAACTTACAACGAATAGATAGTAGATAGGGGTGAAATTCATGAGCATCAAAGCTGAAGAAATTAGCGCACTGATAAAAAAGCAAATCGAAAATTATCAGTCTGAAATCGAAGTTAGCGATGTTGGTACTGTTATCCAAGTTGGGGATGGTATCGCTCGTGCTCATGGTCTCGACAACGTCATGGCTGGAGAGCTTGTTGAATTTTCTAACGGTGTTATGGGTCTTGCCCAAAACCTTGAGGAAAACAACGTCGGTATCGTAATCTTAGGACCGTATACTGAAATCCGCGAAGGCGATGCAGTTCGTCGTACAGGCCGTATCATGGAGGTTCCGGTAGGTGAAGCACTTATCGGCCGTGTAGTAAACGCATTAGGACAACCAGTTGATGGTTTAGGTCCAATCGAAACAGCAAAAACTCGTCCAATCGAAGCACAAGCTCCTGGAGTTATGGATCGTAAATCTGTTCATGAGCCACTTCAAACAGGTATCAAAGCTATTGACGCACTTGTACCAATCGGACGTGGTCAGCGTGAGTTAATCATCGGTGACCGTCAAACAGGTAAAACATCTGTTGCAATTGACACGATTCTTAACCAAAAAGACCAAGACATGGTATGTATTTACGTAGCGATTGGTCAAAAAGAATCTACAGTACGTGGAGTAGTAGAAACTCTTCGTAAGCACGGTGCACTTGATTACACAATCGTTGTAACAGCATCTGCATCTGCACCAGCTCCAATGCTATTCTTAGCACCTTACACAGGAGTTACAATGGGTGAGGAATTCATGTATGATGGCAAGCACGTATTGGTTATCTATGATGACCTTACAAAGCAAGCTGCAGCATACCGTGAACTTTCCCTACTATTAAAGCGTCCTCCAGGTCGTGAAGCATACCCTGGTGACGTATTCTACCTACACTCTCGTCTACTTGAGCGTGCAGCAAAACTTAGTGATGCAAAAGGCGCAGGATCCCTAACAGCTTTACCGTTCATCGAAACGCAAGCTGGTGACGTATCTGCCTACATCCCAA
The DNA here is from genome assembly GCF_009363695.1 of Bacillus sp. THAF10. Taxonomy (NCBI): domain Bacteria; kingdom Bacillati; phylum Bacillota; class Bacilli; order Caryophanales; family Bacillaceae; genus Bacillus; species Bacillus sp. THAF10. The sequence continues at coordinate 3,799,172 of NZ_CP045403.1, read as the reverse complement.
CAAACGTTATTTCCATCACAGATGGACAAATTTTCTTACAATCAGACCTATTCTTCTCCGGTGTACGTCCTGCGATCAACGCTGGTCTTTCCGTATCCCGTGTAGGTGGATCTGCGCAAATCAAAGCGATGAAGAAGGTATCAGGTACATTACGTCTTGACCTAGCTTCTTACCGTGAGCTTGAAGCATTCGCACAGTTCGGTTCTGACCTAGATAAAGCAACACAAGCGAAACTTAACCGTGGAGCTCGTACAGTTGAAGTACTTAAGCAAGGCTTAAACAAGCCACTTAAAGTAGAAAAGCAAGTAGCAATTCTTTATGCCCTAACAAAAGGCTTCATCGACGACGTTCCTGTCCAAGATGTTACTCGTTTCGAAGACGAAATGCTTACTTGGTTAGAGCACAACCGCAAAGAGCTACTTGAAGAAATCCGTACAACAAAAGGCTTACCAAGCGACGAAGCAATGGCTGAAGCGATCAACGCATTCAAAAAGACTTTCGTAGCTACTGAAAAGTAATAGATCGACAAAGTGAGTTATCCCATGAAATGGAGGAAGCCGAACTACCCTTCGATTCCTCCTTTCCATGTGTATAATCGCTCTGATTAGGCTTAAAAAGGTGGTGAAAACCTTTGGCATCATTACGCGACATTAAAACGAGAATTACCTCGACAAAAAAGACAAGTCAAATCACAAAAGCCATGCAAATGGTTTCCGCATCCAAGCTAAACCGCGCGGAACAAAATGCTAAAGCTTTTAATCCTTATATGGATAAAATCCAAGAGGTTGTGGCAAGTATCGCCCTAGGAAGTAACGATGTATCGCATCCAATGCTAGAGAGCCGTCCGGTTAAACGTACAGGCTACATCGTCATCTCCTCAGACCGTGGTCTTGCAGGTGCCTATAACAGTAACATCTTACGTACGGTTCATCAGACAGTGAAAAAACGTCACAAATCTGATGATGAATACGCAGTAATTGCCATCGGTCGAATCGGCCGCGACTATTTCAGAAAGCGTAATGTTCCTGTTTTTTCTGAAATTACTGGTCTTGGCGATCAAGTATCCTTCCAGGACATCAAGGACATTGCAAACCGTGCAGTCAGCATGTACGCGGACGGAACGTTTGATGAGTTATACGTATATTACAACCACTTCGTAAGTGCAATTTCTCAAGAGGTAACAGAAAAGAAGCTGCTTCCTCTAACAGATATCGCACCAACAACAAATAAAATCACTTCCTATGAGTTCGAGCCTTCCCAGGAAGGAATCTTGGAAGTATTGCTACCACAGTACGCGGAAAGTCTTATCTACGGCGCATTACTAGACGCAAAAGCAAGTGAGCACGCTGCCCGTATGACAGCAATGCAAAGTGCAACAGACAACGCAAAAGAGCTTATCCGTTCACTTACACTTTCTTACAACCGTGCACGTCAAGCAGCAATCACACAAGAAATCACCGAGATTACAGCTGGAGCATCCGCACTTGAATAGATTGGAACGTGAAACACAATTCGCAAAAGTAAGTTAGGAGGGAATACGATGAACGGTCGCGTTACTCAAATCATGGGTCCTGTTGTTGACGTAAAATTCGACAATGGACATCTTCCTGAAATCTATAACGCTCTTCATATTAACCATAAAGCACGTAGCGCTAACGAAGTTGATGTTACACTTACGCTTGAAGTTGCTCTTCACTTAGGTGACAACACAGTTCGTACTATCGCTATGGCGTCTACTGACGGTGTCGTTCGTGGCATGGAAGTAGCAGATGCTGGTAAACCAATCTCTGTACCAGTAGGTGACATCACACTTGGTCGTGTATTCAACGTACTAGGAGAAAACATTGACCTTGATGCACCAATCGAAGCAGGCGCTCGTCGTGATCCAATTCACCGACAAGCTCCAACATTCGAACAGCTTTCAACAGACGTTGAAATTCTTGAAACAGGTATCAAAGTAGTAGACTTACTTGCTCCCTACATCAAGGGTGGTAAGATCGGTCTATTCGGTGGTGCCGGTGTAGGTAAAACGGTACTTATCCAAGAGCTTATCAACAACATCGCACAAGAGCACGGTGGTATCTCCGTATTCGCAGGTGTTGGTGAGCGTACTCGTGAAGGAAATGACCTTTACCACGAGATGACAGACTCTGGCGTTATCAAGAAAACTGCCATGGTATTCGGACAAATGAACGAGCCACCTGGAGCACGTATGCGTGTTGCGCTTACTGGACTTACAATGGCTGAATTCTTCCGTGATGACCAAGGTCAGGACGTTCTGTTCTTCATGGACAACATCTTCCGTTTCACACAAGCAGGTTCTGAGGTATCCGCACTTCTAGGTCGTATGCCATCTGCCGTTGGTTACCAACCAACACTTGCTACTGAGATGGGTCAACTTCAAGAGCGTATCACGTCTACATCTGTAGGTTCTGTAACATCGATCCAAGCGATCTATGTACCTGCCGATGACTACACGGATCCAGCTCCTGCAACAACATTCGCTCACTTGGATGCAACAACAAACCTTGAGCGTAAGCTTTCTGAGATGGGTATCTACCCTGCGGTGGATCCACTAGCTTCCACTTCCCGTGCACTTGCACCTGAAGTAGTTGGTGATGATCACTACGCAGTAGCTCGTGAAGTACAGTCTACTTTACAACGCTACAAAGAACTACAAGATATCATTGCTATCTTAGGTATGGATGAGTTAACGGATGAGGACAAGTTAACAGTTCACCGTGCTCGTCGTATCCAGTTCTTCTTATCTCAAAACTTCCACGTTGCCGAGCAGTTCACTGGACAAAAAGGTTCTTACGTTCCTGTTCAAGAAACTGTTAAAGGATTCCGTGAAATCCTTGACGGCAAATACGACCACCTTCCTGAGGATGCATTCCGTCTAGTTGGACGCATCGAAGAAGTAGTCGAAAAAGCGAAGCAAATGGGTGTAGAAGTTTAATTAAAGGGACCTAGGAGGGAATGAAATGAAGACATTAAAAGTCAGCGTAGTTACTCCTGATGGCCCGGTTTACGAATCAGACGTAGATATGGTAGTTGCCAAAGCTCAAAGCGGTGAGCTTGGGGTCCTACCTGGACATATTCCTATGGTTGCTCCACTTCAAATCGGCGCAGTTCGCATGAAAAAAGGCGACAAAACCGACCGCGTGGCAGTAAACGGAGGCTTCCTCGAAGTGCGTCCTGATAAAGTAACGATCCTTGCCCAAACTGCAGAAGCAGCGGACGACATCGATCTTACTCGTGCAGAAGAAGCAAAAAAACGCGCGGAACAACGTCTTCAGTCCAAACAGGACGACATCGACTACCGCCGTGCCGAGTTTGCCCTTCAACGCGCAATCAACCGCATCAACGTAGCCAAAAGAGGGTAACATTACCCTGAATAGATGAAAAACCCCCACTTTTGTGGGGGTTTTTTTTAGGTTTGCGGGCGACGGAGGTGATGGCGTGAAGGGTGGCGGTGTTTAGCGGACGGAGCAATGGGCTGGCGGACGTCGGCGGGGATGGGTTGGAGGCAACCGGAGGGGCGGCGAAATTTGCCGAACACTGTCGACTGGCTGATAAGACACTCATTTTGGCTGATAAATTCTAAAACTGGCTGATAAACCACACATTTCGGCTGATAAAACGGCAAATCGGCTGATAAATCCACATCTCGACGGATACCACACCCCCGCATCCATCCGAGCCCCCTAAAATCAGCCCACCCCCCCCTCCAAAACAAACAAATTAGCACTTTCCCCGCAACCAATCTTCCAAACCGCCCCCATAATTTCACCCCGCCCGCTTTTTTAAGAGCCAATTACCCCTTTTTAATAAACCCCACCAACTAAAATTGCACACACCAACGTTCCTCGCCATTCCTTTCGCCCCCCTAAAAACATCCACCATAATAAGGATATCTCCTGTCGACACAGATATTGGTATTTGATATAATTGTTATCGGTTACAATTTTAAATATTGAGAGCAATCTGAAAATAAAGAGACTTCAGAGGGGGGCGGACATCATTCTACATAACTTATATCAAAATAACTATCTAATTGTAGTGGTGTTTTTGGCGTTAGGGGTATTGCTGCCTGTTGTCGCTCTTGGAATTGGGCGGTTTTTGCGACCGAACAAACCAACAGCTGCCAAGCAGACAACTTATGAAAGTGGAATTGATCCTTTTCATGATTCGCGAGTTCAGTTTAATGTTCGTTATTACATATTTGCTCTATTATTTGTCATTTTCGATGTGGAAACCGTGTTCCTCTATCCATGGGCAGTGGCATACGAGAAGCTTGGTATTTTCGCATTAATTGAGATGTTGATATTCGTAGTATTATTACTTATCGGTCTAATTTACGCATGGAAGAAGAAGGTGTTGAAATGGATCTAAATTTGGAGAGTATCTCACCAGAAGAAATGGAAGAGTTAAAGCAAACAGTCTTCCTCACCACATTGGAGGAACTAAAGGCTTGGGCACGCAGCAATTCCATGTGGCCAATGACGTTTGGTCTTGCTTGCTGTGCAATCGAAATGATGGGTGTGGGCTCCTCACATTACGACCTGGATCGTTTTGGGTCTTTTTTCCGTACCTCCCCACGCCAATCTGACTGTATGATCGTGTCTGGTACCGTTACAAAGAAAATGGCACCAGTCCTAAAGCGTTTGTATGATCAAATGCCTGAGCCGAAATGGGTCATTGCAATGGGATCCTGTGCAACTGCAGGTGGTCCGTACATCAAATCCTATGCCGTTGTAAAGGGAGTGGACCAGATTGTACCTGTAGATGTTTACATACCAGGGTGCCCACCTAACCCAGCGGCTCTTATTTATGGAATCAACAAGCTTCGTGAAAAAATTCGTTACGAGGCGAAGACAGGGAAGCAGGTGATCTAGCAGTGAGCGATGAGAAAAGCCTGGAAGAACAAAAGAAGGAAGCAGCCGCCAAAGCAAAAGCGGCAGCCCTTGCAAAACTAGAAGCAAAAAAGAAGCTAGAGGCCAAAGCCGAGGCTGACAATAAAGAGCAAAACGCAACAGATGATGACGCAAAAGAGCTAGCAAAAAAGAAAGCCGCCGCAGCAGCGAAAGCAAAGGCCGCCGCACTCGCCAAGCAAAAAGCGAAAGAGCAAGGGGCAGTAGAGCAGGAAGCGACAGACACTGATGACGCAAACGAGCTAGCAAAAAAGAAAGCCGCCGCAGCAGCGAAAGCAAAGGCCGCTGCACTCGCCAAGCAAAAAGCGAAAGAGCAAGGTGTAGCAGAGTCAGAAGCGACAGACACTGATGACGCGAAAGAGCTAGCAAAAAAGAAAGCTGCCGCCGCCGCAAAAGCAAAGGCCGCCGCGCTTGCTAAGCAAAAACGTGAAGCAGGAGAAGCCGTGGACGAAACAGCTGGAGACGATGCCAAAGCAAAAGCCGTCGCAGCTGCAAAAGCGAAAGCTGCAGCTGCCGCCAAAGCAAAAGCTGCCGCACTCGCCAAACAGCAGCGAGAAGGCACAGCAGAGGATGCCCCAGCAGGAGACGAAGCGGACGAGAAAGCCAAAGCAATCGCAGCAGCCAAAGCAAAGGCAAAAGCCGCTGCCGCCGCGAAAGCGAAAGCTGCAGCAGCTGCAAAAAGCGCTGGTGGAACCGACGCAGCAGAAGACACGCCTGCTAAACCGTCACCAAATCAACCGTACCTCGATAAGTACGTGAAGGTCATCAACGACAACTTAGGTGAAGGGGTCTTGGAGGATGCCTACATCAACGCATTATCCAAAGATGTCCCAACCCTTGTCGCGAAGCCCGATACTTATTTTAAAATAGCATCCTTCCTACGCTACAATGAACAGCTAACGTTTGAATTTTTATCCGAAATGCACGGAACGGATTTTGAAACACATATGGAGATTTACAATCATCTGTATTCCTATAAAAACAAGCAAACTGTTGCTTTAAAGGTGAAAATAGACCGGGAGAATCCTGTTATTCCTTCTATCCAGCCAGTATGGGAAGGCGCAAACTGGCCGGAGCGGGAAACCTATGACTTGCTTGGAATCCAGTTTACAGGTCACCCAAATTTAACGCGAATCATGATGCCGGATGATTGGGTAGGATATCCGTTGCGTAAAGATTATGAGCCGTACGATGTGGAGGTGTAGCAGATGATTCGTACAGAAGAAATGCTACTGAACGTCGGACCGCAGCATCCGAGTACCCACGGAGTGTTCCGACTGGTTATCAAAATAGACGGAGAAATTATTAAAGAGGCGACACCTGTTATCGGTTATCTGCACCGCGGTACCGAAAAACTGGCGGAAAACCTGCAGTACACACAGATTATCCCATACACCGACCGGATGGATTACCTATCTGCGATGACGAACAACTATGTGCTTTGTCACGCAGTGGAAACGATGATGGGTCTTGAAATCCCAGACAGAGCCGAATACTTACGCGTGTTGGCGATGGAGCTTGGCCGTGTTGCCAGTCACCTTGTTTGGTATGGTACATATTTACTTGATATTGGAGCGGTCAGTCCGTTTCTATATGCGTTCCGTGAGCGCGAGATGATTATCAATCTACTGAATGAGCTTTCTGGTGCTCGCCTGACCTTCAACTACATGCGTGTGGGCGGCGTCAAATGGGATGCCCCAGAAGGCTGGATTGAAAAAGTAAGAGATTTTGTTCCTTATATGAGAGAACAGCTGAAAGGCTACCATGACCTTGTCACTGGAAACGAAATTTTTATGAGTCGTGTGAAAGGAGTTGGCCGTTACACGAAAGAGGATGCATTTGCTTATTCTCTTAGTGGCGCAAACCTTCGATGTACTGGCGTGAAATGGGACCTCAGAAAAGATGAGCCGTACAGCATTTATGATCGTTTTGATTTTGACGTTCCGACCCGTGATGGGGGAGACGCATGGGCAAGATATCATTGCCGCATGGAAGAAATTGAAGAATCACTGAAAATCATCGAGCAAGCAGTGGAGCAGTTTCCACAGGATGGCGAGATTATGGCAAAAGTGCCAAGAATCATTAAAGCGCCAAAAGGGGAGGCGTATGTACGCATCGAATCCCCGCGTGGAGAAATCGGCTGTTATATTGCTAGTGATGGAAAAAAAGAGCCATATCGACTAAAGTTTCGCCGACCATCCTTCTACAACCTTCAGATTCTACCAAAGCTGCTTGAAGGCGAAAACATGGCGAACCTAATCGCAATTTTAGGTGCAATTGATATTGTCCTAGGGGAGGTGGATGGCTAATGATGGAGAGCTTATTGCAATCCTCACCATCCTGGACGAACTTTTTTATATTCTTCGGTCTGGCAACGGCGCTCTTACTCGCTGTCCTTGGCTTCGTAACCTATGGCATCCTGGCCGAGCGTAAAGTTATGGGCTTTATGCAGGGGCGGATAGGGCCAAACCAAGTCGGGGGTTCCTGGGGCTTACTCCAAACCGTAGCCGACGTTCTAAAACTATTAATTAAAGAGGACACGATTCCAAAGCTAGCGGATCGTCCCCTTTATATCATCGCACCAGTCATTGCCTTTACACCAGCATTTATGGTGCTTGCAACTATCCCGTTCACGGACAAATTCCAATTTGCCGACATCGGAGTGGGGTTGCTGTACTACATCGCCATTTCTGGTATCACCACAGTGGGAGTCGTAGCGGCAGGCTGGGCCTCTAACAACAAGTACTCCTTACTTGGAGGGATGCGTGCAGCCGCACAAATGATTTCCTATGAGGTACCACTTGTGATGAGCGTTATCGGTGTTGTGTTACTAGCAGGAAGCTTGAACCTGAACGAAATCGTTGCTGCACAAGCAGAAACATTTTGGTTTATCATCCTGCAGCCAGTTGGCTTTATCATTTTCCTGATCGCCTCTGTCGCAGAGCTCAACCGTACACCGTTTGACCTGCCAGAAGCAGAATCAGAGCTAGTCGCTGGTTACCATGTCGAATACTCCGGCTTCCGCTGGGCCTTCTTCATGCTTGCCGAATACGTCTACTTATTTGCGATGGCATCCTTAACAACCGTTCTATTCCTAGGTGGTTGGCTGCCACCATTTGAGTTCCTAGGCTTTATCCCGGGAGCAGTCTGGTTTGCACTAAAATTCAGCGTGGTCGTATTTGTCCTTATCTGGATACGCGTAACCTTCCCACGTCTGCGTGCCGACCAACTCATGGAATTCGGCTGGAAAGTCCTACTGCCGATTGCACTTGCCAACATCTTTTTCTCAGCAATCATGAAAGAATTATTTTTCAAATAAAGAAGAGATGGTTTTGGTTTATTAAAAATTTCTATCAGTTTCCAGCTGTTAATTGGAGCAAATGGCGGAGACTCCCGCGGGATATAGCGCGTCTCGTGAGACCCCGCAGGGCAAAGCCCGAGGAGGCTCACGGACCGCCACGCAGGAAGCGGAGCCATTTGCGGAAATTAACAGCGTTGTCCATCGGATTTTTTCAAAACAATCATTCCTTACTAAAGGGGTAACGGAAGAAAACAGGGGTGAAGCGAAATGCGCGGTCTTGCAAAAGGTTTGAAATATACCCTACAAAACTTAACCAAGAAAAAAGTAACCTATGACTACCCGAACGAACCGCTGCCACTACCGGACAGGTTCCGTGGCATCCAAAAATTCTACCCGGAAAAATGCATCGTCTGTAACCAATGTGCCAACATCTGTCCAACAGACTGTATTCAGCTTACCGGGAAGAAGCATCCGGATCCCACCAAAAAAGGGAAAATCATTGATACGTACGACATCAACTTTGAAATCTGTATTTTGTGTGACCTCTGTACGGAGGTTTGCCCAACAGAAGCCATCATCATGAGCAATAATTTTGAGCTTGCCGAATACAGCCGTGATCGACTTTTTAAAGACCTGCAGTGGTTGGATGAAAACGATACGAACCTCAGAAAGGAGAATAAAGCATGACGATTTCTGGTGAATTTATTGCGTTTTTAGGCTTAGCAATCGCAGCGATCGCCGGTGGAGTCCTCATGCTTAATCTGACAAAGGTGGTACACATGGTCGTGTCACTTGTGTTCACCTTCATCAGCTTAGCGGGCATTTATGTGATGCTTTCTGCTGAATTCGTAGCGGCTGTTCAAATTCTTATCTATTCTGGTGCGATTACCATCATTATGCTGTTTGGAATCATGCTCACCCGTCACAACGATCACTCCGAAACATCCGGTCTTGGCAGGAAGCTGCTTGTTGGGGCAGGGGTTATCGGGTTTGCCGCTGTCATGTACATGGGGCTTTATAACCTCGACTTCGGGACAGAGCCAGCAGCAGATCTACACGTCGACAACACCGAGCAAATAGGGGTCGCTATTTACGCAAAATATGTGATTCCGTTTGAGTTAACGTCTGTCGTTTTGCTTGTGGCACTTGTGGGAGCCATTATCCTAGCAAAACGTGATGACGAGGACGCTGTAAAAGAGGAGGCGACGAAGGAATGAGTAGTGTTCCATTATCCGCTTACCTTGTTCTAGCACTGATTCTTTTTTGTATTGGCCTATACGGAGCACTTACGAAACGAAACACAGTCATCGTGCTTATCTGTATCGAACTGATGCTGAATGCCGTGAACATAAACCTTGTGGCATTCAGTAAATACGGCATTAACCCAGGCATTACCGGACAAGTATTTTCCTTGTTCACCATTACCGTTGCCGCAGCAGAAGCCGCAGTCGGACTCGCAATCCTGATTGCGCTATACAGAAACCGCAAAACGGTAAATATTGATGAAATGAATGTTTTGAAAAATTAAGAAGGCTGGATAAAAGCCTTTGAAAAAAGCGCTGTTAATAGTCAGAAGTATTCAGCTGTTGATTGGAGCAAAGGCGGAGACTCCCGCGGGAATGAAGCGATTGACTGGAGACCCGCAGGCGCAAAGCCTGAGGAGGCTCTCAACTCGCCCCGCAGGACGCGGAGCCATTTGCGGAAATCAACAGCGTCATGTTGACAGTGTTTAAAAATTAATCACCCGCAACTAGCTTGCACAAAAGCGCAGAGTCAAACTATGCCCTGCGTAAAAGAAGGGGACTTGATACGATGATGGAGAATGCTTGGATCATCCCGCTTTTTCCGCTGATCTCCTTTATCCTATTATTGCTTTTTGGTAAAAGATTAAGAGAGTCGAGTGCACATGTAGGTATCATTCTGGTCGCAGCATCACTCATCTTTTCCATCCTGGCACTATGGGAGCGGTTTTCAGCACCAACTTTTAAAGCCACATTTGACTGGCTCCAAATAGGGGACGTCGTGTTGACGGCGGGATATGAAGTCAATCAATTAAATGCCTTGATGCTTGTCGTAGTATCACTTGTCAGCTTATTAGTACATATTTACACCAAAGGATATATGCACGGCGATGACCGTTTTCATGTATTCTATGCTTATTTAGGCCTATTCACCTTTGCTATGCTGGCCTTAGTGATGTCACCGAATCTTCTGCAGCTCTATATATTCTGGGAGCTTGTCGGAGTCGGGTCGTTCTTGCTCATCGGGTTCTATTTTTACAAACATGAAGCAAAAGCCGCTGCCAAAAAAGCGTTTATCATGACGCGGATTGGGGATGTTGGCTTATTCATCGGGATCATCCTGCTATTCTGGCAGGTTGGTAGCTTTGAATATGACGTCATTTTTGACGCGGTCAACGCTGGCAGTATTTCTGCCGGCATGCTCACCCTCATTGCCATCCTTATTTTTATTGGAGCAATGGGGAAATCCGGTCAATTTCCGCTTCACTCGTGGCTACCGGACGCGATGGAAGGTCCAACGCCTGTTTCCGCACTTATTCACGCCGCAACGATGGTTGCAGCCGGAGTTTACCTAGTCGCAACGTTGTTTCCACTCTACAACGCCAGTGAAACAGCCTTAATGACCGTGGCGATTGTTGGAGCATTCACAGCAATTTTCGCAGCTTCGATTGGCCTTGTTCAAAAGGATATTAAGCGCGTATTAGCCTATTCCACCGTGAGTCAGCTCGGATTCATGATGCTGGCACTTGGCTCTGCAGGCTACGTGGCAGGAGTATTCCACCTGACCACCCACGCATTCTTTAAAGCCCTGCTGTTTCTTGCAGCCGGAAGTGTCATCCATGCCGTTCATACGCAGAATATTGACGAGATGGGCGGGGTTTGGAAAAAAATGCGCACAACGGGCATTCTGTTTCTAATTGGAACACTTGCCATCACAGGTGTGCCGTTGTTTTCTGGCTTTTTCAGTAAGGAAGAAATTCTGATTGCCGCCTGGGTAAACGGAAATCCATTCTTATTTTTCGTCGCACTGATTGCAGCATTCTTCACGGCCTTCTATATGTTCCGCCTGTTCTTCCTTGTTTTCACGGGAGATGCGCGAGGGGATCAGAAAAAGGTGCATGAATCCCCTGCAGTGATGACGATGCCAATGATCGTCCTTGGAGTGCTGGCGGTGGTTGCTGGTTACATGAACACGCCGTGGTTTGGTCATTTTCTTGGCGACTGGCTGACAGAAGGAACGACCCTTTACGGGGAATCTCATATCTCTGGGCCAAAATGGATTATGGCAGCCGCCATACTAGCAACAGTTGCTGGAATTGGCTTTGCCTACCTGATTTACTTCCGTCGTTCCATTTCACGTGACACCTTCAGTGAAGGCGCACCACACTTGTATGGAATTCTGCGCAACAAGTATTTTGTAGATGAATTTTATGGCATGACCGTTGTGTACGGAACGCGCGTCATCAGCCTGTTTCTAAAATACATCGACGAATTCTTGGTACAAGGAACGATGAAGGGTATTGCCGTTCTTTCTCAACAGCTTGGCAAACTTGGTGCGAAAGTGCAGAACGGCCAAACACAAACCTATGGCGCTGTGGCCTTTGTGGGGCTTGCCATTCTTATTATTATTTTCATCTTCACAGGGGGGTACATCGGATGAATATCTTTTTAACTGCTTTAATCTTTGCCCCTCTTTTAGGAATATTCCTTTTACTCTTTATGGAAAAAACAAGTGAGCAAGCGATCAAAACGGTCGGTGTGCTCGCAACACTGCCATCCTTGCTTCTCGCGCTATTCGCGTTTTGGCAATACAAAGCGGGGGAGGGGTTAAGCCAGTTCGCCGTCAAAATCGACTGGATCCAATTTGGAAACCAAGGCTTAACGAAAGAAGTCTATGGAACCGCTGCGTACCAGCCGATTTCCTATGAACTTGGGCTCGACGGATTCTCTCTTGTTATGATTCTCTTAACTGCGGTGCTATCAACGCTTGCAGCGATCGCATCGATTCATGTAAAAAAAGAATGGAAGGGCTATTTCATCCTTTTCTTCCTTTTACAAATTGGGATGCTCGGTGTCTTTGCAGCAGAGAATCTTCTATTATTCTTCTTTTTCTTTGAACTCACCCTCATTCCGATGTTCTTCTTAATCGGAAAATGGGGCTATTTTGAAAAAGAAAATGCCGCCTACCGTTTTTTAATTTACAACGGACTCGGCTCTGCCATTCTATTAATTGTCTTTGTGGTCCTTTTTACAAAAACAGGGACGATGAACATTGCCGACATTACCGCGATGTTTACCGGCGAGAGTGACGCGATGTTCCTTGGCGAAGTAACAGATGATTTGAGGATGGGCTTACTTCTTGGACTGCTTGTTGCCTTTGGCGTGAAGCTGCCAATCGTGCCCCTTCATAGCTGGATGCTCAAGGTGCACGTTCAGGCGCCACCATCGATTGTCATGCTGCATGCTGGGGTTTTGCTGAAAATAGGGGCATTTGGTCTCATTCGATTTGGTGTCGGTATTTTCCCAGAGCAATTTCAGCAGCTAGCTTTCATTCTCGCAATCTTAGGCGTGGTGAATCTCCTATACGGAGCATTCCTAGCGCTCATTCAAACAGATTTCAAAATGGTGCTGGCCTACTCCAGTATCTCGCATATGGGAATTGTCCTCATTGGACTTGCATCCCTTAATGAAGCAGGTGTTCAGGGCGCAATCTTCCAGGTCGTGTCCCACGGCTTCATCGCAGCACTCCTATTCTTCTTGATAGGTGTAATGTACGAACGTACGGGCACAACCGACATCAACAAGCTCGGTGGCCTTGCCAAGGTGATGCCACTTACCGCTGGGTTCTTTCTTGTCGGAGCGATGGCCTCTCTTGGCTTACCGGGAATGTCCGGATTTGTCAGTGAATTCCTTGCCTTTATGGGACTGTTCCGTGAAATGCCGGTCGTTGCCGCAGTCGGAACACTCGGCATCATTTTAACGGCAGCTTATCTGTTGCGCGCTGTACTTGGCATGACATTCGGGCCAACAACAGAACCCTACAGCAGCGGAAACTTAGTAGACCTTCGTCGGGTCGAGTTCATTCCGGTGCTTGCGATGCTGTTCTTCATCGTCCTGATTGGTGTGTACCCAAGCATTCTCGCACAGCCGCTGCAAGACACCATCAACAACATCATACTAGGGATAGGAGGGTGATGAGGAGATGGATTTAGAAACCTTACTCAGCTTTGAATGGAGTGTCATGGCACCAGAATTCATCATCCTTGGTGTTGCCACCCTTCTCACATTACTGGACTTATTTTTACCGAAAAAAATAGACCGGAGACTGCTCGGTTGGCTTGGATTCGCCGGCATTCTCGTGGCCCTTGGCTTTTTGGTGGGCATGTACGATAAAGACCCTCGTGAAGTGATCACGATCCTTTATGAAACCTACCGCCTCGACAGCTTTGCCCTGGCATTTAAAACGTTAATTCTCTTAGGATCTGCCTTCATTATGCTAATGGCCATCAGCTATGAGCCAAAAGAAGGCTTAACAGAATACCGCGGGGAGTTTTTCTACCTGTTGTTAGCAGGGGTGCTAGGTGCCATGATCATGGCATCAAGCGGCGACTTGATCACCTTGTTTGTCGGTTTGGAGCTTCTGTCCTTGTCCTCTTACGTTCTGGCAGGCTTACGCAAAAAGAACCTCCAGTCCAACGAGGCCGCGATGAAATATGTCATTAACGGTGGAATCGCCACAGCTATCACTCTTTTTGGGATGAGCTATGTGTACGGTCTCACGGGCACCACCAACCTAACGGAAATGTACATGCAGCTAGGTCAAATCAATGCTCGCGACATGCAATTTCTACTGGTCATCGCCTTTATGATGATGTTTGTAGGACTTAGCTTTAAGCTTGCTACCGCACCATTCCATATGTGGGCACCGGACGTCTACCAAGGCGCACCAACTCCAGTGACGGCATTTTTGGCGGTAGTATCAAAAACTGCTGGCTTTATCATTGTTTTACGGTTGTTTGTCACGCTGTTCTTTGCAACCAAAGCGGCAGACGGTGCATCTATGCTCTTCTCAATGAAGGAGTTTATCGCTGTCCTAGCGGTTACATCGATGATTATCGGTAACTTCGTCGCTCTACGTCAGCACAACGTCAAGCGGATGCTCGCATACTCAGGAGTCGCGCATGCTGGCTATCTGTTAGTGCCACTTGCGACACTGAACTTCATCTTCATTTTTGAAGCTATGTGGTTCTACCTACTTGCCTATCTATTCATGAACATTGGTGCACTCGCTATCATTCAAGTCTTGTCCGCGCGCGACGATTCGGAAGAAGTGAGCCGTTTTGCCGGCTTGTATCAGCGCTCACCATTGTTGGCGGTGTTGATGTCCTTGTTCCTGCTCTCACTAGCGGGAATCCCGGGGACAGCAGGCTTTATCGGAAAACTGAACATTTTTATCGGTGCGATCTCAGAACCAAACAACGCCTATGTGCTTGCCTCGATTCTGATTTTGACTACCGTTGTTTCCTACTTTTATTATTTTGGTATTATGACTCAAATGTTCTTCCGCCCAGCAGCCTCACAGGAAAAAATCCATGTTCCGGTTGGAATTGGGATTACGATAGTGGCATGTGCAATCGGAACAATCGTGCTTGGTATTTTGCCTGGTCTTGCGATGGATATGTTCGGAAGCCAGTTTGACATTTTAATTGACTTCTTTGAGGTCGATCGGAATCATCAGTAAGTTTTAAGGGGTATATGTTTTTCTCATAGAAAGGAAGGAGTTGGGGAGCTCCTTCCTTTTATATTGTTCCAATACGTATCAAAAAGTTAAAACAATAAATTTTAAGAATAGAAGTTTGTTGTATTATTATAGAAGGAAAATATCTTTTAGTTTTAAAGGAAGGATGAAACACATGATAGATTTCGGCGTGCAAGCACTCGTTAGTATTCTCTCGCACCTCATGTTCATCACAATTACCTGGTGGGCTCTGCAAGGCGTGCAATACGAACAATGGATGAAAAAAAACAGAGTCGTACAAGTTCGACTCCTGCTAATCCTCGTGACAATTGCGATCGGCTCGGCAGTAAGCAACTTCTTCTTAGACTACCTGTTCTTGTCGCAACGATTGCCGATGATGTGGTAGGGGGCGGGGCAATGGAAGGTTGAGAAATCCATATTTAGGCATTTCGCTCTCAAAATTTGATTTTCGCTCGTAAACTATATTTTTCGCTCGTAAATTCCAATTATCGCTCGTAAATTCAGTTTTTCGCTCGTAAATTCCAATTATCGCTCACAAATTCAGTTTTTCGCTCGCAAATTTAAAAAATCGCTCTTAAACAAATTTTTAGCTCTTCCATCGACCATCGCTATCCACGAGTACCCCGCATATGCAGGGTATTTTTTTTGTTCCACACAATCCCCGTATCTAAAATCTTCTCAAAAACCCACTAATTACCCAACCCCTTCTAAAAAAAGCAACAACCCCCGCCAGCTCACACCACATCCCGAAATTTCGTAAGCAATTCCTAAGAATTTTGACGAACCTTTTTATGTATTTCTACAGTCGCAGCTGTCAACAATGGGTAGTAACAAGAACGGGGAGCGTGGGGGAAATGATGAGCAAGATTAAATGGACGGATAGAACTAATAGATTGCTAGGAATTGGATTTATTTTAATTATATGTTTTACGGGGGTAATTCTTGGGAATGAAAAAAGCAGAGCTCAAGATACAAACGAATTCAGTACTGAGATACTTGATATTGTTGAGGTTTTTCAAAAAGAAAAAATAAGTGTGCAAGAGTGGAAACTTTATGGGCGAATAAACGTCTATAAAATTAGGGATTTAGACGCTTTTCAAAAAGAGGTAAATCATTTAAAACAGAAGATGGGCCATCTGAATTGGACCGTGATGGAGGAAGACAACCAATGGAAGGCAGTCGGAACGTTTTATAATGATCTGCTTAAACAAGAGGAAACTCTTCAGCTTATCACCACCCACACAAAGTCGTCCCCAAGCTCGTACTTATTATATGAGGTCACTGGGTATGACTGGGAAGATGCCTCAGCAACAGGAATGATCAAGGATTTTTATTTGAATCTTACCAAAATTTCTCAAGAGGACTTTGAAATATTTAGTTGTGTGATTGGAGAAGTCAATGATAAAATTGAAGATGGTTTGCAAAATACGACAAA